>ONSW01000096.1 GCA_900320595.1 uncultured Eubacteriales bacterium | reverse complement strand
TCCGTTTTGAGCACATGATACCGGCTCGAGAGCACGGCCGAGATCATCTCCTTGGCCGAGGTCTTGCCGACGCTGCCCGTGATGCCGATGATTGGAAGCGAAAGCGTGTCGCGGTAGGCCGCCGCGATCGCCTCAAGCGCCGTCTGCACATCGTTTACAACGATAGCTCCGCGTGTTTCCCCCTCCGGCACGCGCTCGCAGAGGCAGCACGCCGCCCCCTTGTCGAGCGCAGCGCCGATATAATCGTGTCCGTCCACCTTTTCGCCCTTATACGCAACAAAAAGGTCTCCCGGCTCGATGGCGCGGCTGTCGATAACAACGCGTCCGAGCTCAGTCGTTTCCGGCTTTGAACCGATGTATTTTCCTCCGCACGCCTTCACCGCTGCGGCTATCGTCATTCCGGTCATAGTTCCCTCCCGATGCGAGGATGTTTTTGCCTGATTATAGCACACCTTGCAGCGTATGGCAAAGAAAATTGCCCATCCCGTAAAAAAGGGGTGCAATCTTTCAGAAGATGTGTTATAATACGTCGTCACTAAACATAAAAGGATCGTTACGTATGAACTATATTGTGGTGGATTTGGAATGGAATCAGGCCATGAGCTCCAAATCCTCCGTCTTCAACAAGCTCCCCATTCATCTTCGTGGGGAGATCATCGAGATCGGCGCCGTCAAGCTCAACCCCGACATGTCTCTGGGTGAGGAGTTCACGGTCGACGTCAAGCCCGTGTACTTCAAGCGTATGCATTATAAGGTCAAAAAGATCACTGGCTTTGACAAAGAGCGTCTTTCCCACGGTCTGCCCTTCCCCGACGCGCTCGAGACCTTTCGTGCCTGGTGCGGCGAGGATGTGACCTTCCTCACCTGGGGCTGCGACGACAAGGGGATCATGGAGCAGAATATCATCATCCATGACCTTGACTGGGACTGGATCGCCGGCTGGATCAACCTGCAGCTGATCTACAATCTTCAGACCGGCGGAGACAAGAATCAGAAATCCCTTGCCAGCGCGATGGAGCATTTCGGGATCGAGCAGACGCGCGTAGCGCACGACGCACTCGGCGACGCCTACAACACCGCCCTTGTCTGCACCAACCTTGACATGTCCGAAGGGCTGCGTCTGTATCCTGATGCGGCTCAGATCCTCGCCTCCCGTATGCCGAACGCCAAGCCGAAAGCAGAGGCGCAGGACAACGACGCACTTGTACATGAAAGTTATCCCGGCTTTACCACAAAAGCCGCCGCATTTGCCGACGAGCGCATCACCGCACTCTCCTGCCCCGTCTGCGGCAAGGCTCTGAACGCTGAAAAGTGGGTCAACCAGGGCGATCAGCGCTATATGAACGTCTACACCTGCGAGGAGGACGGCCCCTTCCTGGTGCGCGCAAAGTTCCGCAAGAACCAGGACGACAACACCTGGACCGCCAACAAGCTCGTATACAGCGCCGATCAGGCTGCTGTTGACTTCTACCGCACCAAGGCTGCGCAGTCTCGCCGCCGCGGCCGCGGCCACAAGCGCAAAAACCGCCCGTCAAAATAAGTTAAAGCAAAAAGGCATCGGATCTTCCGATGTCTTTTCTTGCTATCTGCCCTTTCTGCCGATAAGAACCTCTCGTCACCGTCTGGCATAGAATGGCCTGCGAAGTCCGGGTATTCCCGGGCTCGAATCGGAGGTCTATCCTATGAATGCGACCTTAGAGATCACCAAAGGGGTATGGATCCCCTTCGTGGGAACCTCTCTAGGCGCTGTATGCGCCATGTTTATGAAAAAGCAGCTTGTTGCGACTCTTCAGCGTGTGCTCTCCGGCTTTGCCGCTGGCGTGATGGTGGCAGCCTCAGTCTGGAGTCTCCTGCTCCCTGCGATCGAACAAGTTTCCTCTTACGGCCCCTGGGCCTTTATACCGGCCGCCCTCGGCTTTTGGCTCGGCGTTTTTTTCCTGCTCTATCTCAATCGGGCTATTCCCTGTTTACGCACGGACAAAGGCGAGGGGGAAGGGCCCTTTGTCCGGACGAAACGGACTGCAATGCTTGTTCTGGCCGTTACCATCCACAACATCCCTGAGGGAATGGCCGTCGGCGCGGTTTACGCCGGCTATCGTGCAGGGAGCTATGGCATTACCGCTATGGCAGCGTTTACGCTTGCGCTCGGGATCGCCATCCAGAACGTGCCCGAGGGCGCAATCATCTCCATGCCGCTCTACGACGAGGGCATGAGCAAGCGCAAGGCCGTCCTCTGCGGCGTACTCTCCGGCGCTGTCGAGCCCGTTGCCGCGCTATTGACGCTCTTTGCCTCTTTCCTGCTTGTGCCCGCGATGCCATATTTTTTAAGCTTTGCCGCGGGAGCCATGTTCTATGTCGTTGTCAAGGAGTTGATTCCCGAGATGACGGAGGGTGACTCCTCCGACATCGGCACTGTTTTTTTC
>ONSW01000054.1 GCA_900320595.1 uncultured Eubacteriales bacterium | reverse complement strand
TCATCACATGGAAACTAAAAACATCCGCAATATCTGCCTGATCGGCCACGGCAACTCCGGCAAGACCAGCCTGGCGGAGAGCATGCTCTACGTCACCGGTGCGATCGACCGTATGGGTAAGGTCAGCGACGGCAACACCGTCTGCGACTACGACGCCGAAGAGATCGCCCGCCAGATCACCATCTCCACCGCCGTTGCTCCCGTCAGCTTTGCCGGCTGCAAGATCAACGTGCTCGACTGCCCCGGCTACTTCGACTTTGTCGGCGACGTGCTCTGCGCGCTGCGTGCGGTCGAGGCCGGCGTGATCGTCCTGTCCGCCAAGGACACGGCGGAGAATGTCGCCGTCGGCGCCCAGCGCAGCTGGAAATATCTCAAGAAGGCCGAGCTGCCCGTCATGTTCTGCGTCTCCAAGTGCAACGAGGAGCACGGCGACTACTTCAAGGCTCTCGAGACCCTCAAGGGCAAGTACGGCAGCATCGTCTGCCCCGTTACGATCCCCACCTCCGACGGTAAGGGCGTTATCGATCTCGTGCACAACATCGCCTACATGACGAACGGCGCCAAGGTCGAAAAGGCCGCCGTCCCCGCCGCTGATGCCGGCCACGTGGAGGATCTGCGCGCCGAGCTGATGGAAGCCGCCGCCGGCGCCACCGAAGAGCTGATGGAAAAGTTCTTCGAGACGATGGAGCTTGAAGAGGCCGACATCATCGAAGGTCTCAAGGTCGGCGTGAAGGAGCGCGCTGTCGTTCCCGTGTTCGCCACCGACGCCATGACCAACGTCGGCACCGTCGCGATGCTCCAGGGCATTGCGGACTACTGCCCCGCCCCCGAAGAGAAGGCCGGCCCCGCGCTGGGCTTCGTCTTCAAGACGATCTCCGACAAGTTCGGCAAGTACAGCTTCATCAAGGTCCTCGCCGGCTCCGTCAACGCGGGCATGAGCCTGCGCAACTGCCGCGCCGCGAGCACCGATAAGCTCGGCCGTATGTACACCATGTGCGGCAAGAAGTCCGCGGAAGTCACCGACGCCTGCTGCGGCGACATCGTCGCCATCGGCAAGATGGATTGGAAGACCGGCGACGTCGTCGTCGACTCCAAGGAAGACGTCGAGCTGCCCGCGATCGAGCTGCCCGATCCGATGTACTCCATGGCCATCGCGCCCAAGACCAAGGGCCAGGACGACAAGGTCGCTGCCGGCCTTGCCAAGCTGGGCGAAGAGGACATCTCCTTCACGCTCGTCAACAACGCCGAGACCCACCAGATGGTCATCTCCGGCGAGGGCGACATCCAGATCAGCGTCCTCTGCTCCAAGCTGAAGAACCTCTACAACGTCGAGACCGAGCTTCTGCCCGCCCGCGTTGCCTACCGTGAAAAGATCAAGTCCAAGGTCGAAGCCCACGGCCGCCACAAGAAGCAGTCCGGCGGCAGCGGCCAGTTCGGTGACGTCTGGATCCGCTTCGAGCCGCAGGAAGAGCAGGACGACATGATCTTCGCCGAGGAAGTCTTCGGCGGCTCCGTCCCGAAAAACTTCTTCCCGTCCGTCGAAAAGGGTCTGCGCAACGCCGTTCAGAAGGGCGTTCTCGCCGGATACCCGCTCGTCGGTCTCAAGGCCACGCTGTACGACGGCTCCTACCACCCCGTCGACTCCAACGATATGGCGTTCCAGACCGCGGCCCGTCTCGCGTACCAGGACGGTATCCCCAAGGCCCGTCCCACGATCCTCGAGCCGATCGGACAGCTCTTTGTCACGATCCCCGACGAGTATCAGGGCGCGATCATCGGCGACATCAACTCCAAGCGCCGCGGCACGATGATGGGCTCCATGCCCGCTGAAGACGGCATGACCACGATCGAGGCCGAGGTCCCGATGGCGGAAATGAGCACCTACACGATCGACCTCCGCTCCATGACCCAGGGCGCCGGCTCCTTCACCTGCAAGTTCGTCCGTTACGAAGAAGCTCCCGGCAACGTCCAGCAGAAGGTCATCGAAGAAGCCAAGGCTCTCGCCGAGGCCGAATAAGCGGGCTGTCTCCGGACAGACTGCTCCTTGAAAGCTGAAAACAGCGGGGTCTTTCGGCCCCGCTGTTTTTTGCAAACGTTCGCGCAACTCTTCCTGAAAGAGAGGGAAAGACAATGTTTGACAGAATAACCGGATTGAAAAACATCCTCTGGGCGATCGGGATCGTGCTGTGTCTCGTTGCGCTCTTTGTCGGCTTTGTTTTCTCCGCTGTTACGCCCTACCACGGCGACGCGGATCCCCGCACGCCGAATCTCAACACGATCAAAGAGGAAAAAGGCACCGTCGACGTCGACTCGCTGACCTTTGTCGAGCCTGACGGCGAGCTGCACGAGCTGCGCCAGACCACGGACGCCGGCGAGGATTATATCCGCTCCGCCGTTTTTCTGACCGACAGCATCATGATCGCCATGCGTGACCAGTCGCTCACGGGCGGCGACGTGTGGAGCAGCGAGTCCGGCAGTCTGCCGATGGGCAACATCGCCACGTGGAATATCCTGTACAGCGACGGCTCCAAGATCTCCCCCGTCGACGCCTGCATGATCACCAAGCCTTCCGTCCTCTTCCTCTGCATCGGAAGCGACGGTCTGGCCAGGGTGGAAAAGGCCGACTTTATCTCCGGTTACGAGTCGCTGATCCGCGCCATTCTTGTCGCGAGCCCCGAGACGACGGTCGTCTGCTGCTCGATCCCTCCGGTGACGGAAAACTATTCCGCTCTCGACGATCTGACCAGCGACCTTACCAACGAGGGCTCCGAATGGATCCGCGAGGCCTGCCGCGAGGTCGGCGTCTACTTTGTCGACGTCGCCCAGGCAGTGCGCAGCGGCGTCGATCTCAACCCGAAATACGCCTCGGCAAACGGCAAGTCGCTCAACGCTGCCGGCATTCAGGCCGTGCTCGGCTATCTGCGTACCCACGCGATCGACAACTGATCCGCCTGTTTCGGAACTCCGGTTTTGAACCGGAGTTCTTTTTTTACGCTTTCTCTTGACAATATGCTGCCATAGTGATATCATTTTGATATCAAAGGAGGGATTTTCCAATGGAAGAAAAGATTCTCAATACCAAGAAAAACGGCATGGCCGTTCTCCTGGGCTCGCTCGCGCTCTATATCGCGGCGATCCTGGCACTCATATTCGGCGCCGTGATCCTCGATGACGGAAAGCTGTCCGGTCTCGCGCTGCTGATCCCCGGCATCATCTGGATCTTAGTCGGCTGGATCCCCTTCTGCGGGCTGAAGGTCTTAAAGCCGCAGGAGGCGCTTGTTCTCACGCTCTTCGGCAAGTATATCGGCACGCTCAAGGGCGAGGGCTTTTACTTCGTCAACCCCTTCTGCGCCGGCGTCAACCCCGCCGCCGCCACCAAGCTCAGCCAGAGCGGCGACGTGGACAACGGCCAGCAGGGGCTTCTCAGCGTCCTGTCGAATTCCGGCAGCGCCGGTGTCGCCGTCGCCCAGGCTGCCGAAAACGGCAAGAAGATCTCGCTGAAGATCATGACGCTCTCGAACTCGCGCCAGAAGATCAACGACTGTCTCGGCAACCCCATCGAGATCGGCATCGCCGTCATGTGGCGTGTCGTCGACACGGCCAAGGCCGTCTTCAACGTGGACAACTACAAGGAATACCTCTCGCTCCAGTGCGATACGGCCCTGCGCAACATCGTGCGGATCTATCCCTATGACGTCGCGCCCGGCGTTGACACGACCGGCGACGGCATCGCCGACGAGGGCAGCCTGCGCGGTTCGTCCGAGACCGTGGCCCAGCGCATCCGCGATGAGATCCAGTCCAAGGTCGAGACCGCCGGCATCGAGATCCTCGAGGCCCGCATCACCTATCTCGCCTACGCCCCCGAGATCGCGGCCGTTATGCTGCAGCGTCAGCAGGCCAGCGCCATCATCGACGCGCGCAAGATGATCGTCGACGGCGCGGTCGGCATGGTGGAAATGGCGCTTGAGCGTCTCAGCGAGCGCGGCACCGTCCAGCTCGACGAGGAGCGCAAGGCGGCCATGGTATCGAATTTGCTCGTCGTCCTCTGCGGCAACAAGGACGCCCAGCCCGTCGTAAACTCCGGCAGCTTGTACTGATATGGCCGACAACGCAAAAAAACAGGTCCCGCTGCGCCTGTCGCCCAAGCTATACGACGCCATCGCCGCCTGGGCGGAGGATGATTTTCGCTCGATCAACGGCCAGATCGAATACCTGCTGACCGAGTGCGTGCGCCAGCGGAAGAAAAACGGCAAATATGTCTCGGACGAGATCGACGTCCCGCCCGAGCTGGACATTTCGTAAAGGAGTTCTCTTATGGACGGCATCACAACGGTTTCGACGCTCTCCATGGCGGGCATGGGCGTGAGCATGCTGCTCTCGCTTTCCGCCGTGATCGCGGCCTTTGTTTACGGCCGCAAACGCTTCCATGCCCCTGTCAGCAGCTTTTTTGTCGGCGTTGGCGTGTTTATCCTCTTCGCCCTTGTGCTGGAAAGCCTGCTGCACAACCTCATCATTCTCACGCCTGTCGGCCAGAAGATCTTCGGCGACATGTGGCTCTATGCGCTCTACGGAGGAGCCGCCGCCGCACTCTTTGAGGAGACCGGCCGGATCTTCGCCGCGAAGACCTTTCTCCGCCGCCGCAACGATACCCCAAACGCCTATATGTACGGCACGGGGCACGGCGGGGTCGAGGCGATCTTCATCGGCGTGGTCTCGCAGATCAGCAATCTCTCCCTCGCCGCGATGATCAACGCCGGCCAGGCCGAGTCGCTGCTCGCTCCCCTCTCCGGGGTCCAGTACGATTCCGCGCTCGAGCAGCTGCGTACCCTCACCGGTCCGTCTTCCCTGTTCTTTCTCGCGGGCTACGAGCGTATTCTCGCGCTTTTGCTGCACATCTGCCTGTCTCTGATCCTCTTCCGCGGACTGCGTGAAAAACGCCCCGGAATGGTCGTCCTGTGCTATGTGCTGCATTTCGCTCTCGACGCGATCCTCGTCCTCATCAACCGGACCTTCGGCATCATCCCGGTCGAGGCCTTCTGCACGGTCTTCGTGCTGCTCGTCGTGCTGCTCACCATGAAGCTCGCGCCGCTGCCGCCGCGGGAAAAGGAAACGGTGGAGCCATGAACACCAGGCCGCGCCTGATCGACTATATCTTTCTCGGTCTCTCCGCGCTTTGTTTCCTCTTTACGCTGATTTACGGCTGCATCAAGCTTCCACAGCTGCCCGACCTTCTGCCGAGCCACTTCAATTTCACCGGCGAGATCGACGGCTGGAGCGGCAAAGCCGGCGCGGTCTCGGCGCCGATCGTCTTCGGTTTTCTTCTTCTCGTCATCCTCGGGCCGATCCAGTTTTTTCCCCAGGTATGGAACAACACCCAGGGCGTTCCGGCCTATAAGCTGCCGCGCGTGATCCGCGCCACGCGCACGATGATGAGCCTGATGCTCCTCTCGTCCGAGGCGTTCATGGCCTATACGCTCCTCTGCGCCGTGCACCTCTCTCCGCTCCACCCGGCCGCCACGCCGATCTACTTTGTTCTCATCGGCGTTCCGATCGTCGTCGTGCTCTTCGAGACCTTCCGCAAATAGTCTCTTTGCGGGCCGCCCCATCGCGGACGGCCCGCTCTTGCCCCGCTTTCGTTGATAATTTTTTCACGAATTTGTAAAGTTCGCTTGACATATGCTTTGCTGTGTGCTATTCTGCGGATGTAAAGCAAACTTTACAGAAAGTGTGTGATGTGATGAAAAACCGGATCGAAGAGATTCGCCGGACGCGCGGCATCCGGCAGGAGGAATTTGCGAAAGCCATGGGCGTCTCGCGCCAGACGATCAGCTCGCTCGAAACCGGGCGCTACAACCCCTCGATCTTTCTGGCCTACAAGATCGCGCGCTATTTCTCCATGACGATCGAAGAGGTTTTTCTCTTTGAGGAAAGTGAGGCTTGAGATGTACTACGAAAAACGCATTTGGGTCTATGTGCTCGAGCTGCTGCTCGGCGTGGGACTGATCGTTGCCGTGAAGCTCACCGCGATCGACAGCATCTGGGGCGGTATGGGCGGCGGCCTTATCGCCGTCGGCGCGCTGCGGTTGGTACAATGTCTGCGGCTCCGCAAGGACGGCGCGTATCGCGAGCAGGTCGAAACCGAAGCAAACGACGAGCGCAACGCCTTTCTGCGCGCCCGCGCCTGGGCCTGGGCCGGTTATGCCTTTTTGCTGATCTGCGCCGCAGTCACCGTCGTGCTGATGGCCATGGGCAAGGCGCCATACTTTTCCATCACCAGCGGCGCTATGGCCCTTCTCGTGATCCTCTACTGGCTCTCATATCTGATCCTGCAAAGAAAATATTAAGGGAGGAATCTTCCATGCTTCGTATCGAACACCTGACCAAAACCTTCGGCGACAAGGTTGCCGTGGATGACTTAAGTCTGCACATCGCTCCCGGCGAGATCTACGGCTTTATCGGCCACAACGGCGCGGGCAAGACCACGACGCTGCGCTCGGTCGTCGGCATCCAGAGCTTTGATTCCGGCGAGGTCACGATCGCCGGGATCCCGCTCCGCACCGATCCCCTCGCCTGCAAGCGTCAGATCGCCTATATTCCGGACAATCCCGATCTCTACGAGTTCATGTCCGGCATCAAGTACTTAAACTTCATCGCGGACGTTTTCGCCGTTCCGGCGGATCTCCGTGCCGCCCGGATCGCGGACTATGCCGCGCGCTTTGAGCTCACCGACGACCTCGCCCAGCCCATCTCTGCCTATTCCCACGGCATGAAGCAAAAGCTCGCAATCATCTCCGCCTGGCTGCACGACCCGAAGCTCATTCTGATGGACGAACCCTTCGTCGGTCTCGACCCCAAGGCCTCCTTCCTGCTCAAGGGCATGATGCGCGAGCACTGCGACCGCGGCGGCGCGATCTTCTTCTCCACGCATGTGCTCGAGGTCGCCGAGAAGCTCTGCGACAAAGTCGCGATCATCAAGCAGGGCAAGCTCATCCGCTCGGGCACGATGGAAGAGGTCAAGGGCGACGAGTCGCTCGAAGAGGTCTTTTTGGAGCTGGAGGCAGACTGATATGGTCAAAACGCTTCTGAAAAAGCAGTTTGCGGAGATCTTCCGCAATTACTTCTACGACACCAGGAAAAACAAAGCCCGCTCAAAGGCGGGCACCGTCGGGTATATTCTCTTCTTCATTCTCATCATGGTGGTCCTGCTCGGCGGCACCTTCGCCGCGACGGCCTCCTCCCTCTGCGCGCCGCTGTATGAGGCCGGGGCCGGCTGGCTGTATTTTGCCATCATGGGTACGATCGCGATCCTGCTCGGCATCTTCGGCAGCGTCTTCTCCACCTATACGGGGCTGTATCTCGCCAAGGACAATGACCTGCTGCTCTCCCTGCCGATCCCGGTCGGCACGATCATGCTCGCGCGGCTGATGGGCGTGTATCTGATGGGGTTGATGTACGCCGCGGTCGTCATCGTCCCGGCCATCCTCGTCTACCTCACCACGGTCCCCTTCTCCTTCCCGGCGCTGATCGGCTGCATCGTGTATTTGATTCTGATCTCTGTCTTTGTGCTGACGCTCTCGTGTCTGCTCGGCTGGGTCGTGGCAAAGCTCAGCACCCGGCTCAAGAACAAGAGCATCGTCACGGTGCTCGTCGCCCTCCTGGGCATCGGCATTTATTACTTTGCCTACTTCAAGGCGATGAACCTCATCCGGGATCTCATCGCCAACATCGCCGTCTACGGTCCCGCTGTCCGTGAGAAAGCCTATGGGCTCTATCTCTTCGGCAGTGCGGCCGAAGGGAAGCTGATCGGCATGGCCGCGAGCACGGCTTTTGTCGCACTGTGCTTCCTCATTATGTGGCGCCTTCTCGGCCGCAGCTTTCTCTCTCTTGCCACCGCGACGGGTTCGGGCGAAAAGGTCAAATACACCGCCCGCCGGGCAAAACAGCGCAGCGTCCCCTCCGCCCTGCTCGCCAAGGAGTTTTCCAAGCTCACGTCAAACGCCAATTATATGCTCAACTGCGCGCTCGGCACGCTTCTGATCCCGGTCCTCGGCGTCGCGCTCCTCATCAAGGGTCCCGCCGTTATCGACGTCCTCTCCTCAGTCTTTGGCGACATCGGCGCTGTTGCGGTGCTTCTCTGCACGGCGCTGTGCATGTCCTGCTCGATGAACGACTGCGCCGCCCCTTCGATCTCTCTGGAGGGAAAGAACATCTGGATAGCGCAATCGCTGCCCGTCGACCCCTGGCAGATCCTGCGCGCCAAGCTGCGCGTCCAGCTGCTGCTGACGATGCCCTCGCTGCTCTTCGCCTCGCTGTGCGCCGTTATCGTCCTGAAGGCGCCGCTCGCCCTGTCGCTTGCGCTTCTCGCGCTGCCGCAGCTCTTTGCGCTCTTCTTCGCGCTGCTGTCTCTGACGCTGGATCTAGCCCACGCCAACCTCTCGTGGACGAATGAGCTCGCCCCGATCAAGCAGAGCATGCCCGTCACGGTCGCACTCCTCGGCGGCTGGGGCTTTTCCATTCTGCTTGCAGGCGTGTATCTGCTGTTGACGCCGCCCTTCGGCGCGGCCGTCTATCTCTTATGCTTCGCCGCGATCACCGCAGTCGGCTGTCTTATCCTCTATCTTCGTCTGCGCCGCCGCGGCGGAAAAGA
>ONSW01000094.1 GCA_900320595.1 uncultured Eubacteriales bacterium | reverse complement strand
CGTGATCGAGGCGTCAAAGCCCTTCTTTCCCTCGGTCTTCTGCCCGCTGCGCGCCGTATAGGCATAGCCGCCCAGCGCCCGCAGCTACTTGGAGAGGATCGGAGCGTTGGCGTCGATGAGCTCGAAGAGCTCCTTGTCGTCAAAGCGGGCGAGCCCGTCGTCATAGCGCGCGTCAAAATCATAGCCGTCGCGGCGATAATTTGCCAGATCCGGAAACCAGTCCCGGCTGACATAGACGGCCTTCTTCTCGAAAAACTTGCCGTAGGCGCAGTTCGTCTCGCGGATCACGGGGCCCTTCCAGTCCCAGCTGCACTCTCCCGTGTCCGACCACAGCGCGGCGGGGTGGCAGTGCTCCTCGAGGGAGAAGCCGGGCAGAGAGTTGGCAAAATAGGGCACGATGCCAAAGGTCTCGACGGCCTCGACGAGATCTTTTTTCGTCCTCACATAATAATCAAAGCGCATGCTTTTCCTCCGCACACAGGATCATTTATGTTTCTATTTTAGACAAAACGCGCCGCTATTGCAAGTGGGCGGGCATGAAAAGGATTGACGCGGGCGGGAGAAAACCGTAAAATGCTGAATATGAACAGCGCGATTTCTGATTTCTATAAACGGGAGTAGAGCATCGTATGAAGACTTTATTCAAAAACGGAACGATTCTGGACGGGACCGGCGCCGCGCCCGTGAAGGGCGACGTGCTGATCGAGGACGACCGAATTGTGGCCGTGGGCGGCACGATCGACGAGGGCGCGGACAAAGTCGTGGATATCACGGGGATGGAGATCTGCCCGGGACTGATAGACGCGCACTCGCACAACGATTTCTTCTATGACCGTGCGGACGCGGAGAAGTTTTACAAGCCCTTTATCGAACAGGGCATCACGACCCAGATCACGGGAAACTGCAGCTTTTCCCCCTTCGGCGTCGAGCCCGACACGCCCTATCGCGACAAGATCGGCGGCGGCCTCTTTGACGCGCAGGCGCCGTGCAGCTTTGCGGAATTCAAAAAGCGCGCAAAGGGCAATCTCTTCGTCAATCTCGTGCCGCTGATCGGCCAGGGATCGGTGCGCGCGGGCATCGCGGGCTATGACCCCACGCCCTTTACGCCGGAGCAGATCGAGCGGGAGCTCACTCACGTGCGCGAGGCGATGGAGGGCGGAGCGTTCGGCGGCTCGTTTGGCTTTATGTACGAGCCCAGCCGCTATTCCCGCAGCGACGAGATCACGGCCTTTGCCAAAGAGGTCGCGAAATACGACGGCATCATCACGATCCATCCGCGCGCCTGCTCGATCGTGAGCGCCGATTATCCGCTGCTGACGAAAAAGTCCCATCTGGAGATGGGACTGGACGAGGCGGTGGAGATCATGCACAACGCCGGCTGCCGCCTTGAATACAGCCATCTGATCTTCACCGGCGAGAGAAGCTGGAAGCTGCTTGACAAAATGCTCGCGACTTTCTACCGCGAGCGGAAAAAGGGCAACCCCATCGCCTATGACAACTATGCCTTCCACTATGGCGCGTCGGTCATCACGGTCGTGTTCCCGGAGTGGTACGCCGCGCTGTCGAAGGAGGAGGCGAAAAAGCCCCTCAACCGCTTCAAGCTGCAGCTGACGATCCTGATGTACCGCAAGGTGCTGGGGATCGATTGGGACGATATGGTGATCGCCTATGTCTCCGACGAGCACCCGGAGTACGAGGGCAAGACCATCCCCCAGGCTGCGGCCGAGGAGGGGATGAGCAATCTTGACATGTACCTGAAGCTGGTCGATTTGTCGAACCGGGCGGGCAGCATCTATCTCGGAAAATATTACAACGACGAGATCGTGCGCCGGCTGATGGAGGACGAGCTGTCGGTGTTCATGACAGACGCCTGGGTCGAGGAAAAGGGGCTGCAGAACATCGCCGCCTTCCAGACCTTCCCCCAGTTCTTCCTGCTGGGGCGGCGCTACGGCATCCCGGCGGAAAAGATCGTGCGCAAGATGACCGGCGCGACAGCCGACCGCTTCGCCATCCCGGAGCGCGGCTATCTGAGGCCCGGCTACAAGGCCGATCTGACCGTGATCGACCCGAAGGCGCTGAGGGTCGACGAGAAAAAGCCGGATGCGAGACCCGGCGGCATCGCGCACGTCTATGTCAACGGCGTGCCGGTATTGGAAAACGGGCGCTACTGCGGCGGACGCGCGGGCGAGGTCGTGCTGAAAAAATAAGAATACAGGCTTTTTGGGCTTTGACGCGAAAACGCAAATTGCCCCCTCTACCGAGGGGGCGATTTGATTAATTTACTGGACAGAACGAGAAGAATTGATTAAAATAAAAAGAGGCGTGATCGAAAGAGCGCGCCTGAAGAGGATCCTGCGGATCAAGGAAGCAAACGGCTTTGAAAGCCAGATAAGGAAAATAGAAGGAGAAAACGAAACATGAAAAAATGGATTGCGATCGTGCTGCTTGCGGTGATGCTTTTCTCTCTCGCCGCGTGCGGACAGAAAAAGGAAGAACCGGCTGCCGTCGGCGGCTGGACGCTGAATGACTCCGGCGAGCTCTCGGCCGAGGCGAAGGCCGCCTTTGACAAGGCGATGGAGGGCCTC
>ONSW01000078.1 GCA_900320595.1 uncultured Eubacteriales bacterium | reverse complement strand
CTCTTCTACCATGTATTTTTCTTCAGAAGATGCATCGACCTTTTCAATCGCATCATCAGCGTCAACGACGCAGTTTTCGGTCTTATCCGGCAGAAGTTCCAGCCCGAACAGCGTGTCAATGCTGACGCCGAACAACTGTGCGAGCGCCTTAATGTTGGAAATGTCCGGTGAAGAGATCCCGTTCTCCCACTTACTCACCGCCTGATAAGTAATATTCAGCTCCTTCGCCAGATCCTCCTGGGTCATTCCCTTTTCTTTCCTCAAGCGAGTGATGATCTCGCCCAATTTTTCATTCATGCCAAGCTCCTCCTTGTAAGTTTGCCGCGGCTTTGGCATGATTGTAATCACAAGAAGCACAGTTTGGCAATAACTTTCCGGTTGAAAGAGGCGTCTCAACCAATGGTTGAGACGCCTCTTTCAGCTCAGTTCAGGAAAAATATTTTCTGGCGTTCTCCGCATCCTCTGCGATTTGCTCGCCAAGCGCCTTTAAGCTGTCGAATTTGATCTCGCTGCGCAGGAATTTATAAAACTCTACGCGCGCCTGTCTGCCGTAGAGATTGCCGCTGTAATCCAGCAGATGACTCTCGACGCTCACGCGGTTGCTGTTCCCCGTCGTGGGTCTGACGCCGACATTTGTCACAGCCTGATAGCTCTCGCCGTTCTCGAGAAAGACTTTCGTCGCGTATACGCCGTGCTTCGGCACAAGCACGCCCTCCGGGAAATACATGTTGATCGTCGGCGCGCCGAGCTTGCTTCCCAGATGATAACCGGAATGCACTGTATCAGACAGGATATGCGGATGGCCGAGATAGCGGTTGGCCTCCTCCATATCTCCGTTTTCGATCAGCTTTCGGATCAGGCTGGAACTGACGGTTTTGCCGTCAAGCTGTACTGCCGGGATGATATCACAGCCGATCCCACGCCCGGCACAGTATTCCTGCAGTTTTTCCGCCGTTCCCTCGCCCTTGTAGCCAAAGCAGAAATCATAGCCGACTACGATGTGGGAAATGGAGAGCTCGTCGATCAGCTGTGCGATGAACTCTTCCCAGGGCATCTGCATCATGTGGCGGTTGAAATGCAGAAACACGATATTGTCGATGCCAAACTCGCGGCGGATGATATCCTCGCGGCCGATCGCACTGTTGATCAGCTTGACCTCGCCGCCGAAAACGAGATTGTCGGGGTGAACGTCAAAGCTGACGACCGAAGGGATCGCGCCGCTCTCCCGCGCACGCTGCTTTGTTTTCTCCAAAAGCGCCGCGTGGCCGATATGCACGCCGTCAAAAAAGCCGATGGCGACGACGCGTTTGATCTCTCCCATGCTCATACCTCAAAAAAGCTTTTTATCGTATACAGGACGCCGCCCTCGGCGCGTCCGAGCATCAGCAGCTCTCCCGAAGCGGAATAAACGAGGACCTCTCCGTCCTCCGCCTCAGCCTCTACCGCGTTTCCGCAGCGGATCATTCGCTCCTGTTCCGCAGAAGCGGTCATCTTTGTCATACCGGGAAACAGCGAATCCACGCCGAGCAGCATTTTCTCGATCGTGCCGCTCTCCGCAGCCGCGATCAGTTCCTCCATCGTGTGCGCCTGTTCAACACGGAAAGCACCGACCTCCTTGGAGCACAAAACGTCAAGGAGATAGTCCCCCTCCTCCGTCTGCCCCAGGAGCTTCAGTTCATGGATCGTGACGGGTCTCGGCCTTCGCTCGACCTCGCCGCCGCGCCGCGCAATATCATAAAGGCGATGTCCGTTTATCTGAATCGCGCTGTACATCGGCGGGATCTGCTCGATCTCTCCCCGGAAAGAAGCCAACGCCTCCTCCAGTTCCGCAGGCGAAACGGAACAGGAACGGCTCTCGAGAATGTGGCCGGTGATATCCTGCGTGTCCGTGACGACGCCGGGTCTGAGGGAGGCGATATAGCGTTTGGTATGGTTTTCCGCGAAAGGAACGGCTCGCGTGGCGCGTCCGAGAAATAACACGAGCAGTCCGGTCGCCATCGGATGGCAAAGGCCCTTAAGCTTGGCCGCCACATCAAAGCTCGTCCAGCCCTGCGGCTTGTCGACAAGCAAAATGCCGTTCATTTCCAGACCTCGTCGATCACGTCGAGCAGCATTTTTTTGGCCTTTTCCGGGCCGGACTGGATCGTGCATCCGGCCGCCATCTCGTGGCCGCCGCCGCCGAACACGGCGCAGATCTCGCTGCAGTCGACCTCAGGCGAAGAGCGCAGAGAGATCCGGCTCTCACCGTTCGGTTGCTCGCGGATCGTAATGCTGAGCACCGCGTCCTCGGCCTTGCCGGCAAGAGAGGAAATGTCGTCGAGATCCTCTTCCGTGGCGCCGACCTGACGCAGCATCTCCTGCGTGATCGTGGCGACGGAAATGCGGCCTTCCCGGTAGAACTCCATTCCGGAATAGATCATTCCCTCCAGTTTCATGCGCGCCCGGGTTATCTTGCGAAACAGCGCCACATTGAGCGTCGTGTTGTCCGCGCCGCAGTCAAGCAGCTCTGCCGCCGCGCGAAGTGTGTCAGCCTTGGTATTGGAATAGACAAAGCAGCCGCAGTCTGTCGACACAGCGACATACAGAAGATTGGCTTCCTCCTTGGAAATATCACCGTTGAGCGCCTTGATGAGCTGCATCACGATCTCACCGCACGAGGCCTTGCTCGGCGCGATGAGCGACTGCTTGGTATACTTGGTATTGGAGGGATGATGGTCGATGCAGAAATCCGCCTTTCCCTCAAAACCGAGCGGGAACAGCTTTTCTGTCGCGATATCAATCGCGACGGTATACGCCGCCTGATACCCCTTCGGTGCAAAAAAAGGCTCGGAAAAAGGCTTGTATTTTTTTGTGATCTCAATATTGGGGAAAAGATAAGCCGTCTTTCCGGCACGGCGCAGCGCGCTGCACAGCGCACTTGCGCTGCCCAGCGTGTCCCCGTCGGGATTTTTATGTGTCAGCAGCAGAAAGTTGTCCTTGGACAGGAACAGCTTCGCCGTTTCACTGGTTTTCATTCTCCTCATCCCCGTCGTGGTTGATCTCAAGGCTGTTGATGACCTCGTTGATGTGCGCGCCGTACTCGATGCTGTGATCGATCTCAAAGACGAGCTCGGGCGTGTAGCGCAGCTTCATGGAATTGCCGAGCTCCTTGCGCAGATACCCTGCCGCCGAGCGCAGCCCGCGCCGGAACTCCTTTTCATCCTTCATACCGAGGACAGAAAGCCAGATCTTCGAATAACGCAGGTCGCCCGTCGTTTCCACACGCGTCACGCTGATCATCCCCTGCTGCACGCGCGGGTCCTTCACCTCGCGCAGGAGCCTGGAAATGACGAACTGAATATCGTCGTTTGTTCTTGCGAGTTTGTTGGATGCCATGTTGAATCCTCTTATCTGCCGGCGCTTACTTGTTGATCTGCTCCATGACGAAGCATTCGATCACGTCGCCGACCTTGACGTCGTTGAACTTTTCGATCTGCATACCGCACTCATAGCCGGCGGCGACTTCCTTGACGTCGTCCTTGAAACGGCGCAGCGAAGCAAGCTCACCCTCGTGGATAACGATGTTGTCACGCAGCACGCGCACCTGGCAGCCGCGCTGGATCTTGCCGTCCTGGCAGTAGCAGCCGCAGACCGTGCCGATCTTCGAGACCTTGTAGGTCTCGCGGACCTCGGCGTGGCCGATCACGCTCTCGCGGAACTTCGGCGCGAGCATACCCTTCATGGCCGCTTCGATCTCGTTGATACAGTCGTAAATGACGCGGTACATGCGCATGTCGACATTGCTTCTCGCGGCGCTGTCACGCGCGGCGCTGTCGGGACGAACGTTGAAGCCGACGATGATCGCGCCGGAGGTGGCGGCAAGCATGACGTCGCTTTCGTTGATGGCGCCGACGGCGCTGTGGATGACCTTGACGCGGACCTCCTCGTTCGAGATCTTTTCGAGCGAGGCCTTGACCGCTTCGGCCGACCCCTGGACGTCGGCCTTGACGATCAGGTTGAGCGTCTTCATCTCGCCTGCCTGGATCTGGCTGAACAGATCCTCCAGGCTGACCTTCTTTGCCGTGCCGGAGCCGCTGTTCTGCTGGATGCGGCGCTCTTCGGCGAGTTCGCGCGCCATGCGCTCGTCCGCAACGGCGTTGAAAATGTCGCCGGCGCTGGGCACTTCGCTCAGGCCGGAGATCTCGACCGGCGTGGACGGGCCGGCCTCGGTTACGCGCTGGCCCTTGTCGTTGATCATCGTACGCACGCGGCCCACGCAGGTGCCGGCGATGATGATATCGCCGAGATGCAGCGTACCGTTCTGTACCAGCACCGTCATGATCGGGCCGCGGCCCTTGTCAAGGCGCGCCTCAATGACCGTGCCCTTGGCAGCGCGGTTGGGATTGGCGCGAAGCTCCAGCACTTCCGCCTGCAGGACAAGATTTTCAAGCAGGTTGTCGATGCCGGCGCCGGTCTTGGCGGAGATCGGGCAGATGATCGTGTCGCCGCCCCACTCCTCACTGACGATGTCATACTCGGTCAACTGCTGCTTGATGCGGTCGGGGTTGGCGCCGACCTTATCCATCTTGTTGATCGCAACGACGATCGGAATGCCCGCCGCCTTTGCGTGGTTGATGCTCTCAACGGTCTGCGGCATGATGCCGTCGTCCGCCGCGACCACAAGGATCGCGACGTCGGTCACCATTGCGCCGCGGGCGCGCATCGAGGTAAAGGCCTCGTGGCCCGGGGTATCGAGGAAGGTGATCGGGCTGCCGTTGATCTCGACGGTATAGGCGCCGATGTGCTGCGTGATGCCGCCGGCCTCACCGGAGGCGACGTTGGCGTGGCGGATATAGTCAAGCAGCGAGGTCTTGCCATGGTCGACGTGTCCCATGACGACGACGACCGGCGCACGGGAAACGAGTTCTTCTTCGCTGTCGGCGTGATCGTCGATCAGCTTCTCCTCGACCGTGACGATAACTTCCTTTTCGACCTTGCAGCCAAGCTCCATCGCGACCAGCGCCGCGGTGTCATAGTCGATCACGTCGGAAACAGAGGCGAACACGCCCAGCTTGAACAGCTGCTTGACGACCTCTGCCGCCGTCTTCTTCATGCGGGAGGCCAGCTCGCCCACGGCGATCTCGTCGGGGATCTCTACCTTGAGCTGCTGCTTTTTCGCGATCTCAAGCTGCAGGCGCTGCATCTTGTCGCGCTCCTCCTGGCGGCGCTTGGCCGAGGTGACCTGCGCGTTCTGACGCTGCTTGTTCTTGTTGCCGATCTTTTCCTTCTTGCCGCTGCCGCCGCTGCTCTTAAAGTTGTTTCCGCCGCGGGCGCCGGCAAGATCTTCGAACTTTTCGTTGTATTTCTCGATGTTGACCGCGGTGCCGCCTCTCGTATCGACGACGCGCTTCTCCGCGACCTGGCGCGGCACATGCGGCTTATCCTTCTTCTCGGCCTTCGGCGTCTCGGTGACAGGCGCCTTCGTCTGCGGAGCCGCAGCGGCGTTCTTCACAGGCGCGGCTGCCTCTTTCGCCGGCGCGGCAGACTCCGCCTTCTTCTCCTCCTGCTTCGGAGCGGCCTTCGGCTCGACCTTGAAGATCTCCTCAAGGCTCTCGACCTGGTTGTGCTGGGTGATATACTCGAAGATCACGTCGAGCTCGTTCGTCTCCAGCACCTGCATATGATTCTTCGGAGGCGCGATATAATCCGTAAGGATCTGGGTAACGGATTTGGTCGGCAAACCGAAATCCTTTGCCACCTCATGCACTCTGTATTTGATCATACTCATATGTTCGTCCTCCTCTTTCCGATCGTCTTCGCTTGCCCTTTTGTCCCTTTTTCCTTTTTGCGGCGCTGCATTTTCTCATGCCTCCGCTCCAGCTCCTGCGCTGCGTCGCCGTACCGCTCGGGGGCATCCGCGGAGAGGAGCTTTACAAAAGCCTCGGCAAAGCCGATATCCGTGACGGCCGCCATCGTACAGCTTCGCGGCGTTTTCGCCGGCGTCAGACGCCAGCGCCAGGACTCTCGCCTTTCCCGCCCGCGCCGCGTCGGCGCTGCGGTCCGCGCCGATCTCGATCGCATTGGCACGCCGCATCAGCCCCAGCATTTTCAGCGCTTTATCCGTCATGCTCCGCCTCCATTTCCCCCAGAAGCTTTTCATAAACTTCCTCCGGGATCTCGGCGGAAAAGGCACGCTCCAGCGCTTTCCCCCTGATCGCTTTTTCGAGACAGCTTTTTTCCTTGCACAGATACGCGCCTCTTCCCGGCGCCTTTCCGCGAAAGTCAAGACTGATCTCCCCCTCCGGTGAGCGGACAACACGGATCAGCTCCCGTTTGGGCTTCATTTCACGGCAGCCGAGACATTGCCGCATCGGTATTTTCTTTTGCATGTTCTCCGCCGCCTTTCTGATAATG
>ONSW01000089.1 GCA_900320595.1 uncultured Eubacteriales bacterium | reverse complement strand
CCCCCATCCGCCTGAAACAAGCGCGGCAAACTGATACTGAAGGTGGTTTGTATCCTGGTATTCGTCGATCAGAACGTACCGGAAGCGGCGCTGCCAATAACTGCGCACTTCTTCATCCTCACGCAGAAGCTTGACCGTAAAGAACAACAAATCGTCAAAATCCATCGCGCCGGCGGCGAACATCCGGCGCATGTATTCGCTGTAAATCTGCCCGATCTTGATGCGGCGGATGTCGCCGATCGCCTGCGCCTGCTTGAGATACTCCTCTGCCGAGACGCCGCCGTCCTTAGATCGTGAAATTGCTCGGGAAGCCCAGCTTTTCCGCATCTCTGCGCAGCATTCGAACGCAGGCCGAGTGGAACGTGCAGGCCCAGATATCGCCTGCCTCTTCGCCGAGCATACGCTCCAGCCTGTCCTTTAACTCTCCTGCAGCCTTGTTCGTAAAGGTGATCGCCAGGATTCGCCAGGGGGCGACGGGATCGAGTGCGGCCAGTTCTTTTGCCTCATCGCCGCCCTGCAGGAGCTTCTGCAGCATCGCCTCGTCCGCACCTTCCGGCAGACGGTCGCTGTCTGAGGCGCAGCCGTATTTCAGCAGATTGGCGATCCGGTTGATCAATACCGTCGTCTTCCCGCTGCCGGCTCCGGCAAGAATCAGCAGCGGTCCCTCGGTTGCCAGGACAGCTTCTCTCTGTTTGTTATTCAGTTTTTCAAAGTCAGAGCGCACGATGTTTTTGCGTGCCTCGACAAATCTCTTTGTAAAATCGTCCATGTCAGCGATTTTAACACAAAGCCCTGTCTTTCACAAGCATAAAAAGAACGCCGGGATCAAGTCACCGACGTTCCCTCTATTGTTCTTCCAGCAGCTGACGCAGCGCGTCAATCGCACGGCGCTCCAGCCGGGAAATCTGCACCTGAGATACATGGAGCACACGGGCGCAGTTCTGCTGGGTCATGCCATGATAAAAGCGCAGGGCGATCACCTGCCGTTCGCGATCTGGTAAGCGGTCGATCGCGCTTTTGAGCGCGACGCGCTCGAGCATCTTTTCCTCCGCGCCGTAATCTCCCAGAACAAGCTCCAACGAAAAGCCGTCTTCACCGCTCTCGCGCTGCAAGCTTTCGGCAGGGCCGGTCGCTGTTTCGGCATAAACGATATCTTCAGCGCTGATCCCGGTCTCCCATTCCAGCTCTGATAGCGTGGGCTCTCTTCCGATACGCTGCTCAAGAAGGCTTCGCGCCGCACGGATCTGGGACGCCTGCTCCTTGACACCACGGCTGACCTTGATGGCGCCGTCATCTCGCAGAAAGCGTCTGATCTCTCCGGAGATCTTGGGCACGGCATAGGTGGAGAATCGCGTTCCGAAGCTCTCGTCAAAGCCGTCAATGGCCTTCAGCAGCCCCATGCAGCCGAGCTGATAAAGATCGTCCGCATCAACGCCGCGCCCCAGAAACCGTCTGACCACGCTCCAGATCAGTCCTGCGTTTTCCTCGACGATTTTTTCCGCACGTTTCTTGTCTCCGCTCTGAGCCTGCTTGATATCGGAATAGATTTCGTCGCTCATCGCTTTCCGACGCGCAGCCGGATCGCGCGCTGCATCACGACCGTCGTTCCTTTCCCCGGGGCAGATCGTACGCGGAGCTTGTCCATAAAGCTTTCCATGATCGTAAAGCCCATGCCGCTTCGTTCGCTTCCGCCCGTTGTAAAGAGCGGCTTTCGTGCCTCTTCGATGTTCTCGATCCCCTTGCCGAAATCCTTGATCATGATCTCAAGCGTATTTCCGCCCAGGATGCGCAGCCGCATCACGATCCGGCCGATCTCCTCCGGATAGGCATGGACGATCGCATTTGTTACGGCTTCGGATACGGCCGTTTTGACGTCTCCGAGTTCTTCCAGAGTTGGGTCAAGCTGGGCGGCAAAGGCGGCCGCCGCGCTGCGTGCAAAGAATTCATTGCTGCTTCTGCTCGGGAATTCCAGTTTTATGTAGTTCAGTTCTTTCATATTCTCTTCCTCTCAAATGTGAGATCCCACGGCGATCAGCCGCTCGATTCCGGACGTTTCCAACACTTTTCTTGCCTGATCCTGCGGGTTTTCCACGATCACCCTTCCGCCGAGCGTTCGCATTTTTCTTCCCGCGCTGATGATGACAGCGATACCGGACGAGTCCATAAACCGGAGGTCTGAAAGGTCGATCGCGCATTCCCGGGGCATGTTGTCCTCGATCAGCTCGTCGATCGTTCGGATCACCCCTCCTGCTTCATGGTGATCGAGTTCCCCGGAGAGATAGACGGTAAGACGCCCGGCAGAAAAAGACGCTGCATATTTCATATAACTCCACTCCAAAACAAAAATGGCACCGCACTTTCGTGCGATGCCATTATATGCGTTTGTTGCGGCGGTTTTTGTCATATGCCGTCGGCTGTGCTATTTTTAAAGTCCCAATTCTGCGATGGACGCTTTGAGGTTTTCGATCAATGCCTCGAGCTTGGCTTTTTTCTCACGCTCGGCATTGACGACATTCTCCGGCGCTCTCGTGACAAAATTCTCGTTGGAGAGCTTGGCGATCTGGCCGGCCAGCTGCTTTTCGGCATTGGCAAGCTCTTTCTCCATTCTCGCCTTTTCCTTTTCCATGTCGACAAGTTCCGCCATCGGCACGAACATGCGCGCGTTGTCCGTCACGACGGAAACCATGCCGTCCGTTTTCTCGGGCGGTGCGGTCAGAACGGTGACCTCGCTTGCATAGGCGAGCTTGCAGATATAGCTGACGCCAGCTTCAAAAGCTGCGGTGCGCTCGGTCGCAATGATCAGATGCGCTTTTCTCGACGGCGGGACATTCATCTCACTGCGTCTGGCGCGAACGGCCTTGATCGCCGTCATGACCATCTCAAAGTTCTGCTCATCCTCCGGGAAATCAAGCTCTTCCTTGAATTCGGGATAACGCTCGATCATCAGCGCCTCGCCCTCGTGCGGCAGCGCCTGCCAGATCTCCTCGGTGATGAAGGGCATGAACGGATGGAGCAGCTTTAAGATCTCGGTCAGCACATAGAGCAGGACCTTCTGTGCGGCAAGCTTGCTCTCCTCGTCGTTGCCGTTGAGGCGCGGCTTGGTCAGCTCGATGTACCAATCGCAGTAGCTGTCCCAGATGAAATCATAGATCTTGCCGGCGGCGACGCCGAGCTCATAGCTGTCCATGTTGTCGCAGACCTCGCGGACAACATCGTTGAGCTTGGAGAGGATCCATTTATCCTCG
>ONSW01000087.1 GCA_900320595.1 uncultured Eubacteriales bacterium | reverse complement strand
GTTTTGCGGTTTCTTCTTTTCGCTTTTCGGAAGCATTCAGTTTTATTTAAAAATATGCGAATCCTTGGCAAAATGCAGCGAAGAAACAGACTGGGTCAGTATGCCATCAGATACAGGTTACCTCGGCAGAGTATATCCGCGCAGGTTGTTTACATCTTTCACCAATGCGGAGTTTTGCGGATACATCATGAAAATCCCGGAAGACTACGATACGTATTTATCAATCGATTACGGTGACTATATGCAGATCCCTCCTCCTGAAAATAGGGAGGTCCACAGCGCCTATAAAATCAGCTTAGGTGAATAAAAGGCTCCAATAACAATACCGAGGCAACATTGATCAGAAAGAAGCTTTGAATCCAGGGCAAAAAGGGCGTCTCAACCATTGGTAGAGACGCCCTTTTCAACCGGAAAGTTATTGCCAAACTGTGCTTTTTGTGATTACAATCATGCCAAAGCCGCGGTAAAATGACAAGGGGGATCACAGAATGAACGAAAAACTGGGCGAGATCATCGCACGCTTGCGAAAAGAAAAGGGAATGACCCAGGAGGATCTGGCGAGAGAACTGAACATTTCCTATCAGGCAGTGAGCAAATGGGAAAATGGGATCTCTTCACCCGACATTTCAAATATCAAAGCGATCGCACAGCTCTTCGGCGTGAGTATCGACTCGTTATTCGGGTTGGAGCTTCTGCCGGATAAGACCGAAAACTGCGTCGTTGACGCTGATGATGCGATTGAAAAGGTCGATGCATCTTCTGAAGAAAAATACATGGTAGAAGAGGAACGTGATAACGATTTTGCGGAAGAGTATCCCGAAAATTTCGTAAACATGCAGGCCGTGCCCTGGGCGGACGACGACACGTTGCGTGTCGTGATGTACCGCGGGAAGAGGCTGCTGACGTATGAAGAGGTTAAAAACGGGATGTTTGCAAGAAAGATCCAGCTTGAATACCATGGAGAAGCACTGAACGTGTCAAGCTGCTGCGACGTTTCCTGCGGCTCGGTTTCCGGCAGTGTTTCCGCCGATGGCGACGTGAACTGCGCCGCGGTATACGGAAGCGTTCATGCGGGCGGCGATGTGAACTGCGACAGCATTGGGGCGACCGTCAACGCGGGAGGCGACGTGAACTGCGACGATGTGGGCGGCGATATCCGCAGCGGAGGCGATGTCGATTGCGGCGCAGTTGTCGGCAGCGTAAGCGCGGGCGGCGACGTGGACTGCGGCAGCGTCGGCGGGAATGTGACGGCTGCGGGCGATGTGGACAGCGGCGGAGTTGCCGGAAGCGTATACAAGGGATAAAGGAAAGAAAAGGTCATCGGGTTATCCGATGACCTTTTTCCGTTTAGCCCAGCGCAATGTCAAGCGCCATCATCAGCGTGAAGCCGATGGAGAAAAAGACGGCGCCGAGATTAGAATGGTCGCCCTCAGCCGTTTCCGGGATCAGCTCCTCGACGACAACATAGAACATGGCGCCGGCAGCGAAGCTCAAAAGATATGGCATGATCGGGACGAACAGGGAGGAAGCAAAGATGGTAAGCAGCGCTGCGACAGGTTCGACGGCGCCGGAGAGGACGCCGTAAAAGACGGCCTTTCCGCGGCTCATGCCCTCTTCGCACAGCGGCATGGAGATAATAGCCCCTTCGGGGAAGTTCTGGATGGCGATCCCGAGCGACAGCGCCAATGCCGCCATGGCGCTGATGCCGACGCAGCCCGATCGAAAACCGGAGTAGACGACGCCTACCGCCATCCCCTCTGGGATGTTGTGGATCGTCACGGCGAGAACGAGCATCGTTGTCTTTTTCAGCCTGACCTTAGGGCCTTCCGGCGTGCTGCTCATCTGGTGTAAATGCGGGATCGCCCGGTCAAGAAAAAGCAGAAACAGGATGCCGGCCCAAAAGCCGACAGCGGCAGGGAGAAAAGCCAGTCTTCCAAGAGAAGCGACCTGCTCGATCGCGGGAAGAAGAAGGCTCCAAATCGATGCCGCGACCATGACGCCGGCGGCAAAGCCGGTAAGGACGCGCTGCAGGAGCGGATCAAGCTGCTTTTTCATAAAGAGTGCGCAGGCAGCGCCTAAGCTCGTACCTGCAAAGGGGATCAGGATCCCCTTGACGATTTCAAGATTCATAATACCCTCCGGCGGCAAAAGGCCGCCTGATTCTTTCTGTCTTTATGCTATGAGTAAAAGGGTAAAGACGTGAAATAGAAACGGTTAGCAAAAGCTAACCAAAGTATAGAGCAAGAATCTCGATTCGTCAAGACAAAGAAAAAGGACACCGGATATCCGATGTCCATTCATTTGTGCTTACTTACTCGCACTTTTGCTTTTGCGCTTGTGACCGCGGCCGCGGCGGCGAGACTGCGCAGCCTTGGTGCGGTAGAAGTCAACAGCGGCCTGATCGGCGCTGTATACGAGCTTGTTGGCGGTCCAGGTGTTGTCGTCCTGGTTTTTACGGAACTTGGCGCGCACCAGGAAGGGGCCGTCCTCCTCGCAGGTGTAGACGTTCATATAGCGCTGATCGCCCTGGTTGACCCACTTTTCATCGTTCAGAGCCTTGCCGCAGACGGGGCAGGAGAGTGCGGTGATGCGCTCGTCGGCAAAAGCAGCGGCTTTTGTGGTAAAGCCGGGATAACTTTCATGTACAAGTGCGTCGTTGTCCTGTGCCTCGGCTTTCGGCCTTGCGTTCGGCATACGGGAGGCGAGAATCTGGTTGGCGTCGGGATACAAACGCAGCCCCTCGGCCATATCGAGATAGGTGCAGACAAGCGCGGTGTTGTAGGCGTCGCCGAGCGCATCGTGCGCCACGCGCGTCTGCTCGATCCCGAAATGCTCCATCGCGCTGGCGAGAGATTTCTGGTTTTTGTCTCCGCCCGTCTGAAGATTGTAGATCAGCTGCAGATTGATCCAGCCGGCGATCCAGTCCCAGTCAAGGTCATGGATAATGATATTCTGCTCCATGATACCCTTGTCGTCGCAGCCCCAGGTAAGGAAGGTCACATCCTCGCCGCACCAGGCACGAAAGGTCTCGAGCGCGTCGGGGAAGGGCAGACCGTGGGAAAGACGCTCTTTGTCAAAGCCTGTG
>ONSW01000086.1 GCA_900320595.1 uncultured Eubacteriales bacterium | reverse complement strand
GCCGTGTCGAGCAGATCGCCGGGGCCGTTGTAGTACAGCTCGTCCTTCATGGCCTTCTGCTTGAATTCCTCCCAGTTTTCATCTTCAACTTTCATGACATCTTTCGGATCGATCATGGAAAAACCTCCTCGTTTTGGGAACTGTTTTCTTCAGAATATCATACTTTCCGAACAGGAGCAAGAGGAAAGAAGCAATTCACTAAAGTGCGACAGCAAGGGAAAAATCCATTGACAAATGGATGAATTGGACTTAACATACTTTTATTCTGACAATTCGGAACGGAGGACTGTCCATGAACACGCTTACAGAGTATTTCGGATCGATGGTATTCAACGATTCCGTTATGCGCTCCCGTCTGCCGCGGGACGTCTTCAAGCAGGTCCAGCGTTCCATCAACGAGGGAAAACGCCTTGACAGCGAGGCGGCCAACATCGTGGCGAACGCGATGAAGGACTGGGCGATCGAAAAGGGCGCGACCCATTTTACCCATTGGTTCCAGCCGATGACCGGCATCACGGCCGAGAAGCACGACAGCTTTATCTCCCCGATCGACGGCGGCAAGGTGATCATGGAGTTCTCCGGCAAAGAGCTGATCCAGGGCGAGCCGGACGCTTCCAGCTTCCCCTCGGGCGGGCTGCGCGCAACCTTTGAGGCGCGGGGCTATACCGCGTGGGATCCCACGTCGTACGCCTTTATCAAGGACGGCGTGCTCTGCATCCCGACGGCCTTCTGCTCCTATGGGGGAGAGGCGCTGGACAAAAAAACGCCGCTGCTTCGTTCAATGGAGGCCCTCAACCGCCAGGCGATGCGCGTGCTGCGGCTGTTCGGCAACGACGACGTGACCAACGTCAAGACGACCGTCGGCCCGGAGCAGGAATATTTCCTGATCGACCGGAGCGTCTATGAAAAGCGCCGCGATCTCTGCTATACCGGCCGGACGCTCTTCGGCGCGCTGCCGCCGAAGGGACAGGAGCTTGACGACCATTACTTCGGTTCGATCAAGCCGCGCGTTGCCGCCTTTATGAAAGAACTGGACGACGAGCTTTGGAAGCTTGGCATCATGGCCAAGACCGAGCACAACGAGGTCGCGCCGGGACAGCATGAGCTCGCGCCGATCTTTACGACGACCAACATCGCCGCCGACCACAACCAGCTGACGATGGAGCTGATGCAGAAGATCGCGCGCAAGCACGACATGGTCTGTCTGCTGCATGAAAAGCCCTTTGCCGGCGTCAACGGCAGCGGCAAGCACAACAACTGGTCGATCATGACGAATACCGGCGTCAATCTTCTCGAGCCGGGCGACACGCCCTATGAGAACGCGCAGTTTCTGCTGTTCCTCTGTGCGGTGCTGCAGGCGGTGGACGATTATCAGGATATGCTGCGGCTTTCCGTCACTTCCGCGTCGAATGACCACCGGCTCGGAGCCAACGAGGCGCCGCCCGCGGTGATCTCGATGTATGTCGGCGACGAGCTTGAGGAGATCCTCTCCTGCATCGAAAAGAACGAGCCTTACGGCGGCAAGGAGAAGGAACTGATCAAGGTCGGCGTCCACGTGATGCCGAAGCTGCCCAAGGACACGACCGACCGCAACCGCACCTCGCCCTTTGCCTTTACGGGCAACAAGTTCGAGTTCCGTATGCCCGGGGCCTCGGCCTCGATCTCCGGACCGAATGTGGTGCTCAACACGGCTGTGGCGGAATCGCTGCGCCAGTACGCCGACGCGCTGGAAAACGCGGAGGACTTTGAGGGTGAGCTGCATCGCCTGATCCATGACGTGATCGCCGCGCATAAGAAGATCCTCTTCAACGGCAACGGCTATGACGAAGCCTGGATCAAGGAGGCGGAGAGCAGGGGACTTTACAATCTGCCTGCCACGCCGGACTGCGTTCCCTGTTATCTGAGCGAGAAGAACGTCAATCTCTTCACGGCGCACCGCGTCTATTCCCCGGCCGAGCTTCACGCACGCTATGAGATCAAGCTGGATACCTATAACAAGGTCGTCAAGATCGAGGCGCAGACCATGGTCAACATGGTGTGGAAGGATATTCTTCCCGCGGTGAGCGCGTACAGCGCGTCGCTTGCCGACGCGGCCCTGTCCAAGGAAGCGCTCGGCGCGGGCGTGAACACTGCGTTCGAACGCACGACCGCATCGAAGCTCAGCGAGCTGATGCGCGACACGGCGGAGCGTGCGGAGGCCTTGAGGGCGGCGAATGAGAAGGCGAAGGCCGAGCCGGATGCGCTCGTGCGGGCGCGTCTCTATCACGACGAGGTGCTTGCGGCCATGAATCGCCTGCGCGAGAGCGTAGACGCGATGGAGGTGCTGTGCGACCGCGAGGTCTGGCCCTATCCGACCTATGGCGACATCCTTTTCAGCGTAAAATAAAGTGAAAAAAAGAAGCTGCACACCATGTTGGTGTGCAGCTTCTTTATAAGTAGGATTATTCGTTGATGAACAGAACGCCGAGCGTTTTCGGCCCGCAGTGAGAAGCAACGGTGCAGCCGGCGGTCGTGTGGTGGATCTCCTGTACGGGGATGAGAGAGCGGACAAGCTCTTCAAGCTCGCGCAGGGTGTCCTCTTCAATCTCGCCGGAGTTGGTGATGAAGACATGGCCGGGACGGACGGATTTGCCGGCCAGGCGCTCGGCCACATACTGCTTATACACGGCCTTCATGTTGCCGCGGTATTTCTTGTAAACGCCGAGCTTGCCGCCGCTCATCTCAAGAGCGGGCTTGAGATGGAGAAGGTTTGCGCCGAGCGCGGTGACGCCGGAGCAGCGGCCGCCCTTCCACATGAACTCCAGCGTGTCGAGGACGAAGCTGGTGTCTACCTTGTCGGTGAGGGAGGAGATGTGCTCTGCGATCTCACGCGCGGACATGCCGCGGTCGCGGCACTCGGCCGCCTCGATCACAAGAAGGCCGACGCCCGTGGAGAGCATGCGGCTGTCGACGGGGTAGACGCCGCCAAGCTCCTCGGCCGCGATGCAGGCCGTGGAATAGGTGCTCGACAGCTCTGAACTGATGTCGAGATGGACGATCTCGCAGCCCTCGTCGAGATAGGGACGGAAGAAATCCAGAAACCGCTGGACGGACGGCGCCGAGGTCTTCGGCAGCGTGCCGTCGGCACGGTAACGGCGGTACATGTCGGCCGG
>ONSW01000065.1 GCA_900320595.1 uncultured Eubacteriales bacterium | reverse complement strand
AAACCGGGAATACTTGACGTATTTCCGGTTTTTTCTGTGAAGTATGGGCGGAAAAGGTCCGTTCAAAACCTGTCGTCTCCCTAATCTGCGCGCCCTTTATCACAGTCTGTCTTTTTTCTCTGCATACAGATCAGTCCGCAAACAGCGGTGTGGAGAGATAGCGGTCGCCGGTGTCGGGAAGCAGGGCCACAATGGTCTTTCCCTTGTTCTCCGGCCGCTTTGCCAGCTCGATCGCCGCCCAGACGGCGGCACCGGAGGAGATGCCGACGAGCACGCCCTCGCTGCGGCCGACGCGTCTGCCGGCGGCAAAGGCCGCCTCGTTCTCGACCGGGATGATCTCGTCGTAAACGGCGGTATCCAGCACGTCCGGCACAAAGCCGGCGCCGATGCCCTGGATCTTGTGTGAACCGGCGGTTCCTTTGCTGAGGACGGGAGAGGACGCGGGCTCGACCGCGACGACCTTGACGGCGGGATTCTGCTCCTTGAGATAGGCGCCGACGCCCGTGATCGTGCCGCCCGTGCCGACGCCGGCAACAAAAATGTCGACCTTGCCGTCCGTATCCGCCCAGATCTCGGGGCCGGTCGTCGCCTTGTGGACGGCGGGGTTGGCGGGGTTGACGAACTGGCCGGGGATAAAGGTCTTGGGCAGTTCTTTCGCCAGATCCTCGGCCTTGGCGATGGCGCCCTTCATGCCCTTTGCGCCTTCGGTGAGCACCAGCTCGGCGCCGTAGGCCTTCATAAGCTGGCGGCGCTCGACGCTCATCGTCTCGGGCATGACGATGATGATGCGATAGCCCCGCGCCGCCGCGACGGAGGCAAGACCGATGCCGGTGTTGCCGGAGGTGGGCTCGATGATGACGGTATCGGCCTCGAGCAGTCCCCTGCTCTCGGCATCGTCGATCATCGCCTTGGCAATGCGGTCCTTGACCGAGCCGGCGGGGTTGAAATATTCAAGCTTGGCAAGCAGACGTGCCTCCAGCTTCTCTTCCTTTTCGATATGCGTCAGCTCCAGCAGCGGGGTCTTTCCGATCAGCTGATCGGCAGATGTAAAAATGGCAGACATGATAAATCCTCCTTATATCTCGATTGTTGTTGGTTTGTTTTCGTCTTCCTGGCGGCTACATCGTCTTTCCGGAAGGATCATATCGGTCGCCTTGCCTTTCTTTTATATTAACCTATCGGTTTAATATGTTTATACGCCTCAGGCAGGTTTTTGTCAAGTCTTTTGCCGCCCCGGATTGACAAGATCGTCATTTTGCTATATAAACATACTATGTTAATATGTTATTTAGGAGGAATTGATCATGTCCGGTCCGTCCGCTGTTATCAAAGCCGTCTGTATCAGTGAGAAGAAGGGTGAGCAAAAGCATCCCGTTGATTCGATCCGGCTTCTGCCGCACCACGGGATCGTCGGAGACGCGCACGCCGGCGACTGGCACCGGCAGGTCAGTCTGCTTGGGACCGAGAGTGTAGCGCGGCTGCAGAAGAAGATCGCCTTTCCCCTGCTGCCCGGCGCCTTTGCCGAAAACATTTTATGCGAGGGGCTTGTGCTCTATGAGCTTCCCGTCGGCACCAGGCTGCGGATCGGCAGCGCGCTTTGCGAGGTGACGCAGATCGGCAAGGAGTGCCACGCCGACTGTGCGATCCGCCGCCAGGCCGGAGACTGCGTGATGCCGCGCGAGGGGATCTTTGCCGTCGTGCTGGAGGAAGGCCAGGCCCGTCCGGGCGATTTGGTGGAAGTCGTGGCGGAGGAACCATGAGGAAGGCGCTGATCGCCATGAGCGGCGGCGTGGATAGCTCGGTCGCGGCATATTTGATGCAGCGCGCGGGCTTTGACTGTCTGGGCATGACAATGCGGCTTTATCGCAACAGCGATCTCGGCATGGCCTGCCATAAGACCTGCTGCGCCGAGACCGACGCCGAGGACGCGGCGCTGGTCTGCTTCCGGCTGGGGATGGCGTTTGAGGAATTGGATTACAGCGCACTGTTCCGCTATCGCGTCATCGAGCGCTTTGCCGCGGCCTATGAGGCGGGACTGACGCCGAATCCGTGCGTGGACTGCAACCGTTTCATGAAATTCGACACGCTGCTGGAGCATGCGCTCTCGGTGGGCTGCGACAAGCTCGCCACCGGGCACTACGCGCGTATCGGCTATTGTGCGGAAAGCAGACGATGGGAGCTCAGGAAGGCCGTCGACGGGAGCAAGGATCAAAGCTATGTGCTCTATATGCTGACGCAGCGGCAGCTCGCCCATCTCGCGCTGCCGCTCGGCGCGTATCGCAAGGACGAGGTCCGGCAGATTGCGCGCGAGCAGGGCTTCGTCACCGCTTCAAAACGCGAGAGCCAGGATATTTGTTTTGTGCCGGACGGCGACTACGCCGCCTTTCTCGAGCGCTGGAGGGGCAAGCCCTTTCCGGACGGCGCGCTGCTGGACAACGCAGGACGCGAGATCGGACGCCACCGCGGCGCAGTCCGCTTTACGGTCGGACAGCGGCGCGGGCTCGGATTCGCTGCGGGCGTGCGGCAGTATGTCGTGGAAAAGGATATGAGGCGAAATACCGTGACGCTCGGGCCGGAGAGCGCGCTGTATCACAGCGCACTGCTGGCGGCGGAGATGAACTGGCTTTCGATTGCCGAGCCCTCCGGACCGATCCGCGTGACGGCGCGTACCCGCTATCACCAGAGCGAGCATACGGTCACGGTCTGGCCGCTGCCGGGCGGCAGGGCGCGCATCCTTTTTGACGAGCCGCAGCGGGCGATCACCCCGGGACAGGCCGTCGTGCTGTATGACGGAGAACTCGTCCTGGGAGGCGGGACGATCGCAAAAGTTGAAAAGTAAAAGAAAAAGCTGTGAAAAGCAAAGCTTTTCACAGCTTTTTGTTGTGTGTATCAGATGTCGATGCGCTTGACGATCAGCCCCGCAAGGACACCGATGAGCACGCCCGTCACCGTACCGCTGACGATCAGCACCGGCAGGTAATAGACCACGTTCGGTCCCATCAGAGCCCAGGCGACCAGGATCTGGCCGACGTTGTGGAGGACGCCTCCGATCACGCTGACCGCGACGCAGCCGAGTCTGTCCGTCGCCTTGAGGGCAATCATGCCGAGCAGACTGAGCACGGCGCCGGCGGCGCTGTACATGAGGCTGGCAGCGTGGCCGAAGAGCAGCGAGACGAGAAACACGCGCAAAAGCGACACGCCTGCCGCCTCCTTCCAGCCGAGGCGGTAGAGACAGAACACCACGACGATGTTCGCAAGCCCCATTTTTACGCCCGGTATCCCCGGAGACGGGATCAGACTTTCTACATAAGAAAGGATCATCGCAAGGGCGATGGCCATGGCGAGAACCGTGATTTTTTTGGTTTTCATGGCACTCCCCTCTCAGCCGACGATCAGATCGACGCCGCCGTCCTCGCCGCCCTCGATCGTGACCGTGAGCCGGTTCGGCAGGCAGGTGATGACCTGGCCGGTATAGTGGATCTTTCCCTGGCGCACGCAGATGAGATCGGGGCAGTTCGCCTCGCTCATCCAGGCATATCCGTCCTCGATGACGAGGATGTTCGTGCCGCCGTTGAGCGGAAAGCTGCCGTTTTGCAGCAGAGAATGCCGCTCGGTCTCCACGCCGTTGACGCGCACGACGGCCGTGCCCCCCTCCCGGCGCCCCAGGTTGAGCGCCAGATAGAGGACAAGAGCCAGGACCAGCAGCGAGACGATGACGATCACGTCCGCGCGCAGCTTATGATTCCCGGAGGGATTATTCATTGGAAGTTGAACGCCGTCAGCGCAAGCGCGATGATGGCCGCGGCCAGGAGCTGGATCGGGAAGCCGCGGAAGGCCTTGGGCAGATGCTCGCTCTCGATGCGCTTCTGCACGCCGCTCATGAGGAACAGCCCGAACAGGAAGCCGAGACCAACGCCCAGCGCGCTGAGGATGACCGGAAGCACGCTCTCGGCGTCGGCGGTGTTCAGTGCGAGCGCCAGCACCGCGCTGTTGAGCGCGATCGCCGGGAACCAGAGGCCGAGCTTTTTGCCGCAGGCAAGCTCGAGAAGATACACGAGCACAAGCACGATCGCGACGCCCGCGAGGATGCGGAAGTAGCCGGGGATCACGCCGCGCAGCAGCCACAGCAGCAGCGCCGTGACAAGTGTGACGACCGTCACACCGAGGCCGAGGGCCAGGATCTTTTCGCCGCGGCGGGAGAAGCCCAGCAGCGGGGTAAGACCGTAGAAGGCGGTCAGCGCATAGTTGTTGACCAGCACGAAGCCGAGAACCAACACGATCATTTCTTTCATGCCTTACGCCTCCTTCTCTTCGCTGTCAAAGCCGATCGCGCTGCGCGTCAGCTTGCCCATGCCGTCCTCGGACGGGAAAATGCGGTTGACCACGGCCAGCAGGATCGCGAACACGCAAAGCCCGCCGGAGGCCTGGGTCAACGTGCCGATCTTATAATCCTTGAGCGCTTCGACGCTCTTGCCCGCGAAGCTTGCCGCGCCGAAGAGCTCGCGGATCGCCGCGAGGATCAGTACGAACACGGCAAAGCACAAGCCGCTCACGAGCGCGTTTACAAGCCCCTTGCCGAGACCCTCGTCCAGCGCGTTTTCCGCGCTGCCGAAGAGCATCAGATCCACGCCCAGGATCGCGGCGTAAAAGCCGAGCATCGCCCAGGCGGAGGGCAGGAAGGCCTGCAGCAGGAGCTGCGCCATCGAGGCAAAGCCCGCCACGACGAGCAGCGCCGCGCCGAATTTTGCCTCGGCCGGGATCAGCTTGCGCAGCAGACCGAGCACCAGCGCCGAACACAGCAGCACGCAAAGGACGGCTGCGCTCATGCCGAGCGCGGCGCGCACGTCCGTGCTCGCGGCGAGCGCGGGGGCAGCGCCAAGGAACAGAAGCGTAACGGGGTTGCAATACAGAAGATTCTTTTTCATGGTCTCAGCCCTCGCTTTCCACAAGGCGGTCAAAGGCGGCGAAGGTGTCCCTCACGGCGGTGGCCGCCGCGTCGGAGCTCATCGTCGCACCGGAGATCAGCGTCTGCTCGCCGGTGTAGCTCTCGCCCGTCAGACCGATGAAGCCTTCCTTATAGCTCGACTCGTCGAGCTCATAGGCGGAGAAGTAGTCGGAATGGAGGATCAGCTCGCCCGTGCGGAGAGCGGCGATCGCGCCGTTCTCGTCCAGGACGAAGTAGAATTCCATGGCCTCGTTGCCATAGCCGTAGGGACGCGCGGCAAAGGCATAGCGTGTACCGTCCGGCGTTTCGGCCGTGTAGGCGCTGCTCACGCAGCCGGCATAGCCGGGGATCTCGATCGCCGTAAGCTCCGTTCCCTCGGGCAGGAGACGACCGAAGTTCTTCGCATCCTTGGCGCTGAAGTCCTCGGCATTGGCGGCGGAGAGCGCCGCGATCTGCTCGACAAGTGCGGGATCGGCCACGGTCACATCCTCGCCCGCGGTGTTGTAAACGGTCACGCCGCCGAGCGTGGTGCTAACGGCGAGGCGATTCTCCTCACCGCCGACGAACCAGGCAAAGCCGCTGCCGTTTGTGGCCTTGAGGCCGCTGAGGACGTCGCCCTCGCCGGCAAGCTCTTCCGCCTGGGGCACGCCGGCCTTGTTGACAAGACCCGGGTAGACCAGCGGGATCAGTTCATTGAGAAGCTGGGAATCGCTCTTCTCCGCCGCGGCGAAGAGGCCGTTGTCGATCAGCGTGTTGAAGCCGTCGTTGACCGCTCCGCGGATCGCGGAGGACGAGAAGGTCACGCCCGCGACGAGCTCCACGCCAGCGAGGGTGGAATCCTGGCCGGCAAAGCTCTGGGGGAATTCCTCGCCGAGTTCCTTGTCGTCCGGGTTCTCCTCGATGGAGAGATCGACGACCTTGCCCGCAAAGTCGATCGTGAGCAGGAGCTTGATCGGCTGCTTGGAGTAGCCCTCGGAGGTCTCGAGACGCAGGAGATAGGTCTCCTTCGTCGCGTCGCGGTAGACGCTCTGGACGGTGTCGGCAGTCACCGTAAGGGTGGAGGCGGCCTCGTCCGCACGGTCGTACAGCAGCTCGCTGTCGCCGAGCAGAGCCTTTTCCGCCTCGGCCGCAGCCTCGGCGGCGAGACGCTCGTTCTCCGCCACGATGGGGGCGGTGAAGCCGTTGACGCCCCAGACGCCCGCGCCTAGCACCGCAAGCAGCAGCACGAGGCACAGGATGGAAGCCAGAATCTGTTTTTTCATATCAGACACCGAGAGGATGTTCATGCACAGGATGGAGTAGGACACGCCCTCGGGATAGGCACAGAAGCGGCGGATCACAAAGGTGATGAGGCCGCAGCCCAGCGCGAAGAGCCAGCGGCCCTCCGCCGTGATGGGCGTGGTGGTGTAGTCGGTGGCCATGAAGACCGCGCCGAGCACCAGACCGCCCGCCAGCACCTCGTAGAGCGCGACGGTGAGATCGCCTGTCGCGACGAGGTAGCAGACGAAGACCGTGGCGATGAAGATCACCGGGGTCTGCCAGTGGATGACGCGGCGGACAAGCAGGTACGCGAAGCCGAGCAGCAGCGCGAGGATGCAGGTCTCGCCGATGGCGCCGCCGCGCAGGCCGAGGAACATCGCCCCCAGCGTAGGCAGCTCCGCCCCCTCAACGCCGATGAGGTTCAGCGGCGTGGCGGAGGAGACGGCATCGACCATCCGCGGCGCGGCGCCGCCGGCCACGGTGGAGGTAAAGGCCATCAGCATGAACACACGCGCGGTGATGGCGGGGTTGGCAAAGTTGTGTCCCATGCCGCCGAAGGCGCACTTGACCAGCACGATCGCAAAGATCGAGCCGAGCGCGCACTGCCACAGCGGCACGTTGGTGGACAGATTGAGCGCAAGCAGCAGTCCGGTCACGACGGCGGAGAGATCGCCGACGCTCTGTTCGCGCCTGGTGACAAGGTTGAACAGGAATTCGGACACGACAGCGCTGATGATGCAGGTGAGGATGACAAAGAGCGCCTGAACGCCGAAGAGGACGACGCCTGCGATCGCGGCGGGAAGCAGCGCGATGATCACGTCAAGCATGATGCGGCGCGAGGAGTCGGCGCTGTGGATATGCGGGCCGGCAGACATGATGGGCTTGTCCATCTCTTACTTCCCTCCTTCCTTCTTCGCGCTCTCCCAGCCGCGGATAAAGCGGCGGGCGGCGCTGTTGTTTTCAGCCAGGGGACGGTGGGCCGGGCAGACATAGCTGCAGCAGCCGCACTCCATGCACAGCGACACCTGCTCCTTTTGCAGCAGAGCCGCACGCTCGTCCTCGTTTTCCATCTCCATCGCGCGGGCAAAGGCCGTGGGGTTGAGCCCCAGCGGGCAGACGGCCACGCATCGGCCGCAGTGGATGCAGGGAGAGGGCTTGGTCTTTTCGGCGTCCTTGCGGTTCATGATGACGACCGCGTTGGTCGCCTTGAGGACGGAGGCGTCGAGTGTGTCGACGGTCTTGCCCATCATGGCGCCGCCATAGAGGATCTTGCCGGGCTCTTCCTTCAGCCCGCCGCAGGCCTCGACCAGATCGCGGATCGAGCAGCCGATCGGCACGATCAGGTTCTTCGGCTCCTTTACCGCCGAGCCCTCGACCGTGACGATACGCTCGACGAGCGGCATGCCGGTCGTGAAGTATTCCGCGGTCTTCACGAGGGAGGTGACGTTGATGATGATGACGCCGAGAGAAGCCAGGCGCTGTCCCGGGCCGACGACCTTGCCGGTGGCGTTGTAGAGCAGCACCTGCTTGGCGCCCTGGGGGTAGACGCTGTCAAGCGGCATGACCTTGACCGCGGGATCGTTTGCGAAGCGC
>ONSW01000101.1 GCA_900320595.1 uncultured Eubacteriales bacterium | reverse complement strand
AAGCAGATGGTATTCTTTCGCAAAAAAATGCTTTGCCCATCTGAAAACCTCTTATAATGCAAAGAGACCTGACAAAGGAATTCTCCTTTGGTCAGGTCTCAGAGTTCCGAGCCTACAAAAAGTGGATAACTGATTATGAAGATCCGATGGATTCAAAATCCTGACCCGTCACAGACGACATTGGAAACCTGGCAAAAATTCAGCTTTTCTATGTTAGATTTAGCCAAAAGAATGGGCTGGGATTAGTACATATTGACGGAAAACGGTCGATTTACCATGCACATCCGCAGCGGGTCAAAAATCGTGCACAAACGGGTTCAAAGCCTTGGTATGACTGAGTTTTTGCCGTTGAAGACTCCTTCAATGATTTCTGCAGCGGTAACGTAAACCCGGAATAATATGTACATTTTTGCCAGAAAAAAGTTCCCAAAATGGCCGGTCTGCGTGCAGCACATTTTCATACTGCTATACCATATCTTTCTGCAAACGGAAAAATATCAATCTTCTTTGGTATTTTTCCGTTTGCGTTTGACATTCTTCCGTTTGCGGATATCGAGCAGTATTGCCCGATATAGCCGTTTGTTTGCTTTGCAGCAGCATTTCATGCAAATATATGTACGCAAAATGCGCGATTTCATATATCTATTCAGGATCGTTCTATGATTGCATTACGTGGCGAACCATCTTTTCCACATCCTCCGTCATCCCGACCGGCAGGAGACGAATATTGGGATGCTCGTTTTGGAACACGACAAACAGCTGATGCGCGAAGCCCTGCCCGATCCAATCCAGTCCGGTAAAGTCAAGTGTCACTTCCCGAAAACGATCCAGACGGCTGCAAAGCCGCTTGGCCTGCGACCGGGATACAGGGCTTGACTCAAAATATTGCCGCAGCGGAATCTGCGTCTTGGTGAACCCACTCTCAGGATCGGCATACAGGTTAAACACGTCCTTCGCTTCTTTTTTTGAAAAGTTGGAGAGCGTCATCCGAACGATGGTTCCCGTGGCCGGGAGTTCATTCAGAAGCTTGTCATTTTCAAAACGGTTGTGCGTGAAAAACAGCCCGGAAGAGAAGATCACGAATTCATCCGCAAGGCGGGAGGAAAAGAAGATTCCTTCGCCTGAATGATGGGCAGAATCCGTCGTGAGTTTTCCTTTGAAAAGCTCTCCCACGGCTTCTTCAAGATTTGACAAGCCGAGGTAGGCTCGAATCTTTTCAAAGATTCCGATCCCATCGTCTGCAATCTGGACACAGGTATTCAAATAATCCTGCGTTATGGTTATATCAAGATGCTCTGCCTGGGAGTGGTCGATCACATTGTTGATGATTTCTCCGCAGAGATAGTCCCATATGCCGCGCACGTTTGCAGGACAGCCCGAAAGGAGCGGACGCACGCATTGACCATAGATCAAATCCTCGGAGGAGAAGATCGGTTTGTGAAATCTTTTCCAGCAGATAGAGTCTGAGCTGCTCTGCCTTGTTCGCGTTTAAGCTCATCAGATCATCTCCCTCCGAAAAGAGTATAGTCAAAAATAAATATAAAGTCAACAGATATTATACATAAGCTGATTCAAAAATATACTTTTCTTCGCATAAGTATATTTTCTCGCCTTGGCAAGGGCTTTCTAACTCATCGCCGTCACTTTCTCTTATTCTTTTGCTGTAGGTGTTTTGCGCAAATGATGAAGGAAAATCTGCTTAAGCGTGCATTGATACAATTTTAGATGTACGGATTAGATGGTCAGTAAAACTAAAAAGCTACATTTGTTAAAAAGACCAATGTAATTGACAGTATAAATGCCAAAAAGCGCGAAGAAAAGGCGCTTTTTGGCATTTGTGCATAAGACGAATAAGAACAATTAGTGTATCAAAGCTTTTCACACTATCCCGAAAAACTATGAAGATTAGGTTTGAACACCGACTGGCTTATGGCTTATTCAGCGGCTTCTTCAAGCTCAAAGCGGTATTTCTGGCGGATGCCGGGGTACTTTTCGTGATCCACCTCCGAGAGAAACATGTCGAGCGGGCGTACGAAAAGCCCGCCGTCGCCGTAGAGGGGGCTGTAGACCATCATCTGCTCGCCCGTTTCCGAATGGGTGGCTGTGCCGACGATCATATAGAGATACTGATCCGTCGAGGGATCGACGGTCTCGCGCTTGAAGTGGCGGACGATGTCGCCGACACGAAAGTTACGTTCGTCCATCGCTGCCTCACTTTCCGTCCGGGAAGCTGGTGAAAGCGCCGCGCTCGAATGTGGGCGTGCCGAAGGCCGCTTTTCCCGCACTGATAGACTTGATTAGAAAGGCCATATTGCGGCCGAGGTTGCGCATGACCTGAAGACCCTCGAGATCCTTTTCCACATCTGCGGCGGTGAAGCCGTGGACGCTGTTCCAATAGCTTGAAGAGGCGACCGGCATGCCCGCGATCGTGAAGTATTTGTTGAGCACGTCAAAGGCCGAGGCCGCGCCGCCGCGGCGGCAGCTGACGACAGCCGCACCGACCTTCATGTGAAGAGAGCCCTCAAGACTGTAAAACAGGCGATCAAGGAAGGAGATCAGCGTGCCGTTGGGCGAGGCGTAATAGACCGGGCTGCCGACAAGCAGACCGTCGGCCTTCATGAGCTTTTCAGCCGCCTCGTTGACGATGTCCTTCTGAACGCAGCCCTCTCCCTTGTCGCAGTAATTGCAGGCGAGGCAGCCGCTGAGCTTTTTGCTGCCGATCTGCATCAGCTCGGTTTCGACGCCTTCGGCGTTGAGCGCGGCGATCACCTCGTCAAGCGCGCGGGCCGTGCAGCCGTGAACGTGGGGGCTGCCGTTGATGACCAGTACTTTCATATGGCATTCTCCTTTATATCGAATAGATACAGTTTAGCATATCGGACAGAAAAAGACAAAGAAAACCTCTCCCATCTTCCTAAAGGGAGAGGTTTTGATTTTGACCGTATCAGGCAAGGCCGCCGCAGGAAAAGAAGTCCTCCACCATGAGGAGCGGAGCGGCCTTATCCTCCAGACGCTGGTTGAGCCGGCTGGGCTCGATCGGGACGCTGTGGGACGAATCGACAGCTTGGAGAGATAATAGGGGTTGTCGAACATGTGCCCGTAGAGGACGATCTTGCCCGGATCGAGCGTATAGATCACGCTCTTGAGCGCGGCGGAGAGCGCCTCGACCGCGCGGTCGATCAGGGCAGCGATCTCGGCCTCGCCGCTGCGCGCCGCCTCGAAAACGTCGTCGAGCGTGGGCAGATGATCCTCGCGGCTCTGCGCCAGGCGCCACAGGACGGGCGTTTTTTCCTCAGAGAGGAGCTCGCGCGCGTCGCGCAGCATGGCGCTGGGGGAGGCGATGGTTTCAAGACAGCCGCTTTTGCCGCAGGAGCAGGGCTTGCCGCCGCGTTTGACCACGGGGATGTGGCCGATCTCCGCGCATTGGCCGGAGCTGCCAAGCCAGATGTTTTCCCCAATCGAGAACGAGGCGCCGATGCCGACCTCGCAGCGCAGGAAGAACTGGCTGCCGAGGGAATGATCCTTTGACAGGAACATCTGGGCGGAGAAAAGCGCGCGGACGTTGTTGCTCATGACGCATTTCAGGCCCGTTCGCGCCTCGACCCGGTCGCAGATCGGATAATCAAAGGCGTCAAGCGCGCCGAAGCTGTTTCGCACGAGGCGCGCGTCAGCGGAGGTGAGACCGCGCATCGCAACGCCGACGCCGAGGATCTCCTCGCGCTTCAGGCCATGCTCCGCGCTGAGCGCCATCAGTCGGTCGCAGAGAGCGGAGACGGTCTCATCGGCAGGGGCGTGCTCGGGGATCGCGAGCTGCTCGGAGAAGATGACCGTTCCGTCAAGCCAGACGGCGGAGAGGACAGCCGTGCGAAGATTGATGAAGATGCCGAGCGCGGCATGCGCGCGCTGATTGAGCTCGACCATGACCTCACGCCGGCCGACGCCGCTGCCGGGCATCAGGCTGCCCTCGGTCAGAAGTCCCTCGGCGATCATCTCGCCGACGATCTTGGTGATGGCGGCGGGGGTGAGCTTGATGCTCTCCGACAGGCGTTTGCGCGACATGCTCCCGTTCTCGTGCAGAACGCGCAGTGCGGCGCTTCGATTGTTGCGCTTGACGCCCATCATGTTGTCGCCCTCGTATGGCATGGATAAGCTCACCTCTTTCTTCAGTGACGGATCTTGACGCGGTGGTCGTGGTGGTGATGATGGTGATGACGAAGCTGATCGTCGGGGAGAGATTCCTCGCGGTGGAGTCTGCTGCGCAGCAGGATGACCGCTGCGCCGAGCAGCACGACCAGGATCCCGAGCGACTTTTTCAGCGTCAGCTCCTCGCCGAGGAAGAGAACGCCGATAAAGCAGCTGACGACGGGCATCAGCAGCAAGTAGAGCTTGACGACCCAGACTTCGTAATGCTTGAGATTGCGGTAATAGAAGAAATAAATGCCGGTCTGCGCAAGACCCCCGAGCAGCACGAGCCACCAGAAGCCGTTGATCGTATCGGCGGCGGGGAGGCGCAGATCGCCCGCAAAGGCCGCCGACGAGCCGAAGAGGACGAGCACGACAAAGTTGTTGTAATACGAGATCATGTCGGCGTCCTCGTGGAAGCGCTCCTGCGCGGTCTTGATGATGAAGGCGTTGGCCGTGACGCACATGGCGCTGAGGATGAAGAACAGGTCGGTCGGATTGAGGCGCATCCCGCCAAAGTCCACCCCCAGAACGAGCAGCACGCCGAAGAGCATCACGAGCGTGCCGATCCAGTCGGAGAGGTAGAGCTTCTTGTGGTAGAGGATCACCGTGACGAGATTGACCATCAGCACGTCGGTCTTGAGAAGCGCCGTGCCGGTGGAAAGCGCGCCGTGGGCATAGCCGAGGTTGGCAAAGAGGTCCAGCAGAAAGCCGAAGACGCCGATCACAACGAGGATCAGGACGGCCTTGCCCTGGTGGAAGAGGCGGGCGAAGTTGCGGTCGAGCAGCAGCTGCGCCGTTAAGAAGAGCAGCGCGGAGCTGCGCAGCAGAAAGCCCGCGAGATAGGGCGAGCCCGTCACGCTGACCATGACCTTGGACACGGCATAATAGATCGACCAGGAGACGACCATGGCGCCGATCATGAAGGCGTTTTTCAGTCCCTCTTTCATCTCAGCGCTTCAAACATCCTCCGCAGCGCTTCCTCGTCCA
>ONSW01000084.1 GCA_900320595.1 uncultured Eubacteriales bacterium | reverse complement strand
GCCACGATCGGCGGCGTGTCGATCATCCTCTACGGCATGATCTCCGCGGTCGGCGTCCGCAACATGGTCGAGAACCACACCGACTTCCAGAAGTCCCGCAACGTCATCGTCGCGGCCGTCATCCTCGGCCTGGCGCTGGGCGTGAACTTCTCCGACAGCGGCGCGATCTCCTTCGCCATCGGCAACATCAACATCGCCCTGTCTGGCCTCGCGATCGCCTCGATCGTCGGCATCCTGCTCAACGCGATCCTCCCCGGCAAGCGCGACGAGTACATGCCCAACGAAGAGAACTCCGGCTCGCTCGGCAAGTTCTGATCTTCCCGCGATCGACAGCAAACAAGAAAAAGTCTCCCCGCTCCGTATAGGAGCGGGGAGTTTTGCTTTACGGGCTTTACAGGAAAGGTTTTTCTTGAATTCGGTCGGATTTCCCGGTAATATAAAAGGTAAAGCATCCTTTCGGATAACCCGGAGCATCACAAGGAGACGACCATGGGAAGAACGAACAACTTTTTCAGCGGCGGCATCCGCAGAAAGATCTTCAGCATGCTGCTGATCACGATCATCCTGATCATTGCGGCATACACGGCGGTCTATCTGTTCCAGTCGGCCCGCGTGGAGCAGCTGGTCAGCGATATCTACGAGGAGCAGGAGCAGGTATACATCGACAACGGTCTGGAGGATCAGGTTGCCGGGATCGAGGATCGCACCGTCTCCGCCTTCCACAGGGAGATGTTCCATGCCAGAAACATCCTGATCCTGTCGGTGGCAGCGATCGTGGCGGCCGGCATGGCCTTCGCGGCCTCCATTACCAACCGGATCATCGACCCGCTCAACACCATCACCCGGCGCGTGGCCTCGCTCGGCGTACGCAACCGCCAGTTTCAGATGGAGGATATCTATAAAACCGGCGACGAGATCGAGGTCCTGGCCGAATCCTTTGCCAAGCTCTCCGCACGGACCGTGCTGTACATCGAACAGATCAAGCATGTAACATCGGAAAAGGAGCGCATCGGCGCCGAACTCGACATGGCCAAAAGGATCCAGGCCAGCCAGCTCCCCCAGGATTTCGACGATTTCTGCGGCGGGAAGAACTTCTCCCTGCACGCCTATATGCGGCCTGCGCGCGAGGTTGGCGGCGATTTCTATGATTTCTTTATGATCGACGACGACCACGTCGGCCTGGTCATGGCCGACGTCTCCGGCAAGGGGGTCCCGGCCGCGCTGCTGATGATGATCTCCCGCGTGCTGATCAAGACGCATCTGCAAAGCGGGAAAACGCCGGCCGAGGCGCTCTTTTCCGCCAACAACCAGATCTGCGCCAAAAACGAATCGGATTTCTTCGTCACCGCGTGGGTCGCGTCGATCGAGCTTTCCACGGGCAAGGGCGTCGCGGTCAATGCCGGGCACGAGCACCCGGTGCTCCGCCGCGCCGGCGGGCAGTACGAGCTGGTCAAATACCGCCACTCGCTCCCCCTCGGCACCATGGAGGGCACGCCCTTTAAAGAACGGGAATTCGAGCTGCATCCGGGCGACAGCCTGTTCGTCTACACCGACGGCGTGGCCGAGGCGACCGATCCCCGGGGCGAGCTGTTCGGAACGGATCGGATCCTTGAAACGCTCAACGCCGATCCGGACGAGGAAACGCACGCCGTGCTCGCGACCATGATGGAGAAGATCGACAGCTTTGCCGCGGAGGCCGAGCAGTTTGACGACATCACTATGCTGAGCTTTCGTTACCTGGGTTAAGGGAGACAAACCAATGGGAAATAACCGGATCCATAAAGCGCTGAGAATCGTAGGAGACATTTTCGTCCCGATGCTGCCCGGCATTATCTGCGCGGGACTTTGCGGGGGCTTTGCCTCTCTGCTCGCCCAGGTGATGCCGAACTATGCGGAAAACAGCCTGTGGGCCTTTCTCTATCAGGTCCTGACGCTGATCAACACCGCGATGATGACCTATCTGACGGCGTGGGCGGGCTATCGCGCGACCGAGCGCTTCGGCGGCACGCCCATCCTCGGCGGCATGCTCGGCATGATCACGTCGCTCGACGGGATCAACCGGATCTCCGCGATCCTGGGGCTGTATAACCAGGCCGTTCCGCTCGATTCCGTGCTCTGCAGCGGAAAGGGCGGCGTGCTGGCGGTCATTGTGGGCGCGCTTCTGATCGCCTATGTGGAAAAGGCGATCCGCTTCGTCATGCCCAAGTCCGTCGACGTGATCTTCACGCCGCTGATCACGATGCTGGTCTGCGTGATCCCCTATATCTTCTTCATCATGCCGCTGTTCGGCTATGCCTCCGGCGGCATCGTCTGGCTGTTCGGCCGGGCGTGCCTGTCGGAGAACATCCTGGTCCGCGCCGTTTCGGGCTACATCGCCGCGGCGCTCTTCCTGCCGCTGGTGGCGGCGGGCATGCATCACGGCCTTGTCGCCCTGTACAGCGTCCAGCTGCAGGAGCTCGGCTTCGTCACGCTCTACCCGGCGCTCGCCATGGCCGGCGCGGGTCAGGTCGGCGCCGCGCTTGCGCTGTGGAAAAAGGCCAAACGGGTCGGAAATAAGGACCTCTGCTCGGCGATCGCCGGCGCGCTGCCGGCGGGCCTTCTCGGCGTGGGCGAGCCGCTGATCTACGGCGTCACGCTCCCCCTCGGCAAGCCGTTCCTCACGGCGGGGCTCGGCGCGGGCTTCGGCGGCGCGTTCATCATGCTCACTCAGGTGGCCTCCACGACGTGGGGGCCCTCCGGTCTGCTCGGCGCGTTCGTGATGACGGCCGGACAGGGCGGCCCCGGACGGAGCATCCTCTTTTATCTGATCGCGCTTGTCATCAGCTATATCGGCGGCTATCTCATCACGGACGCCTTTTACAAGGAATCGTCGCTTGCCTTCGAGGCGGAGATCTCGCCCGAGGAGAGCGCCCGACAGCGCGCGGCGGCCTTTGCCCGTGTCAGCCGTAAGAATGCCAGACACGTTACCGCGGGCGAGTCGCTGACGGTGGAAAAGCTGGGGATCGGCTCTCTGGCGCTTGCGGCTCCCGTCGCCGGCGAGACCGTTCCCATGCGGGATATCCCCGACATCATGTTCTCCTCCGGCGTTATTGGCAGCTGCATCGGCATCGCGCCGGACAACGGCCATATCGTGGCGCCGTGCGCCGGCGTGGTCACCGAGGTCGCCGACACCGGCCACGCGATGACCTTCCGGACGGAGGACGGCATGGAGATCCTTCTGCTCATCGGCATCGACACCTTCATCCTCAACGGCAAGGGGCTCGTGCCGCTGATCCGCGAGGGGGATACCGTCGCCGCGGGACAGACGATCATGGAGGCCGAGCTCGACCGGATCCAAAACGCCGGGCTCGATCCGATGGTCATTACCGTTCTGAGCAATTAATAAAAACAGAAACAGCCCCTGTTCCCGAGGGAACAGGGGCTGTTTGAGACTGTCAAAGAACCTCCGAAAAAGCTCAGATAACAGAGCCGCGGGGGAGCTCGAGGGGGTCAAGACCCGCCTCCATTCCTTTAGTTAAGGATACTTTTTTCATTTCAATCGATCTTGCCAACAAAACGGAAGATGATTTCGATTTCCTGCTGTCGGAAGCCGAAGTCGTCTTCCGTTGCTTCATGGACGATGATCTTCTCGATCAGAGTGTTCAGAAGCTCCGCAGTCAGCTCTTGGGGGACGCCGATCTGC
>ONSW01000082.1 GCA_900320595.1 uncultured Eubacteriales bacterium | reverse complement strand
CTCACAAATCTCTTGTTGTTTTCCCCGTCTTGTGTTATTCTTCTTACCGTATAGGAGTGTGAATTTCCTTGAGAATGAGAAGAAAGCCCAACCTGGACGCGCGTCTGGAGCGATGCGCCGACCTGTTGGTGGAAAATCCCGAAGAGATCAAAGGCCGCTGGTGCGAAAACTTCGGCGGATTTCGCAGCGTACGCGTCGAGCTCGGCTGCGGCAAGGGCCGCTTTACCGCTGACTGTGCCGAGGCTGACCCCGACGTCCTGCTTATCGCGATCGAGCGCGACCCCAGCGCTCTCGTGATGGCAATGGAACTCGCCCGCGCGCGCGAGATCAAAAACGTGCGTTATCTCCTCGGCGACGTCGGCATGCTCGACGCCGTCTTTGCCCCCGGCGAGGCGGAGCGCATTTATCTGAACTTCCCCGATCCCTGGCCGAAGAGCCGCGACGCCAAGCTGCGTCTCACCGCGCCGAACTTCCTGCGCCGCTACGCCCAGGTGCTCGCCGTGGGCGGGGAGCTGCAGTTCAAAACCGACAACACCCCCCTCTTCGACTGGTCGCTCGAGCAGTTTGCCGCCGAGAGCTGGACGCTGCGCGAGGTCACGCATGACCTGCACGCAAACGGCGTCACCGGCATTCTGACCGGCTATGAGGCCAAATTCATCGACCAGGGGCTGAAGATCAACCGTCTTGTCGCCGTACGCGAGCCGCTCACGAAAACGATCGCCGACGGCGAAGTGCCGCGTCTGCGCGACGCCTCGCTCTGTGACGCCCGCGGCTATGACGAAAGCAAAGAGACCCACGCGAAAAAGGAGCACCGGCTATGAGATTCATTTCCTGGAACGTCAACGGCCTGCGCGCTGCGCGCACCAAGGGCTTTGACGATATCTTCCTCGCCCTCTCGCCGGATTTCTTCTGTCTCCAGGAGACGAAGATTCAGCCCGGCCAGGTCGATATCGCCTTTGACGGCTATGAGAGCTATTGGTGCTATGCCGAGAAAAAGGGCTATTCCGGCACCGCGATCTTCACGCGCCATACGCCCCTTTCTGTCAGCTATAACCTCGGCGTCGAGGAGCACGACCATGAGGGTCGCGTCGTCACGCTGGAATACGAGGGCTTTTATCTTGTCTGCGTCTATACGCCCAACGCCCAGGACGGCCTGAAGCGCATCGATTACCGCATGTCCTGGGAGGACGCTTTCCGGGACTATCTGCTCGCGCTCGATGCGAAAAAGCCCGTGATCGTCTGCGGCGACATGAACGTCGCCCACGAGGAGATCGACCTGAAGAACCCTAAGACGAACATCGGCAACGCCGGATTTTCGTACGAGGAGCGCGGCAAGTTCACCGAACTGCTTGCGTCCGGTTTTACCGACACCTTCCGCTATCTCTACCCCGAGCGGCGCGACGCCTATTCCTGGTGGAGCTACCGCGCCGCCGCGCGGGAGCGGAACGTCGGCTGGCGCATCGACTATTTTCTGGTCTCCGACCGGCTGCGCGGGAACATAAAAGAGGCCTTTATCCTGCCGGAGGTCACCGGCTCGGACCACTGCCCCGTGGGGCTTGATCTCACATGGTAAGCATCGGCGGCGTTTCTCTCGGCGGCGCGTTCGCGCTTGCGCCGATGGCGGGCGTGACCGACTTTGCCTTTCGTCAGCTCTGCCGCGAAAAGGGCGCGGCCTATACCGTCACCGAGATGATCAGCGCCAAGGCGCTGTGCTATCACGATGAGAAGACGAAATCGCTTCTCTATATGCCGCCCGACGAGCACCCCGCCGCCGTCCAGATCTTCGGCCACGAGCCCGAGATCATGGCCGAGGCCGCGCCGATGGCGCGCGAGCTCTCCGGCGCGGATATCGTCGACATCAACATGGGCTGCCCGGTGGGAAAAGTCGTCAAGAGCGGCGACGGCTCGGCGCTGATGCGCGACCCCGAGCTTGCCGGCCGCATCGTCGAGTCTGTCGTAAAGACGGCCGGCTGCCCCGTCACGGTCAAATTCCGCAAGGGCTTTGACGGCGGGCATGTCAACGCCGTCGAATTTGCCCGCATCTGCGAAAGCGCCGGCGCTGCCGCGCTCACCGTACACGGGCGCACCCGGGCGCAGATGTACGCCGGGCGGGCGGATTGGGATATAATCCGCGACGTGGCCGCCGCCGTCACGATCCCCGTGATGGCGAACGGCGATATCTTCACCGCCGAGGACGCCGTGCATATCCTGCGTTATACCGGCTGCTCTCTGGCGATGATAGGCCGCGGCGCCTTCGGAAATCCCTGGCTTTTTGAGCAGGCAAACGCCGCCCTCACCGGAGAGACGATCCCTCCCCTTCCGCCCTTTGCCGAGCGCATCGACGACGCCGTCCGCCAGATTGAGCTGCTTGCCTCGCAGCGCGGGGAGCACCTCGCCTGTCTCGAGGCGCGGCACCATCTGCCGTGGTATCTGCGCGGCGTGGCCTATTCCGCCGTCTACCGCGCGGCGCTGACGCACGTGGAAACGCTTGAGGATATTCGAAAAATCGCAAAAGACATGAAGCGTGATCTGAAATAAGCAGAAATCTTCCTTTTGAGAAAGGAGGGAGTGCCCTTGGACGAAGATAAGATCCTTTCGGCCGTGCAGGCCGTATTGGACGGGGACGGAAACGCCTTTGAGGACATCGTCCGGACGTATGAAAAAAACGTATACAACATCGCTCTGCGCATGACCGGCGACCGCGAGGACGCGCTGGACATCTCGCAGGAGGCCTTTTTGAAGGCCTATCATTCCCTGCCGAGCTTCCGCAGCGAAGGAAAGTTTTCCGTCTGGCTGTACCGGATCGTCTCGAACACCTGTCTTGACTTTCTGCGCAGCCGCTCGCGCCGCAGCGAGGTCTCGCTGAGCGTGGAGGACGAAAACGGCGAGACGGCCGAGATGGAGATCCTCGACGACACGCTCTCGCCCGAGCGTCTTTACGAGCGCAAGCTCACGCGCGAGGCGCTGCAGAGAGGTCTGCTGCGTCTGCCGGAGGATCAGCGCAAGATCCTTCTGCTGCGTGAGATTGAGGGGCTGAGCTATGACGAGATCGCGCGCGTCCTCTCGATCGAGGGTGGCACGGTCAAGTCCCGCATCTACCGCGCCCGGCGCAAGCTGTGCGAATTTTTGGCCGGAGACGGGAACATTTCTCCTTCCGCTTCGTCAAGTATAACGGGAGGAGGTGACATGCCGTGAAGGACTGCGCATATTATCAGGAGTTGATCAGCTGCCTGCTCGACCGTGAGCTGACCGTTGAGGAAGGCCAGGATCTGGCCGCGCATGCGCGTACCTGCCAGGAGTGTCAGGCGGTCTACACCGCGTTCTCTTCCCTGTCCGGCATGCTCTCCGACGATCTGATCGATCCCCCCGAGGAGCTGGGCGAAACCGTGATGGCCGAGATCCGCCGCGATTCTATCCGCAAGCGCCACAAAGCGCCAAAGCTGAATGGGAAGGTCTTGTCTCTCGCGGCGGTCGCGGTGCTGGTGATCGGGCTCGGCTCGCTCACGTTGCCCCGCCTGCTCGGGCGGAAAGGCGCGGCAATGAGCGCGGCGCCGCAGGCTGCCGTGGAATATGCCGCGGCAGAAGAAGCGAGCGCAGCCTATGGCTCCTATGCCGTTGACGACTCCCCCGCCGATTTCGGCACGCCGATCCCGGTGTCCGATTCCTTTGCCGCCCCGGCCAAGGATACGACGATGAGCGAGCAGGACATGATCAACGAAGCGATCGCCCGCTCTGAAGAACCGGAAACGACCGCCGAGATCGTGGATGTGAGCGGCCAGGGACGCGGCAGAAGGATCTCCTCGCTGCTGGTCGGTACGCCGGGCGATCTGCCCGCCTCACGAACGCCGGATCGAAGATTTCTGCTTCGCTTTGACGTCGACGGCGTCAGCAGTCAG
>ONSW01000081.1 GCA_900320595.1 uncultured Eubacteriales bacterium | reverse complement strand
GAAATACCCGGAGGTCACGCTGGAGGCCGCGATCCCCTGCGACACGCAGGCAAACGCCTGGACAAACGACGAGCGGCGGCGCTATGACCATCTGCTGGCTGAGTGCGACGAGGTGAGCTTTGTCGCTCACGCCTACTCCCCCGGCTGCATGCAGCGGCGGAATCAGTATATGGTCGACCGCTCGAATATTCTGCTTGCCGTTTTCAACGGCAGCGCGGGCGGGACGATGAACACGATCCTGTATGCGAAGAGGCAGGGGCTTAAAGTAATTACAATAGAGCTTGCATAATAAGAAAAACCACGCTCCCGGGGGAGCGTGGTTTTTTTTGCTATGTTTGGTTTCGCAGAAGCTTAAGCGTAAAGCTTAGGCCTTCTTGGCCTTGGCCTGAGCAGCCAGGGTCTTGAACGCCATGACGGCGAGGTCGATCGCCAGAACGACCAGGACGATGCTCCAGATAACCTGGAAGTAAGTGCCCCACTGAGCGCCGGCAAGAATGGTCTTGAAGCCGTTGACGATAGTGAAGCAGAGAGCGGTGATGGTCGCGCAGAGCATGAAGACCATCGGGAAGTAGAACATCTTGTTGTTGCGGCCGATCTTGCCGAGCCAGGTGCAGACAGCCAGCATCGCGATGGAGGCGAGCAGCTGGTTGGCAGCGCCGAACACGCTCCAGATCTGGGACAGAGCCATGAAGCCCATGCCGCAGCCGATGATGACCATGATCAGCGTGGACACGATCGGGGTGGTGAAGAACTTGGCAGCGCCGGTCAGGTCTTCGTGGGTCTTTCCTTCGGGAGTGAGGAGCTCGGCGAAGAGGTAACGGCAAAGACGAGTGGCGGAGTCAAGAGAGGTCAGCGCAAAGACGGAGACAGCCAGCGTGAACAGGTTGTAGATCACGGCATAGCTCTTCTCGCCGGCGAAGGACGCAAACATGGTGGCAATACCACCGGCGAAGATCGTGGGAGGCGCGGAGAGCTGGAACTTGTCGCCGCCGCCGGCGGAGGTCTGAGACCACACAACGCCGATAGCGATCAGGGAGATAACGCCAAGAGCGGACTCGACGATCATGGAGCCGTAGCCGATGATCTGGGCATCCTTCTCGTTGTCGATCTGCTTGGAGGAAGTACCCGAGGAGATCAGGGAGTGGAAGCCGGAGCAGGCGCCGCAGGCGACCGTGATGAACAGGAACGGGAACAGGGGCTGGCCGGCCGGGTTCTTCCAGCCGTAGAAGGCGGGAGCTTCGACCGTGGCGGCACCGGTGAAGGTGGCGCCGACGATGGAGATGACAGCGATGATCATCATGCCATAGAGCAGGAAGGAGCTCAGGTAGTCACGCGGCTGGAGCAGGATCCAGACAGGCAGCAGAGAAGCGACCGTGACGTAGACCGCGATGAAGAGCACCCAGAAGGTACGGCTGAAGTGCAGGCCGATGAACTGGCCGAGCACAACGATGAGAACGATGCCGATGATGCCGACGACCGTGGCAGGGCCGATCTTGGCGTTCTTGCGGTACACGAAGAAGCCGAAGATAGCGGCGATGACGATGAAGAGGATGGAGGTCATGGCCGTGGAGCCGTTGGCCGCATAGGTGGGGGCGGCAGGATCGACAGAAACGAAGGTGCCGGCCACGACAGCGGTGAAGGAGGCGATGACCAGGATCAGAACGGCGAGGGCGAAGACGATGAAGAGGCGCTGGGCCTTGATGCCCATGGAGTCCTTCATGACCTGGCCGATGGAGCCGCCGTTGTGACGGATGGAGGCGAACAGAGCGCCGAAGTCGTGCATGGCGCCAAAGAAGATGCCGCCGAGCACACACCACAGGAAAACGGGGACCCAACCAAAGACGGCAGCCTGGATCGGTCCGTTAATGGGGCCGGCGCCGGCGATGGAGGAGAAATGGTGACCCATCAGGACGGCGGGGTTGGCAGGAACGAAGTCCTTTCCGTCGTACGCTGTATGAGCCGGGGTCTCGCGATTGGGGTCAACGCCCCACTGCTTGGCCAGCCAGCTGCCGTAGAACACGTAGCCGAGAGCCAGAGCGACAACCGCGATCAAGAGGATCAACAATGCACTCATACTTTTCACTCCTTAGATGAAAAATAATTTATTTGCCATTGTCCGGCGTCTCCTCATGGCGCAGGGCAAACAGCTTACTAAAGAAGGGTTCCAGGTCGCGTCCGACCCGGTTGGCGCAGGTCTTTTCCGTGCTGAGATCCACCGCGGCGGCAAGCAGTTCGGTATAGCCCTCGGTGGAAAGGAAGCCGTAGGATTTTGAAAAATGCTTCTTCCGGACGGCGGCGATCGTCGTCTCGTCGAGAGAATCGGCGATCAGGATGACCTTGCAGTTGGTGTACTGGTGCTGCTTGTGGGGTCGGACCTTCGGGAGCATCTCCTGAAGGGAGAAGTCCATGCATTTCTCCGCAAGCGCGGCGTCGAAAGACGGGGCGGAGAAAACGAAGCAGTATTCGTATTTTTCGTTGCTCCAGATGTTGGCGCTCTTGACGAAGAAATACTGCTCGTCGCGGACCTTATACTCGGCCCGGAAGGCCAGGGGCAGCTCCTCCTCCCCTTCCTCGACAGGAAGGATGGTATAATAGGCGCTGTAGGCGTCCTTGACGATCTCGAGAAATGTCGCGCGGTCGATCGCCATGGCTTACCTCCCAAAAATGAACAAATTATGACTACAACGTAATATACAACAATTCTTCAAATATTTCAATAGTCATTTGGTATTTTTGTTGAAGTTTGTTTAGCGCATTGCAGTGGCAACGGGCATGTCCTGTCGCTTTGGCGCGAAACGTTTGGTTCTTTTCCAGGAACCGGTTTTTTTCGTGATTTACAACAGGCAGAAATTGATGTATCATATTTGATAAAGTGCACAAAGGAATCTCAAAAGAACGAAGAAAAGGGCATTATTCAGGAATATGGACTATAAACTTTGCGTCCCCTGCCTGCTCGGGCTGGAGGCACCGATCGCCGACGAGCTGCGGCGGCTTGAGATGAAAAACGTAGCGGCCGAGAACGGGCGCGTCTGCTTTACCGGCGACGGGCGCGACATCGCGCGCGCCAACATCAATCTGCGCGTGGGCGAGCGCGTGCTGCTGGAGCTGGGCAGCTTTGAGGCAAAGAGCTTTGACGAGCTCTTTGAGCGCACGAAAGCGCTGCCGTGGGAGAGCGTGCTGCCGCGCGACGCGGCTTTCCCCGTGAAGGGGTACAGTCTCAACTCGCAGCTTTTCTCCGTGAGCGACTGCCAGAAGATCATCAAGAAGGCGATCGTCGAGCGGCTGAAGAGCGTGTACGGCATCGAATGGTTTTCCGAGAGCGGTGCGCTGTATCAGGTGCAGTTTTCGATCATGAAGGATCGCGTAAGCCTCTCTCTCGACACCTCCGGCGAGGGGCTGCACAAGCGCGGCTACCGTCCGGCGCACAACGCCGCCCCGCTCAAGGAGACGATGGCGGCCGCGATGGTCGGCTTTGCGCGCTACCGCGGGAGGGATGATTTCTGCGATCCGTTCTGCGGCAGCGGGACGATCCCGATCGAGGCGGCGCTGATCGCGCTGAACCGTGCCCCCGGGCTTTCCCGCGACTTTTCCGCGATGCGCTGGGACTGGGTCGACAAAGGGGTATGGAACGAGGCGCGCGAGGAAGCGCGCTCAAAGGAATTTCACGGTGAGTATCACATCGTCGGGTCGGACATTGACGCGCATTCCGTCAAGCTTGCCCGGGAAAATGCAGCGCGTGCCGGCGTGGGCGACATCGTCCGCTTTGAAGTGGCCGACGCGACAGCATTCGCACGCACGACCGAGCGCGGCTTGATCGTGACCAATCCGCCCTACGGCGAGCGCATCGGCGAGAAGGACGAGGCCGAGGAGCTCTACCGCGCATTCGGCGCGGCGTGGCGCAGGAG
>ONSW01000016.1 GCA_900320595.1 uncultured Eubacteriales bacterium | reverse complement strand
CTGCCTTTCGGTTTTGTCTCGACAACTCAACCTTAATACAGGCCACTCCTATTCGCTATCTTTTTTTACTTACTGTCACACATCATTGTAAACCCTACACCGCTTTTCGTTGCCGCCGCGGCGTTTTTCTTGACCGCGCGGCGAAACAAGGCGTATAATATTATAGTTAAACTAGAAACAAAAACGGGAGGATCGGACATGACGAAGGAAATGCTGCTGCGCGAGCTGACGCTCTTCTGGATGAAGCTGCGTTATTTCGCCGGCCTTCTGAAGGACGCGCCGCGCATCATATGGGAAGGCTCGGCCGGTGTCGGCCAGCTCGCGGACCGGTGGTTCGTCGTCCTCACGGCGGCTGCGGTCGCGATCGCGCTGCTCGCCTGGGTCGTGCGGCTGCTCAAGGCGCCGTGGAAGGAAAAGCCCGGCATCCTGCTGCACACGCTCATCGTGCTGCTCATCGTGGCGGTCATCCTGTTTTTCACACTGCGCGGGATCGACATCCCGGCGTGAACATCAAGAGGTAGAAACATGGCAGAAACGATCTTACGGGATCTGGAATTGTTGTGGGACAAGCTGCGCGGGCTGATCTCCCGCGCGGGGGAGACCTCGCGCATCCTGCACGAGTGGAGCGCGGGGACGGCCACGCTCAGCGACAAGGCGACGCTCATCGCCCTCGCGGTGCTGCTCGTCGTCGTGGTCGCGTGGCTGGTCGGCTTTTTCAAGGCCGGCTTTTGGAAAAAGATCGGCATGCTGCTCTCGGCGGCGGTCGTGATCGTGGCTGCGGCGGTCGTGGTATCGCTCGTCTCGGCCCCGGTCGAGGAGAGCGACGGCGTCCCGACGCCGCCGACGCTGTCCGCCGCTCCGATTGAGGGCGCGGAGCTCCCCGCGGCGGAGACGCCCGTCCCGGCCGCTGAGTTCCTGCCGCAAAGCGAGCGGCAGTACAGCATGGTCCGCGGCGCGGCCGACCCGTTCTTCCCGGCGGTTTATTCGCTTTGGCGGCTGCAGAACGACGAGGTGAGCTGGCAGATAGGCGACGATCTCGCCATGCAGCTCGTCGGCATCCACAGCATGCCCGGCGACGGGACCTTTGAGGTGGAATCGCTGCGGCATATCGACGACATGGCGCTCATCACGCTCAAGCGCATGGAGGGCGGCGGCGGCGCGAGCGGCCGATGGTTCTCCGACAGCTATCTCGAGATCCGCGTGTGGCCGGGCTCCAAGATCAGCCGCATGCCCTGGTACGGCAACGTCGGCAGCTGGATCAACACCGGCGAGCGGGACACCTATACCATCCTGGAGAACACCGGCAGCGAGGTCGTCTTCCTCTACCGCGACGAGAGCCAGGTCAACGAAAACGACGACGCGCTCATCGGCATCTCGATCGGTCGCCAGCTCGGCTCCGACGTCGTGTCGATCACGGCGCGCATCCACGCCGGCCACGACGAGGACGACCAGATCATCTATACCGATCTCAACCCCGGCGCGGACGAGGAGCTGAAGGAGCGCTGCCTCAAGCTGATCCGCGCGACCTATGACAGGCATTTCCGCCTGCTGCGCGGCCTGTCCGAGGCGGGCTTTGCCTCGCTTCTGCCGGACAGGATCGTCGACGTGCCGATCACCGGCGCCTCCGGCCGCGGCGGCTTTACGATCCCCTGCACACGACTCGTCGACTTCGGCCCGGATGACGACTGGGGCGGCGCGATCCGTCTGATCGGCCCCGGCCCGGACGGGCGGCAGTGCCGCTATCTGCTGATCGACGGCGGCGAGATGTACACCAAGGTGCGCATGGACCGCTACTTCACCTGGCGCGACGCCTATGAAAAGGGCGTGAACGAGCCGGACGAGGAGATGACGGCCTTCCTCGGCTGCCCGGCGGTGGCCTGCGACGGCGGCTGGGTCCTCGATCCGGGCGACTTCTATTCCGTCGAGCGCAGCGGAACGCTGGAGAACTATTACTTCCTCTCGATCGAGCCGCTCGAGCCCCCGGCCACGCCGGAGCCGACCGAAGAGCCGGAGGAGACGCCGCCGGCAGACGCGGCGGAAGAACAGACCCTGGAAGGAGAAGCGAACAATGGCTGACGATACCTCCGCCGTGCTGCAGGAGCAGGTGATCTATTCCGTCTATGTCCGCGCGCACACCGAGGAGGGGACCTTCCTCTCGATCATCCCGGACCTTGACCGTATCCGCGCGCTCGGCGCCGACTGGATCTGGTTTCTGCCGATCCATCCGATCGGGGAAAAGGGCAAAAAGGGAAGCCTCGGCTGCCCCTATGCCAACCGCGACTACCGCACGACCAATCCCGCCTACGGCAGCCTCGAGGAGTTCCGCTTCCTCTGCGACGAGATCCACCGCCGCGGCATGAAGGTCATGATCGACGTGGTCTACAACCACACCTCGCCCGACGCGGTGCTGCTCCGTGAGCATCCGGACTTTTATTACCGCGACGCCGCGGGAAAGGTCGGCAACAAGATCGGCGACTGGGCCGACGTCATCGACCTTGACTACCGCAGCCGCGCGCTCTGGGACTATCAGATCGAATCGCTCCGCTTCTGGGCGTCGATCGTCGACGGCTTCCGCTGCGACGTGGCCTCGTTCGTGCCGCTGGACTTCTGGCTGGCGGCGCGCAGGGCCGTGGCCGAGGTCAATCCCGGCTGCGTGTGGCTGGCCGAGACGGTACATCTGAGCTTTGGAAACTTCGCCCGCCGCGAGGGCTTTACCTCCGCGCGCGACAGCGAGGCCTTCGACGCCTTTGACATCGAATACCAGTATGACGTGTGGGAGAGCTTCGAGCGCTTTCTCGCCGGCAAGGGATTGCTGCACGAGTGGACCGAGCAGCTGAACTTCCAGGAGGCGCTCTACCGCGAGAACTACAACAAGCTGCGCTTCCTCGAAAACCACGACCAGCCGCGCATCGCCTCGCGCGTCACAGACGAGCGGGCGCGAGAGAACTATACCGCGATGCTCTTCCTGCTCAAGGGCACGACGCTGCTATATGCCGGGCAGGAGTATTCCTGCACTCACCAGCCCAGCCTCTTCGAGCGCGAGGTGTTCCCCCGCTCCGGGCGCGACATCAGCGCGCGCCTTGCCCGCCTTGCGGCGATCAAAAAGGAGCACGCGGGCAGGGAGACCCACTTTACCGCGACGGCCGACGACAGGCACGCGATCGCCGTGCTGGAGCGCTTCGGCCCCAACAGCCATACGGTCGGCGTCTTCTCGCTGCGCGCCGAGAGCGCAGCCGTCGCCGTCGACGCGCCGGACGGCGCGTATGAAAACCTCATCGACGGCGAGACGGTCATTGTGAAAAACGGACAAGTTTTCTGTGCCGGAAGTCCCATAATTTTTACGCTCGCACGCTGAGTTTCCCGTTGCGCCGGGCGTACTGCGGAGACTATAATAAAGCCGTTAAATCATAGAAAAACGGAGGATAAAGCTATGGCACTGGAATCCAGACCCGAAGGCATGCAGCGCATCAACACCCCTGCGCTGGCAAAAGCCTATATCGATGAGCGCATCGAGATGCTCCGCGCCCAGATCGGCGACAAGAAAGTCCTTCTCGCCCTGTCCGGCGGCGTGGATTCGTCCGTCGTCGCGGCGCTGCTGATCCGCGCGATCGGCAAGCAGCTCACCTGCGTCCACGTCAACCACGGTCTGCTCCGCAAGGGCGAGAGCGAGCAGGTCATCCGCGTGTTCCGCGACGAGATGGACGCCAACCTCATCTATGTCGACGCGACCGACCGCTTCCTCGACAAGCTCGCCGGCGTGACCGACCCCGAGACGAAGAGAAAGATCATCGGCAGCGAGTTCATCGACGTCTTCGCTGAAGAGGCCCGCAAGCTCGACGGCATCACCTTCCTCGGCCAGGGCACGATCTGGCCCGACATCCTCGAAAGCGAACATGGCATCAAGGCCCACCACAACGCCGGCGGCCTGCCGGAGGATCTGCAGTTCGAGCTGGTCGAGCCCGTGCGCATCCTCTTCAAGGACGAGGTCCGCGAGGTCGGCCGCGCGCTCGGTCTGCCCGAGGGCATGGTCAACCGTCAGCCCTTCCCCGGCCCGGGTCTCGGCGTCCGCTGCCCCGGCGCCATCACGCGCGACCGTCTCGAGGCCGTGCGCGAGGCCGACGCCATCCTGCGCGAGGAGTTTGCCGCCGCCGGTCTCGCCGGCAAGGTGTGGCAGTACTTCACCGTCGTGCCGGACTTCAAGTCCACCGGCATCCGCGACGGCAAGCGCGTCTTCGAGTGGGCCTGCATCATCCGCGCGATCAACACGACCGACGCGATGAGCGCCACGGTCGAGGAGATCCCCTTTGCCCTGATGCAGAAGCTCGTCAGCCGCATCACGAGCGAGGTCAAGGGCGTCAACCGCGTGCTCTACGACTTCACGCCCAAGCCCTGCGCCACGATCGAATACGAATAAAGAAAAAAACAAAGCCGCCCGGAGCTGCACAGCTCCGGGCGGTTTTCTTGGCGTATATCAGATAGAAACTACATCTCAGCGATAGGTGTCCGCGGTGATGCTGTCGAGATCGACGTCCTTCGTCTCCTTGACCTTCGTCAGCAGCACCAGCAGCGACAGCGCCATGAACGGCAGACAGATCAGCAGGAACAGCACGTCCATCGGCAGGAAGTTCTGCAGCACGATGAACAGGATCTGGCCGATGAACATGCCCGCGCCGATCATCACCGAGATCGTCCCCATGACGGACGAGCGCATCCCGGAGGGCGAGGACTCGGCCGGCATCGTCAGGATGATCGTGTCGGACATGGACCACAGCCCGCCGATCGAGCAGCCGTAGGCGACGCCCGCGGCCACCGGCCCCCAGCCGAGACGGCAGGCCGCCACGAACAGCCCGAGGCCGACAAGCGCGAGAGAGCCCAGCAGCACGCAGACCTTTTTGCGCCCCATCCGGTCGGAGAAGAATCCGCTTGCGATCGTGACAAGCCCGTTGAAGAAGGGATAGACGATCAGCGCGACGGCGACCAGCTCGGTGGACATCGCGCCCTCGAGCACCGTGGCGTAGTAGGAGGTATAAAAGGTCGTGGCAAAGAAGAGGAAGCCCGCGATCAGGATCCAGCGGAGCTGGCGGTTGGTGAAGATGAACTTCAGCGCGCGGAACACGCCGCCCTCCTCGGCCGCGCCGGTTTTCCGGTCGGCCTCGGCGCGCGCACGGCGCTCGTCTTCCGTCAGCGAGAGAAAGGCGCGGCGCTGCTGGAGGAACACCGGCGTCTCGCGCACGAGGAAATAGGACATCAGACCGATCACGATCGCCACGACGACCGGGATCAGATACACCATGCGCCAGCTGCCCGGCACGTCCTCGCGCAGAAAGGCGCGGGAGAGCACGCCGATGAGCGACACGCTGATGAGCGCGATGCCCTTGGCGACAAAGCTGTAGGTCGCGCGCTTCTCCTTCGGCGCGGTCTCCATGATATAGAGCACCTGCATGTCGTTGGGCGTGAAGAACATCATCGCGAGCATGCCGAGGATATACTGCACGACGCTCTGGCTCGTCATGACGATCAGCATCCCGACGCCCATGCCGATCGTGTTGATCATCAGAAACAGCCGCCGGCCATACTTGTCCGACAGCGCCTTGTAAAACGGCGAGATGATCAGAAACAGGTTCGAGGCCACCTGCCACGGCGCGACCGTGTTGATCGCCCCGGTGTACTCCGGCGAATTGACGCTGCGCGACGTGATCGAAAACAGGTCGAACAGCACATAGGGCTGCATCGCCGCGTTCATGTTCGAGGTGATCTCGTCGACGATGTAGATGACCGTCAGCACGATCATCACAAACAGCAGATAGTGCGCGAACTGCGGACGCGCAGCCTCGCGGTCAAGGCGCGCAAGCTCCTTTTGCTCGCGCAGGGCGAGCTTTTCTTTCTTGTCCATTTCCGGCGCTCCTTTACGGTTTTGGCATACGGGGAATATCGCTGGAAACATTATACAACCTTAAACGGAAAAAGCAAGAAGCCGCGCCGGGCGATCAGCCCGGCGCGGTTTGCATGAGAAGACGTTATTCTTTCCGCTCTAGCTCGCGCTGCATGCGGCGCAGCTTGCCGCCGCAGTGGATGAAGAGATAGAGATACACCGCGGTCATGAGGCTGAAAAATCCCAGGAAAAAGCCGCTCGCAAAGCCGCCCGCGCCGTAGTATATATCACCGTCGAGCGCGCGGAAAAGATTCGGCAGCACGCAGGCGAAGAAGATCAGCAGCAGCGGCAGCATCCGCGTCCGGACGATGTTTTTCACCATATCGAGCCTCCCCGCGTCGTCGGTGAAGAGCTCGCTCTCGCCCTCATTTTCAGCCTCGGCGGCCGGCTTGCGCCAGTAGACCCAGCCCGCACAGCGCCCGCAGTTCTCCCAGCCAAAGTCCGTGAGCATCCGGGCATAGTCGTCCCGGTCCTCTCCGTTGTCCGGAAAGTCCAGCCGGTAGATCACGTCCTCCGGCTCGCCCTTTTCAAAAATATAAAAGCAGGGGACGACCATGCGCACAAGGTGCAGCCCCTCGCGGGCGCGCTCGCGCAGCCAGACTTCCTCTTCCTTAAAATCCGCGATCGTGAAGACCGCGATCTTCGTCACTTGTTCAGCCATTCCAGTTCTCCCCTCTGCTGTTGCGATACAGCCTTTCGATCCGCCGCATTTCGCGGTCCAAAACCTCTTCTCCCAGCGCCGTGATGCGGTACAGCCGCCGTTTTTCCTCCTCACGGTCAAAGACGATCAGCCCGTCCTTTTCCATCTTCGAGAGCGTGCCGTACATCGTTCCCGCGCCGATCGAGACCTCGCCGTTTGTCAGCCAGCTCACCTGCCGCGCGATGCCGTAGCCGTGCTGCGGCGTCTGCAGGCAGTAGAGGATGTAAAAGCCCGTCTCGGTCATCGGGACATAGACCCGTTCGATCCTGTTGTCCATGTATTTCACCTCGATGTATCGCAGTTCGATATAATATATATCACGGCTCGATATATTTGTCAAGCGTTTTTCGCAAAAAAATTTCAGCCGGTGTTTCCACCGGCTGAAAGGGGCGCGCCGCGCCTTATTGCCTGTACAGTTTCGGATACGCCTTTTTGTCGAGCGCGCGCAGCAGGATCGTCGCCGCGGCGGAGAGGAGCGTCACCGAGAGGATGAGCGTCCAGGTCCAGGTGGAGCCGGCGCGGTCGTAAAGCTGGCCGACGACGAGGTCGATGCCGCCCGTGATCACCGTATAGGCGACGCTCATGAGGGCGTTGATCCGCCCGCGGTGGCTTGCGGGGATGCGGGTCGAGACGTAGGGCCCCGACGAGAGCACGTCGAAGATCTCGCCCCAGGTGAAGATGAGCATCGCGAGGTAGTAGCCCGGGATGAAGCCGAGCAGCAGGAGGAAGACCAGATAGCCCGCGAAGACGAGCAGCCGGCCCATGAGCATCTTGCCGGTGTCGCGCATGCGGACGAAGAGCTTCGTGATGAACGGCGTGAAGAGCACGACCGTGACGCAGTTGAGGCTCGAGACCGTGCCGAAGATGACGGCGCCCGCGTCGCCGTGGACGGCGGCCATGTCGAGCGGCATGATGAAGTTGTACTGCCCGTAGGCGGCGGAATAGAGCGTGCCGCAGAGCAGATAGAGGATGATCAGCGGGTTTTCCTTCAGGATCGCGAAGACGCTCGCGCCGTCCTTCTTTTCCTGATACGACGCCTCCTCGCCGCTGTCCTCGACGGGCGTGACGTCCTTGATGAGCACGGCGATGAGTACCGTCGAGACCGCGATGGAGGTGCCGCTGATGAGGAAGCTCAGCCACAGGTAGTCCTTGAAGAGCAGCCCCGCGATGGTCGGCGAGAGGACAAGGCCCAGGTTGCCGCCGAGATATTCGAGCGAATAGGCGCGCTCGCGGTCCTTCGTCGTGGACAGATCGGCAAAGAGCGCGTCGTACGAGGGGTATTCCATGCTCTGAAAGATGCCGCCGATGACGAAGAGGAGGATCGTGCCCATCCCCAGCGGGATCGCGGCGCTGATGTAGAAGCAGACGATGCTGACGCAGTCGCAGACCACGATCATCCACTTTTTGTTGACGCGGTCGGCCAGCTTTCCGCCGAGGATGCTGGCGGGCAGCATGATGATGCTCGAGCCGACGAAGTAATATGAGATCTGCGCCGCCGTCAGGCCGATCTTCTGGCTGAGGATCATGGTCATGACGGGCCAGATCATGCTGCCGAGATTCGTGACCATCCTGCCGAAGGCGAGGATATAGATCTCGCGGCGCAGGCCGCGGTATTGATTGAAAACAGTCATGTTGACGGAAATCTCCTTTCTTCCCTGTTTGTGTGCGGAGACCTCGGGAAGCGGAAAAAGAAAACCGCGGCGCAAGGCCGCGGCTCGTAAACGGACAAACAAAAACCGCGGCGTATCCGCCGCGGTCCGATCATCAGAGAAAGCCCCTTCTCTGGGCTTACAGGGCGCGGACCGAGGTCATCAAACGATATTCAGCTGCAGCAAACCATTTCCGATTCATTCGGGATGACCTCCTTTCCTTTTCTTTCGCAAATCGAAACATATCAGATAACGCCGGGAAAGTCAAGCGTCAGTTTCCGTTCAGGTCCCTGTGATACCAGTTCATGAAGTAGCTCTCGCCGTTTCGCTCGTCGACGCGCTCCTCGCTGCGGTCGAAGAGAAAGCCGCAGCTCTCGGCAAGCGCGCGGGAGGCCGTGTTCTGTTCGCGCGCGGCATAAATAAAGCGCACGGCGCGCGCCTCGTCGCGGCAGAAAGCGCACAGCGCCTCCAGGATCTCGCGGCCGTAGCCGCAGCGCCAGTAGTCCGGCCCCAGGGCGATGCCTGTCTCGCCCCAGACGCCTTCGCGCAGCGGCTCGACCCCGGCCCAGCCGATGACCCGGCCGCTTGCCTTTTCTTCGACGCAATATTTCCAGGGATGGGTCTTTTCCCATTCGATCGTGCGCGCCATGCGCGCGCGGGCCTCGTCGGCGCTCTCCGTCACGCTCCAGAGCATGTAGCGCGCCGCCTCGGGGCGGGACCACACGTTGCGCCAAAGACTTTCCCAGTCGGAGAGCACGCCCTTGCGCAGCAGCAGCCGCGGCGTTTCCAGCCTCTCTTTGCACGGCGTTTCGTTCATGTGGCACCTCCCGATCGCAAGTGACATTACCATACCAAAGAGCGGGGCACATTTCAAGAGCGCGCGCTCAAAAACTTTCGTCCGGCGGCTTGTATGCGGCGGGGGCTTTGTGATAGAATATCCTTATCAATTGTCCGCGCGCGGCGACAGGCGCCGCGGCGGGAAAAACGGAACAGCAAAGCGAAGGGGAGGATAACATGAACGAAACATTTCTGACCGGCTTTGAGCGGATCATAGAACGGGCGAAGAAGGTCGAGAAGCCGATGCGCGTGGCCATCGCGGCGGCGGACGCCGAAAACATCGTGCGCGGCGCGTTCCAGGCGCAGGACGCCGGCTTTGTCGAGCCGATCCTGATCGGCAACGAGCACAAGATCCGCGCCGTGCTGGAGAACATCGGCCAGGCGGACCGCGACGTACAGATCATCGACGCCTCGGGCGGCGACAGCTCGGTCCAGTTCGCCATCGAGATGATCAACTCCGGTGACGCCGACTGCCTGATGCGCGGCAACTCGAGCACGCGCGACTTTCTGATGCCGGTCCTCAACAAGTCGAACCACCTGATCGTGCCCGACACGCTCGTCACGCACATCAACTTCCTCAAGATCCCGGGGCTGGAGCGCATGGTCGCGATCTCGGACGTGACGCTGCTGATAAACCCGCCCATGGAGGCGCGCAAGCAGGTCGTGAAGAACATGGTCAAGGCGCTCAACGCCTTCGACGTGGAAAAGCCGAACATCGCGCTGCTCGCGCTGGTGGAAAAGCCGAGCTATCACATGCGCGACACCGTCGAGGACCAGACGATGGTCCGCGAGAACGAGAAGCGCCCCTTCGCCGACTGCAACCTCGTCGGCCCGATCGCCTATGACCTGATCGTCAGCAAGGAGGCCGCGCGGCTCAAGGGCTATGACTGCCCCTGCTGCGGCGAGTTCGACGGCATCGTCGTGCCCAACCTCGCCACCGGCAACGTGATGGTCAAGGTCCTGCAGCAGAGCGCCGGCGCCGACGGCTTCGGCGTGCTCGTCGGGGCGAAGATCCCGATCGCGATCACCTCCCGCGCCGACAAGCCGGAGCAGGCCTTCTATTCGCTGGCCGCCTGCGCCGCGATGTGGAGCGCCCCTGCCTATAAAAAATTCTTCGACTGACGCTATATACGCAAAACAGCCCGGAACGAGTTCGTTCCGGGCTGTTTTAATGCGGGAAAAGGATCAGTCCCGCCTCCGCGAGCGCGAGGCGAGCACGCGCAGCAGCAGGTTGATGATGTCGAGATACAGCGCGCAGGCCGAGTCGATCGCGTTGTCGGCGGTCTTCGGCCGCATCTGGGCGCGCGCCCAGTCATAGCCGATATAGCCGCAGAAGATCAGCGCGACGAGCGCGTTCATGATCTGCAGACCGCCGCCGAGGAAATAGGTCACGACCTCGGCCGCAAGCGCGACGAGCAGCGAGCCGAGCAGGCACGGCCCCATGCGGGAGAAAAGCTGCGGCTTCCAGTTTGACAGCAGCAGCATCCCGGCCGCGACGGCCGCGGTGATCTGAAAGGTCTCGCGCACGGCGTCGGCGCCCTCCTCGGCCACGAGCGCCGAGAGCACCAGCCCCAGCGGCAGCACGACGAGGTTATACCCCACAAAGCTCCAGATCGGCTTGTGGGAGAACGTGTTGAGCAGCACGCCCGCGAGCGCCAGCACGACATAGGGGATCAGGATCATCGAAAAGTCGATCCGCGTGATGACGCGCAAAAGGCGATGCAGAATATAACGTTCATCAAAAAGCCCCACAGCAGCGTCCCGCCGAGGATCAGGTTATATTGCTCCTCCGGGACGGCAAAGTCCTTTGTCAGGCTGGGATGATCAGACAGGTCGTTGGGAAGAACCCCGGCCGCGCCGCTCGAAAAAGCCGTGCTCGACAGCACCTGGGCGGCCTTCATCGCGGCGGCCGCGTCGGCGGCCTGCTGCGCCGCGACGGGCGCGCCGCAATTGGAGCAGAACTTTTCGCCCCGACGGATCTCGGAGCCGCAGTGTTGACAGTACATGGTTTTACTCCTCTCTTACGCGGATGAGCAGCAGCCGCCCCTCGCCCGCGCGGATCTCCGCCGTCTGCCCCGGCAGCGGCTCGTTGCTGACGCCGAGCGAGCTGTCACAGGGGAGCGCGGCGTCGTGCAGCGGATACTTCGCGCCCGTGACGGTCACCGCCCTTGCCGAGCCGTCGAGGTTGAAGAGCGAAAAATAGGGATAGCGGTCGGACACGCGCGCGCCCTTTTGCGAGACGATCTCCATCTCGGCATAATCGTCGACAAGCAGCGCGTTCGCCCCGGCTCCGTCGAGCATCAGCAGCAGCGCGAGGTTGCCCAGCGTGTGGTCGAGCCGCGCGCCGGATGCGCCGAGGAGCAGAAAATCGCGATAGCCGCGGCGCAGCGCCTCTTTTGCGGCGTAATAGCTGTCGGTGTCGTCCTTTTCGTGCGGCAGCACGATCGTCTCGGCCGCGGCGTGCGGGTTTTCGTGCGAATCGAAATCCCCCACGATCAGATCGGCTTTGCGTCCGAGCGCGGCGACGTGCCGCAGCCCGCCGTCACAGTAGATCATCGTGTCGTCCGCGCGTAGATAAGAGCGGATGCTCCCGATCCGCCCGATCGGCGCGCCGCCCACGATCACAGCGCGTTTCATGCGGTGCCTCCTTTTTCGATCAGCAAAGCGCCTCGACCGCGGCCTTGAGCGCCGCGGCGCGGGAGGTGTCCTCCCATTTCACGCCCAGATCCTCGCGCCCCATGTGGCCGTAGGCGGCCAGCGACTGATAGATCGGGCGGCGCAGATCGAGATCGCGGATGATCGCCGTCGGGCGCAGATCGAACACCTGCTGCACGGCCTTCGCGAGGATCGCGTCGTCCACGCAGGAGGTGCCGAAGGTCTCGACAAGGACGCTCACGGGCTTCGCCACGCCGATGGCGTAGGCGAGCTGGACCTGGCAGCGGTCGGCCAGACCCGCGGCGACCACGGTCTTGGCGACCCAGCGCGCGGCATAGGCGGCGCTGCGGTCGACCTTGGTCGGATCCTTGCCAGAGAAGGCACCGCCGCCGTGCGGGGCGCTGCCGCCGTAGGTGTCGACGATGATCTTGCGCCCGGTCAGCCCGGAGTCGCCCTGCGGGCCGCCGATGACGAAGCGGCCGGTGGGGTTGACGTAGAACTTCGTCTCGTCGTCCAGAAGCTCGGCGGGGATGACGTCGCGGATGACATAGCGGATCATGTCGCGGCGGATCATGTCCGTCGTGGCCTCGGGCGCGTGCTGGGTCGAGAGGACGACCGTGTCCACGCGCACCGGGCGGCGCTGCTCGTCGTATTCAACGGTGACCTGGGTCTTGCCGTCGGGGCGCAGATAGTCGAGAAGACCGCTCTTGCGCACCTCGGTCAGCCGGCGTGCCATCTTGTGCGCCAGCGAGATCGGCAGGGGCATCAGCTCCTCCGTCTCGCGGCAGGCATAACCGAACATCATGCCCTGGTCGCCGGCGCCGTTCTGCAGCTCGGCGTCCTCGTCCGCCTTGCTCTCGAGCGAGCGGTCCACGCCCAGCGCGATGTCGCCGGACTGCTCGTCGATGTTCGTGATGATGCCGCAGGTGTCGCAGTCAAAGCCGTATTTCGCGCGGTCATAGCCGATCGAGCGGATGACCTCGCGCGCGATCTTCGGGATGTCGACATAGCAGCTCGTCGAGATCTCGCCCATGATGTGGACAAGACCGGTGGAGACGGTCGTCTCGCAGGCGACGCGTCCGTCGGGGTCCTGCTCCAGGATCGCGTCGAGCACGGCGTCGGAGATCTGGTCGCAGATCTTGTCGGGATGCCCCTCGGTGACGGATTCGGAAGTGAAAAGATGATGACTCATAGATAAAACCTTTCTTATTTTCAAATAAACGGATTCCAGAAGCGGGTGCCGTTGTGAATGTTCAGGAAGATCGCCGCCGCGAGCAGCAGCGCGCACAGCCCCATCGCGACAAAGTCGGCCGGACGGAAGGGACGCGCCATGTACCAGCTGCGGCGCTTGTGCTTGCCGAAGCCGCGCAGCTCCATTGCGTTCGAGATGGTCTCGATGCGGTCGACGCTCGAGAGGATCAGCGGGATCAGGATCGCCGAGGCGGCCTTGAGCCGGCGGAAGAGGCTCTCCTTTTTGCTCATTTCGATGCCGCGCGCCTGCTGCGCCTGGGAGATCTCGTGATACTCCTGCTGGATGTCGGGGATATAGCGCAGCGCCAGCGCCACGGAATAGGCCACGGTGTACTTCACGCCGATCCGGTTGAGCGAGGCGGCAAATTCGCTCGGCTGCGTCGTGCAGATGAAGATCATCACGACCGGCAGCATCGCGAGATATTTCAAAACCAGATTGAGATGATAGAAAAGCTGCTCCTTCGTCACGACCCAGCGGCCGCCGAGGGAGAAGAGCACATGGCGCGTGCCGTACAGCCCCACGCCGTGCTCGGGGGAAAAGACGAAGACAAGGAGGTTGTTGAGCAGCATGAACACCGTCACAAAGCCCAAAAGAAAGCTGATGTCCGAGATGCGAAGCTTTGACGCGGCGAACACGGCTACGCCCGCAGCGGCGAGCACGGCGAGCAGCCGCGTGTCATAGGTCGTCATGGCCGCAAAGCTCCACAGCAGCAGACAGCAGAGCTTCGTCGCGCCGGTGAGAGCGTGGACGGGCGAGGAGCGCTCGACATAGTTGAAGATCGGCTTCATGCGCGCGCCACCTCCCGTTCATAGTCGATGAAGCGCGAGACAAAGGCGCGTCCGTCCTCGATGCCGCAGCGCTGCGCGAGGGCATAGAGCGAGGTCTCCTTCAAACTGGCGCGGCGGATGATCTCGCCGTCGGTCAGGATCTCGGCACAGGGCGCGTCGGCGATGAGCTGCCCGTCGGAAAAGACGATCGCGCGCCGGGCGTATTCGAGCATCAGGTGCATGTCGTGCGTGACCATCAGCACGGTGATCCCGCGGCGGTTGAGATCGAGGAGGAATTCCATGATCTCGGTATAGTGGCGGTAATCCTGGCCGGCCGTCGGCTCGTCAAGGAGGATGACCTTCGGCTGCAGCACCAAAATCGCGGCGATCGTCACGCGTTTTTTCTGCCCGAAGCTCAGCGCCGAGACCGGCCAGTTGCGAAACGGCCACAGACCGCAGACCTTCAGCGCCTCCTCCACGCGCGGGCGGATCTCGTCCTCGGGCACCTTGCGCGTGCGCAGCCCGAGCGCCACCTCGTCATAGATCATCGTCTGGGAGATCATCTGGTTGGGGTCCTGCATCACATAGCCGATGCTCTCGGCGCGCTCCTTGATCGAGAGCGCGGCCATATCCTCGCCGGAGAAGAGGAGCGTGCCCTCCTGCTGGGTCTCAAAGCCGCAGAGCAGCTTGCAGAAGGTCGTCTTGCCCGCGCCGTTCGTGCCGACGATGGCCGAGATCTCGCCCTCGCGCACCGCGAGCGAAAGATCGTGCAGCGCCTCGTGCCCGTTCCGGTAAGAGAAGCGGATGTTCTTCGCCTCAAGCTGCACCGGCGTCTCCTCCCGCTTCGGGGCGGGCGGCACGCGGCGGAACCAGTCGCGCACGGCGGTCTTGTCCGCTTCGGAAAGCGCAAGATGCCCGATGTTGTCGGGGTGCATGTCCGCCGTGATCGTGACCCCGGCGTATTTCAGCGCCGTGATGTACAGCGGCTCACGGATGCCGTTTTCGGCAAGCAGCGTCGAGGCGAGCAGCTCGTCCGGCGACACGTCGGCGAGGATGCGCCCCTCGCCCATCAGCACCACGCGGTCGATGTGGCGGTGCAGCACGTCCTCGAGCCGGTGCTCGATGATGATGACGGCCGCGCCGGTCTGCCGCCCGATCTCGTCGATCAGCTCGACGGCGGCCTTGCCCGTCGCCGGGTCGAGGTTTGCCAGCGGCTCGTCAAAGAGCAGCACGTCCACGTCGTCCACGAGGATCCCCGCAAGCGACACGCGCTGCTTCTGCCCGCCTGACAGCTCGCCCGGCGCGTGGGAAAGACGGCCCTCCACGCCGACGAGCGCGGCGGTCTTCGCCACGCGGTCGTGCAGCTCCGGCTCGCCCACACAGTCGTTTTCCAGCGCGAAGGCGATGTCCTCGGCCACGGTCAGCCCGACAAACTGGGCGCTCGTGTCCTGCAGCACCGTGCCGACCGTGCGGGAGATCGCAAAGATCCCCAGCTCGCGGCTCTCGCGGCCGTCGATCCTGAGACTGCCGCTGCACGCCCCGTCGTAGGAGAAGGGGATCAGACCGTTGATGCAGTGGGCCAGTGTCGACTTGCCGCAGCCGGACGGCCCGCAGATCAGGATCTTTTTGCCCTTGCGGATCGAAAGCGTGATGTCGCGGAGCGTGGGCTCGGCCTGGGCGTCGTACTGAAAGGAGAAATGATCAAATTGTATGATCGGATCGTTCATGCAGAAACTGTTCCTTCGGTCTCAAAGCGGGCAGACGCCTTGCGCGCCTGCCCGCCGATGGTTCCGGGTTCTTACTGTTCCTCTTTGAGGCTGCCCTTCTTGGGCTTGGTCGCGGCATACGCGATGCACAGCAGCGTGCCGATGATCGCGGTGGTCACGATGTTGGAGATGCCGCCGACGAGGCACTGGGCAAAGACCTTGTTGGCCGGCTCGGCGTAGATCACGACGTCCAGACCCGGCGCGACAAGACCCCATGCGATCAGGTGAGCGAGCAGCTGGGAGAGATTGAAGCGGAGGATGTCGCCGCCGTTGAACTTGCCCTCGTTGAGGCCGCGGTTGATGCCGATGCCCTTGGCCATCAGACCGAAGATGAGACCGAACACGCCGGAGGCGATGACCCAGCTCCACCAGATGCCCCAGCCGTAGCTGAAGTCGATCAGCGCGTGGCCGATCAGCGCGATCAGCATGCCGGCGAGCGGGCCGAAGAGCGTGGCCATGAAGGCCAGCAGACCGTACTGCAGCGCGATGTTGGTGTTGGGGACGGGGCTCGGGATAGCCACAAAGCGGCCGAGCACGAAGAACAGCGCCGCGCCGATGCCGATGGCGACGACCGTCACGATGGGAGATCTCTTTTTCATGATTTCTTGCTCCTTTTTCTCTTTTTTGCGGAACAGACCCTGCCGGAGAGCGGCGTTAGCTGAAAGAAAAACGGCGCCCCGCTTTTCGGCGGGACGCCATGAAGTGCTTACACAAAGCCTCATCTTTCGTTTCACCGCCGGATTTGGCACCTTTTGCCTTTTGAAAGCACAGGTTGCCGGGTTTCACAGGGCCGTTCCCTCCACCGCTCTTGATAAGGTGTTCAGTTTTACGCATTAAGGAAATCGCTGACCCGTTCGGCGGCGGCATCTCGCGGCCAATTTTTGCCCTGCCCGCGTCTTTTTTCCTTGCCATACACAAAGTATGCCTGCGGAAAAAATCCTTTGACAGAACAAAAATAATCTCGCGATCTGCTCTTGCCGAAGGGATCATCGCTTTCCTTTGGTATTATATCATCGGCGCGGGGATTGTCAAGGAAAAATCTGTTGCGCCGCCTCAGTTCCGGGGGTTGTCCTCGGCATAGAGCGGATAGCTCCGCCCGTCCGGCAGGATAAGCGCCGTGCCCAGCGGCGTGCCGTCGAGATACAGGATCTCGTCCGTGCGCAGATCGCCGTCGAGCCCGCGGCAGACGAAGAGCCGTCCCGGCTCCGCCGTCGTGGAGACAAGCGGCTCGTCAAACAGCGCCTCACAGGCAGCGGTGCGCTGCTGCGTCTCGCCGACAAGACCGAACAGCCGCACGCCCCAGCCGCTGCCGAGACGGATGAAGTCCGGCGCGCGCGACACGGCGGACGCCATGCGGCGACTTGTGCCGTCGATAAGATCGAGCGCGCAGAGATGCCCGCCGTCGCCCTCGCGCGCGAGATAATACAGCGTCTGCCCGATCACGGTCGGCGTCTCGGCCGCGACGGCGGTCAGTGTCACGTCCGTCCGCGCCTCGGGGCGGTAGAGATGCACGCGCCCGTCCGAGAGCGCGGTGTAAAAGACGCCCGCAGAGGACGCAAAGGCCCAGGAGCAGCCGCCAAGCAGCGTTTCCGTCTCGCCGCCGCGCAGAGAGAGCAGCGTGCCGTCCTCCGCGAGCGCGAGCAGCGCGCCGTCATAGAGCTGCAGACTGCGGCAGCGCAGGGCAAGCTCTTCGCGCACGTCGCCGCCGCCCGTCGAGACGCTTTCGACCGTGTGCGCCGAATTGAGATAATACAGCCGTCCGCCCGTCTCTGTGAGATAGTCCGCCCCGCAGTCGTCGACCAAAACGGTGCGGTGGTGCAGCGATTCGTCGATCACTTCATAGCGCACGAGCGCGCAGCCGCCGTCGGCGTAATAGCCGCGGGTGTAGTAAAAGTTATCGACCAACAGCGCAAAGCGCGCGGCGTTGTGGTTGACCATCGCCTCGCTCTCGCTCTCGGAAAAGGGCGCGGAGAGCAGCGGAAAGGCGGGCTCGTCGATCGCCGTTACCGTCTCCGCGGCGGCCGGAGCTTCCTCCGCCGGGGACGCGGCAGTCTCTCCCCGTCGCCCCGCTCCGCCGCAGGCGCATAGCGGCGCGGCCATCAGCAGCGCGAGCAGCGCACAGCACAGTCTTTTTTTCATCCCAAAGTCCACCTCTTTGCGGCGTAAACTTGTTTCGACCCATTGTAGCACAGTTCGCCCCGCAAGGCAATTGCGCTTGCCGCGGCACTGTGATAAAATAAAAAGACGAAAACGACCCGGAAAGGACGGCGCTTCCATGAAAAGCAAGCTGCGCTTCATATTGACCTTTGTCCTGATCTTCGCTCTCGTGATGCTGGTGAGCGAGGCGCTTCCGTCGTGGCTCGGCGACGCCTCCGCGCCACCGGCCGCAACGGCGCAGCCCGCGGAGGAGAGCGGGGAGCTGACGCTGCTGCCCCCGGACGGGGCGGACGGGCCGACGGCCGCCGCGCCGCTCCCGGACGACGGACAGCCGACAGCGGACGACGCGCAGGAGATCCCGGACGAGGACGGCGCCTACGACAGCAAGGAAGAGCTTGCCCTGTATATCCACACCTACGGCCATCTGCCCAAAAACTTCGTCACCAAGTCCGAGGCCGAGGCCGCGGGCTGGACGGGCGGTTCGCTTGACCGCGTGCTGCCGGGCATGGCGATCGGCGGCAACCGCTATCACAACCGCGAGGGCCTTCTGCCGACGGCCAGGGGGCGCACCTGGACCGAGTGCGACGTCAACAGCGTCGGCCGCTCCTCGCGCGGGCCGGAGCGGATGGTCTTTTCCAATGACGGGCTGATCTACTATACCCCCGACCATTACGAGAGCTTCGAGCTGCTTTACGGCGAGCCGTAACGGGCGGCGCACCAAAAGAAAAGGGTTTTCGACAAAATTCGACACGCAGGGCAGGGAAACAACCGGAAAACTTGTCGAATGAGATAGAAATATCTGAAAGCTTGTAATATTATGTCAACAAGTTCTCCGCCGGATTCGACAGCATTCTGTTGTTTGAGAGTGTCAGTTATGGTAAATTACGTTCGACAGACCGGTAAATTACCTGCGAAAAGTCAGGTTTGCCCCGCATATCGTATTTTGGGAGGATTACTGTTATGGAAACCAAGACCCGCATTCTCATCGCCGATGCCAACCCGGATTTTTCTTCGCTTTTGAGCGATCTTGTCGCGGGGGAAAAGGATATGGAGGTCGCCGGCGCGGCCGACAACGGCGTCGACGCGCTCGCGCTGATCGCCGAGCTGAAGCCGGACGTGCTGCTGCTTGATCTGGTGCTCTCCAAGCTCGACGGGCTCGAGGTGCTGCGCCGTCTCGGCGAGACGGGCGCACAGCCGCATATCATCGTGCTCTCCGGCTTTGTGAACAACAAGGTCGTGGGCGAATGCTCCGCGCTCGGGGCGGACTATTTCATCTCCAAGCCCTGCGACCCGGCGGCGCTTCTGACGCGCATCCGCTCGCTCTGCGGCGGGGACCGGGGCGAGGGCACGCCTCCGGGCTATGAGCTCGCCGCCTCCCGCCAGAGCCGCAGCGACGCCGCGCTGGAGGCCACGGTCACCGACATCATCCACGAGATCGGCGTGCCCGCGCACATCAAGGGCTATCAGTATCTGCGCGAGGCGATCATTCTGACGATCCGCGACATGGACATGATCAACGCCGTCACCAAGGTGCTTTATCCCGAGGTCGCGCGCAAATACGCCACGACGCCCTCCCGCGTCGAGCGCGCCATCCGCCACGCCATCGAGGTGGCCTGGGACCGCGGGGATCTCGAGACGCTGCAGAAGTTCTTTGGCTACACCGTGAGCAATATCAAGGGAAAGCCCACGAACAGCGAATTCATCGCGATGATCGCCGACCATCTTTCGCTCAAGCAGAAGCAGGACGTGATGTATTGAAAAAGGCCAGGGCCTTCCCCTTGAGGGGAAGGTGGCGCAGCGAAGGCTCGCCGGATGAGGTGTCCTCCGTGCGGCCGGATAGGCAAAAAAGCAAAAAAAGCGCGGGAACTTACATGTAAGCTCCCGCGCTTTTTACTCTTTCCGCCTCTCAGCTTTCCAGATTGGCCTTGCCGGTCCAGCCCATGCGGCCGTCTTCGGCAACGAAGAAGTAGAAGGTCTTGCACTGCGCGATGACCGTGACCCTGGTCCCGGCGGTGATCGCGCCGAGGTTGCCGTTTCCGGTCTGAGGCTTGGGCAGGATAAGGAGCGCGCCGTTCTTGGTGAACTTGATCTGCATATCCAGCGACTCGGTAAGATAATCGTCTGTGTAGGGGAGTTCCAGCTCGACCTTGTTCGTGGAGGTCGTGGAGTAATCACGGCAGTTCGTTTCCGCCTCCTGGGCCAGAGCCGCCAGCTCGTCTCTGGAATACAGATCGTACTCTACCTTACTCGTCGTTGCGGTGACAGCGGTGCGCTTGGGCTCCTCCTTGCGGGCGGGGGCGTCCTCCAGATTGGCCTTGCCGGTCCAGCCCATGCGGCCGTCTTCGGCAACGAAGAAATAGAAGGTCTTGTACTGCGCGATGACCGTGACCCTGGTCCCGGCGGTGATCGCGCCGAGGTTGCCGTTTCCGGTTTGGGGCTTGGGCAGGATAAGGAGCGCGCCGTTCTTGGTGAACTTGATCTGCATGTCCAGCGGCTCGTCAAGGTGCTCTTCGGGGAAGGGGAGCTCCAGCGCGACCTTGCCGGTGGAGGTCGTGGAATAATCACGGCAGTTCTTTTCTGCCTCCTGCGCCAGAGCGATCAGCTCCTCGTCGGTATAGGAGCTGTAATCTTCCTCTGAACTCTCTGTCGCGGAGGGGACGGCCGTCCTTCCGCCGTCGGCGGAGACGGGAACGAACAGGACCGGCGTCAGCATGGCGAAAAGGATGAACAGGGCCAGCACGCCCCGAAGGCCGGAGGAAATACTCCTTTTTCTGCTTGTCATACGGTTCATTTTTTATGCCTCTTTCTTTTGATAGTCCGGATATCTCAAGCGCGCGGATATCCGTTCAAGCTCTTTGTTTAAGATAAATATATCACCCTTTTACGGCCTGAACAAGAGGAAAAACAACCTGCTCCCGCAATGTGCATACCTGCCGGCCTCCGGAGAACGTCCTTTCAACCGTTCGGAATGTATGGCTGTTTATCAATATGAAGGTTGATGAACGGGATGGACGAGATCCACAACTGACAGAAAGCAACAAATATGTTATTTATTTGCTGTCAACTTCATATTCAGAAAGACCCTGTTCGTATGATTTTTTACAAAACATATCCTTGCTCGAAGAAAGCGACCACGGTATCGGTCATCTTCAGCCTGCTTGCCTTTATGTCTGTGATCACCGGGATCATGCTCTTCCGGGAGGCGCTGTCGGATAAGGAGTATGTCAATTGCGCGATCGCGGTCGTCATCGCGGCTGTCGGTATCCCGATTTACATTTTCGGCTCGAACAAGCTGTCGAAGAAGATCGCCGAAAAGGAAGGCCCGAAGAATATTCGCACGAAGGTCGGCTATGCTCACAAATATGTCATGGCCCATCCCGAGGCCTATGATTGGCTGATCAAGGAAAATCCCGCGTTTGCGGCAAAATATGTCCGCAACGAGAGCGGCAAGATCGTCAAACGCCGCTGAACCCGCGCCCGCCTTTCCCTGCGCACAGCACCGCGGCAGGACGGATAAAAGACAACCCCATCATTCAGAATATCGACCGGGAGACAGCCGCGCGCTGTCTCCCGGTTTTTCTCACCCCTCCGCCAGGTTGATGACCTCGAGACCTTTCTTCTGAGCATAGTCGACGGTGTAGGCCGCGGCGCCGTCCGTCTCGACGCAGTAGGCGATGCAATAGCCCGAGCGGTCGACGAGATAGCGGTTGCGCATCATGCGCGCGTAATAGTCCGGCCCCTTGCACAGGCGCACGACCTTGTCATATCGGCCGAGCAGATCGTGAAAGGTCTGCTGCTGCGCCACGGTCCAGCGCTTCGTAAAGCCGTCGAAGGGGTAGACCAGAATGACCTTCATGCGCGGACACTGCCCGCTCTCGCGCAGCGAGAAGCAGGTCTGCGCCATCAGCGTGTCAAAGCCCGTCGAGCCGCCGCAGCCGTAATAAACAACGCCGCGCTCGTAAAGCTCTTTGATGCGCCGCTCCGCGCGGCTCCGCAGCGCCGCGCCGACCGCCGACCGCGGGCGGATACGCCCAATGCCCGGTAAAACAGCAGGTCTTGTCTCTCAGATCCGTCATCGCTTTCCCCTCCGCTCCCGTTTGGATGCCTTTATCATAGCAAAACGACTGTCCGGTAGTCCGGACAGCCGTTCGGGCCGAGGGCAACTTCCGCTCCTGTCATCCCGAGAGGCGGCGATCATGCGGCAAAAGACCTCAAAAGAGCAAAAATGAAGCCGCTTTTGTAGCGGCTTCGTTTTTTCAGTACTCTTATTTCTTATAGCAGTTCTTAATATACTCCGCAAAGCTCGCGTCGCCGACGATGGTGTCGCCGACCATCTCCTCGGTCAGCGTCCACTTGGAGAAGCGGATGATGGCCTCCTTGCCGTTCTTCTTTTTCTTGTTGACCCAGGCCAGCACGTCGAACAGCGCGGCCGGCGCGCGGCTGATCTTGGGCTCCTTGCCGGCGGCGGCGAAGAACATCCGCGCCAGCTCCTCATAGCTCCAGGTCTCCTTGCCGCCGACATTGTAGACCTTGCCGTTGTCGCACATGTGATCGACGATGAAGCGGGCGAAGTCCGGCGTGTCGACGACGTTGCAGTGCACCGCCCCGCTGCCCAGCAGCGTGACCTTGCCCTTTTCGATCATCGGCATGAAGACCTTGGCGATGTCGTAGAAATAGCCGCTCGGACGGAAGATGACCCAGTTGAGGCCGCTCTTTTTCAGCTCCTCCTCAAACTTGGCCTTGGCGTCGAGCATCGGGACGGAGGGGTTGCCGTCGGCCTTGAGCACGGAGATGTAAGCAAAGTTCTTCACGCCCGCGCGCTTGGCCTCGGCAAGGATGTTCATATTGCCCTGATAGTCGATGTCATAGCTGCTGACCGTGGCGCTGGCCTTGGTGAGGCCCACGGTGGAGATCACGAGATCCGCCCCGTCGCACATCCCGCGCAGTGTCTCGGGCTTCTGCGCGTCGGCGGCAAAGGGGGTAAAGCCCGTGCAGCCGGGCACCTCGTGCGGCGTGCGGCCGTTCGCGACGACGTCATAGCCCCGGGCCACCAGCTCGCGCAGGATGTCGAGCCCGAGATGGCCGAAGGCGCCTGCCAGAACAACTTTCATCTTTTTGTCTCCTTTCGTCTGCGGGAGACCGACAGTCTCCTGCACCTTGAGATTTTTCGGGAAGTGATAGCGCCGCTTGCCCACCGTTTTGGCGCCGTACTCGATGGCCTCCTTCGGGCAAGCGGAGAGACAGGCCATGCAGTGCGTGCATTTCCCGCCCCAGACGGGCTTGCCGTCCCGGAGCGTGATGTTGGCATAGGGACAGACCCTCGTGCATTTGCCGCAGGAGATGCACGCGTCGGTGGCGTAAAAGTCGTCGGCCTTGACAAAGTATTTGTAGTACAGCTCGTTGACCGGGATCGTCGCGGCGAGCGTGGCCCTGCCCGGCTTCTTCTCGGGGATGACGCCGTTCAGGGCGATGATCTCCGCCGCCTTGTCGATCACGGCAATCGCGTCCTCGACGATCTTCCGGCATTCATAGTCCTCCTTGACCGTGAAGAAGACGGGGTAGTTCGTCGGCATCCGGACGCTGGCGCTGCCGTGGTAGACCATGCCCTTTTCCTCGACGAGCTGTTTGGCGAAATAGCCCGAGCAGCTCATCTCGCTTGCCGCGGTGAAGACGAAGAAGATGTCGCGGCTGCCCGTCAGCGGCGTGGCCTTCAGCCAGTCGGCCACGAGCCGGGGCATCTCCGCCACATACACCGGCGAGACGACGACCCAGGGCTTTTCCGAATGGAGCGCGCTGTGGTCGTTCGCGCGGAATTTTTCCAGCAGATTCACGGCCTCGTCGCCGGTGCGTTCGGCGATGCGTTTGGCGGCAAAGGCGCAGTTGCCCGTCGCCGAGAAGTATAAAATCATAGGAAGAAGCCTCCTTGGAGAAGTCTGTTAATATTTCCCGGTTGTTTAGATCATGATAGCATATTTTGGCGCGCTTGTAAATCGAACGGAGTGAAACAGGAGAAAACCCCGCCGCGGGGCGGAAAAACCTCGTTGACAAGCGGGCGGAAAACAGGTAAGGTAAACATGGAATAATACGGGGGAGCGGCCGCATGGCGCGCCCTTTTGGGAAAGAAACAGGAGCTTTGTTCATGAGAAGAATGATCCATACCCTCACGGCGCTTGCGCTCGCCGTGTGTCTGCTGCTCTCGCTCGCCGCCTGCGGCGCGGCGGGAAACGGGGCGGGGAAATACCCCTTCAAGACCATCCGGATGATCGTGCCTTACGGCGCAAACGGTACGACCGACCTGGTCGGCCGCAAGCTCGGCGCGGCGCTCGGGCGCGCGCTCGGCGTCTCCGTCGTCATCGACAACCAGCCCGGCGCCTCCGGCTCGCTCGGCTGCCGGGCGGCTCTGGACGCGCCGCGGGACGGCTCGGTCGTTCTCTTCGCGGCGGACAGCCTCGGCACGCAGCGCGTCATGGGCATCAGCGACATGAGCTATGACGATTTTGACCCCATCTATACCGTCGCCAACGACATCAAGGTCATCGTCGTCGGGAAAAAATCGCCCTATCAGACGATCGGGGATCTGCTCGCCGCCATCAAGGCCGCGCCCAACACGATCCAGATGGCCTATACCGGCCCCGGCGGCTCCGGCCACGTCCAGGCGCTGATCATGAACGAGTTCGGCTATTACCCCGCGCTGACGGCCTATTCCTCCGGCTCGGACGGCATCGTCGCCGTCATGAGCGGCCAGGTCGTCTTCACCAACGCCAACTATTCCACCGTCACGGACTATCTCGAGGCCGGCGAGCTGCGGCTGCTGGCCGTCTGCGCGACCGGGCGCATGGAGAAATACCCCGACGTCCCCGCGCTCAGCGAGGTCATGGCGGGCAGCGAGGCGCTGCTCTCGATCCCCTACACGCCGCTGAGCCTGCTTGTCGCGGACGGCGTTCCGGAAGACGTGCAGGCCATGCTCCGCAGCGCGTGCGAGGAGGCCTTCCGCGACAGCGAATTTGTGGATTTTATGGACAGCAACAGCATCGAAAAGCTCTATGAGAAATACCACACGGTCGACGAGATCCGCGCCTTTTACCGCGAATGGGAATCCACCGTCTGCTGGCTGATGGCCGACGCGGGGGCTACCGTGTACAGCCCTGCGGACTTCGGCATCGACCGTCCCGCGGCCTGAGCGGACTTATAAAAGAAGACTCACGACGGGGTCCGGGACAGATGACCCGGACCCCGCTCGACACCTTTGACCGAGGAAGGGAGGGAGCCCCTGTGCGCGAACAACTGAAAAACAAAACGTTCCGGGAGGGACTTGCCGTCCTGGCCGCGGGGCTTGCGCTCGGCGCGTACAGTCTTATCAGCTTCCGCCGCTCCGCGGTGCAGACCGCGTGGATCCTCTCGCCCTGGCTCTTCCCGATGCTGCTGGCCGTGTTTGCCGCGCTGCTCGGCGCCGCGCTGCTCGGCGGCTGCCGCGAGACGGCGGAGCGCCGGGACGAGCAGAGCGCCGGCAAGCCGGACGGACGGCGGGCGCGGCGCGTCTTTATAACCGCGCTTATGGCCGCGGCCTATTGCGCGCTGCTGCCGCTCATCCGCTTCCTCCCCGCCACGGCGCTTTTCCTCGCGGCGATGATGCTCTTCCTCGGCGAGCGCCGGTGGTGGGTGATCGCCGCAGTGGCCGTCGCCGCGCCGCTCGTGCTCTATGCGCTCTTTGCGCTCGGGCTCGGCGTGCGTCTGCCGTAAAGGGGGGCAGAGAATGGAACTGTTTGCGGGCATGCTCCCCTATTTTATCGACCCCCGCTTTGTGCTGCTGTGCTTTGTCGGCGCGGCGGCCGGGCTCTTCGTCGGCGCGATCCCCGGGCTGTCGGTCTCGATGGCGACGGCGCTGCTGGTCTCGCTGACCTATACCTGGGAGACTACCGACGCGCTTGCCATGATCATGGGCGTTTACGTCGTCGGCGTGTTCTCCGGCGCGATCTCCGCGATTTTGATCAACATCCCCGGCGCGCCGTCGAGCGTTGTCACGACCCTTGACGGCTACCCCCTCGCCCGGCGGGGCGAGGCGTACAAGGCGCTGCTCTATGCCGCAGTCTATTCCTTCGTCGGCAGCGTGTTCGGGCTGCTGGCGCTCGGGCTGCTGGCGCGGCCGGTCACGGCGCTGGCGCTGCGCTTTCAGCCGATGGATTATTTCCTCCTCTCGCTCTTCGGGCTTGCGACCGTCGGGGGGCTGAGCACCGGAAACTATGCCAAGGGGCTGGTAAGCGCGCTGCTCGGCGTGTTTCTGGCGCTGATCGGACTTGACAGCGTGGTCGGCACGCCGCGCCTGACCTTCGGCGTCGCGCCGCTCATGGCCGGGATCCCGACCGTTCCCGCCCTCGTGGGGCTCTTCGGCTTAGCCGAGGTGCTCTCCGCCGTGGCGGACGGCGCCGCGGACGGCGCGCTCGGCGCGCTCCGGCGGGAGAAGATCCCGCTTCGGACGCTTTTGAAGGAGCTCCCGCGCGCGCTTTATTACTGCACGATCGGCACGCTTGTCGGCGCGCTGCCCGGCGCGGGCACGCCCGTCGCGGCCTTTCTCGCCTACGGCGAGGCGAACCGCATCGTCAAAAAGCCCTCGCGCCCCTTCGGCGAGGGCGCGGTGGAGGGCGTCGTCGCCTCGGAGAGCGCCAACAACGCCTGCATCGGCGGCGCGCTGATCCCGATGCTGACGCTCGCCGTCCCCGGCGACGCGGTCACGGCGATCATCCTGTCCGTATTCTATGTCCACGGGCTGCAGCCGGGGCCGACCTTTTTGATGCGAAACACCGCGAGCTTTCACGCGATCCTCGCCGGCGGGCTGCTGGGCAGCGTGTTCCTGCTGCTGCTCGGGCTGCTCGCCGCGCCGCGCATCAGCCGCGTCGTCGCCGTGCCGCGGCGCATCCTGTTGCCGCTTGTCACGGTGCTGTGCGTGATCGGCGCCTATGCCTGCTCGAACCGACTCTTTGACGTCGGCGTCATGTTTTTCTTCGGCGTGCTGGGCTTTTTCCTCCGCCGCCGCGGCTACGGTACGGCGCCGCTTACGCTCGGGCTGGTGCTCGGCGGCATGATGGACGCGAATTTCCGCCGCGCCGTGTCGCTGGCCTCGACCGCGGAAAACCCCGCCGCGGCGCTTTTCCTGCGCCCGATCACGCTGATCCTCCTCGTGCTGACCGCGGCGACGATCGTCCTGAACATCCCCGGCGTCAGGCGCGCTGTCTCCCGCCTGCGGGAGAAGCGCTCCGCCTGAAAAAACAGGCAGTTTTGCAAGAAAAATATTTATTCCCCGGGAAATATGGTGTATAATGAATCGATAAACATTTTTTCGCCCCGTCACGGCTCGTCATGAGCGCACGAAAAGGAGTTCCGCCATGCCCGTACAGAAAGAGATCCGGAAAAAAGCAAATATTTATTTCTTCTCCAAGGTCGTGTTCAACGCGGTGCTGATCGTGCTCGGCGCGGTGCTGATCGCGCTGTTCCTGCGCCAGATGCAGCACAAAACCGCGCTGACCAAGCAGCGGGAGAACAGCGAGCAGGCGCTCACCGAAGCGGTCTCGATCCTGGAAAAGAACGCCGAGGACGCGGCGGAGCTGACGCGGGTCTACCATGACGCGAACCAGGATATGCTCGACGATCTCAAGGAGCTTTTGTCGAGCGGCCTGTTCGATTCGCTCGCCACGGCGGACGCCGCGACGCGCAGCGAGGTCTTTGCCGACATGGTCGAGCGCTCGGGCGTGGATTATCTCTTCATCATGTCCGACGACGGGCAGGTCCTGCTCTCACCGTATGAGGACTATACCGGAGCCGACCTTGCGGACATGGGGCTGCTGACAAAGGATAACGTCGCCCTGCTGCGGCGCGGCACGCGCGAGGAAGACGGCACGGTCACGCCCGCGATGGAAAACAACAGCTACGGCTACTTCTATTTCTATTCCGAGCGCATGGCCTACGGCCCCTCGGAATTCTGCGTGGTGCTGGGCGCCAACGCCTCGACGCTCGATATCCAGATCAGCTCCCTCAAGGACGTCTCCGTCGTGCTCAGCCGCACGGCCATCGGCAACAACGGCTTCCTCTTCGCGGTCAACCCCGCGGACGGTTCGTTTATCTATTACAAAAACGGCGAGGAGGTCCTGACCGGGCAGAGCGCGCTGGAGGCCGGGCTGACCGAGGCGGCGCTGCGCGACGGCTACGCCGGCATCGAAACGATCAAGGGCGTCCGGTACTACTGCGTCTCCCGCACGGTGGGGGAGCAGACCGTGGTCTGCGCTGTGGCGGACACGAAGGAGATCTTTTCAAGCGACAAATACGTGCTCTTCTGGTCCGACATGGGCTTTATCCTGGTCATGCTGCTGTGCCTGGCCTATGCCGTCATCGTGCGCAACGATTTTGTCCGCCACGAGGTCAAGACCGACAAGCGCATCTTCATCCGGAAAAAAGGCTCGCCGCTGATTTTTGACAAGTCGATCTTCCGCAAGGTCTTTCCGCTGACGATCCTCGGCGTGCTGCTGATCTTCGGCATCTCCTTCTATACCCAGACCCTGCTCGAGATCTCCGAGGGCATCGAAAGCTCCGTCGTCGCGCTCGACGAGGTGAGCGGCCGCTATGAGGAGAGCCTGTACAACCGCGACATCATCAAGGAATACTATAACCGCCGCTTCCTCTCCAAGGCCAGGCTGATCTCCTATCTGCTCGAGGAGGACCCCTCCCTGCTCAACGAGTCCTCGGGGCGTTACCATTCCTACTATGACGAGGACGGCAACAAGCACTTTATGACCGACGACGAGGGCAACCGGCTCAGATCCGTCCCCTATTCCGCGCGGCTTCAGGAGCTGTGCGACAAGAACGATATCGAGTCGATCTATGTTTTCGACGAGAACGGCCGCGTTATCGCCACCAACACCGGAAACTGGTTCTTTGAGATCAGCCATGACCCGGACGACCAGTCCTATCCTTTCCTGCAGGTGCTCGACGGCAAGACCGACGCGTACGTGCAGGAGCCCATGGTCAACGATATCGGCGAGAACGGACAGTATGTCGGCGTCGCCTTTACCTATTACACGACCAAGGGCTTTGACGGCGAGACGATCTACGTCTCCCACTATGCCAACGAATTTGCCGTCTCCGCGCTGGATCTGGTGGAATTCGCGGGGCTGGAGGATCTGTCCCAGCTCACGGACGAGGCGGACATCGCCGCAGCCGCGGAGGGGGCGGAGATCGCCGCGCACGCGGAGGACGTCTTCGCAGCGGCGGCTGCAGAGGCCGAGCCGGCCGAGGCGGAAGCCGCAGAAACAGAAGCGGCCGCGGACGAGCTTTCGCTTGAGGAGCTTGAGGGGTCTGGCATCACGGCGCACCGCTCCATGATCCAGCTCGGGCTGGACGCGAATCTGTCAAAAAAGCTGCTGGCCTCGACGGAGCTGAGCTATGTCTTCTCCTCCGACATGCTCAAGGGCGGCTTCATCGTGCTCTTCGACGCGAGCCCGGAGCATGTCTGTCTCTACTCGCCGTATGAATCGAGCGTCGGCCTGACTGCCGAGGAGCTGGGCGTGTCGCCCAAGGCGTTCTCCGCCGGCGACTATTACGGCTTCGTCCGCGTCAACGGCGTCACCTATTTTCAGTATTTCCGCTATTCCGAGGGCTATTATGTCGCGACGGCGATCCCGCGCTCCGGCATGTACCAGGCGCGCGGCACGATCTCGGTGATCACGGCGCTGACGAGCCTTGTGCTGATCCTCGTCCTCTCGCTGACGGTCACGCTCACGACGGAAGAGGAGGAAACGCTCTATGCCACGATGAGCGAAGAGCAGGAGCAGCTGGGACTCGACGCCAAGATTTTCAGCATCATCCTGCCCTCCGGCCGCCGCACCTCGACGGTGAAGGCCGCCGCTCGCTGGGACAACAGCCGCATCCCGTGGGACGAGAAGGCACCCGAGCAGAAGCTGCAGGTGCTCATCGGCGGGCTGTGCGCGCTGCTGATCCTGTACGTGATCATCTCGGTGCTCGGCGTGAATACGATCTTCCAGGACGGCTCGATCATCCAGTACATCTTGAGCGGCGACTGGGACAAAGGCCCGAACATCTTCGCCTTCAGCGCCTGCGCGCTGGTGCTGGTCTTCACGTCCATCGCGGTCGCACTCTTCCGCATCCCGGTGCGGATCCTGACGTCGATCCTCGGCACGCGCAGCGAGACGATCGGCCATCTGCTGCTCTCCATCGTCAAATACGGCGGCGCGATCGGCGCTATCTTCTACTGCCTGTATCTCCTCGGCCTTGATGCGACCGGCCTGATCGCGAGCGCCAGTATCCTGTCGCTGGTCATCGGCCTTGGCGCGCAGAGCCTGATCAAGGATATCCTCGCCGGTATCTTCATCGTCTTTGAAGGCGAGTTCCGCGTCGGCGACATCGTCACGATCGCGAGCTACCGCGGCACCGTCATGGACATCGGCCTGCGCACGACAAAGATCATGGGCGCCGACGGCAACATCAAGATCTTCAACAACAGCGACATCTCCGGCGTTCTGAACATGACCAAGGAGGCCTCCGTCGCCGCTTCGACGATCAGCATCGAATACGGCCAGGACATCGACTATGTCGAGGCCGTGCTCGCACGCGAGCTGCCCGCGCTCAAGGAAAACAACCCCAAGATCCTCGACGGCCCGACCTATCTCGGCGTTTCGGCGCTCGGCGCAAGCGGCGTCGATCTGACAGTCATCTGCAAGTGCTTCGAAACAGACGTCAAGGGCGTCGGACGCTATCTGAACCGCGAGATCCTCAAGATCTTCTACCGCAACAATATCAACGTCCCCTTCCCGAACGTCACGGTCTCCCAGCTCGACCCGAGCGGGAGAAAGACGATCCGCGACCTCGAAGAGGAAGAGGAGGCCGCCCGCGCCAAGCTCGTGGAGGACAGCGCGGACAGAGAGAGCGCCGCCGCAGAAAAATAAAAAAGCAAACAGAAAAAAACACCGGCCCCGCGTCACCTTGTGACGCGGGGCCGATGTTCGTTTTGTTATGTCTTGTCAGGCGTAGGCCAGCACGGTCAGCACCGTATAAGCCAGCGCGAGCGTGATGAGCACCAGCGCCTGCTTGCCGCGGTGCTCGGTCAGAAGGCCGACAAATTCGCGCACGGCGGCGTTCGGCCAGAAATACCACCGGGTCGGCGCGCCCATCCCGACGGCGCGCAGCTTTGCCTGCCGCGCCTTGAGCCCGGCGCGGAAGACATGATAGTTCGTCGTGAAGAAGGCGACCTTTGCCTCGGGAGCCTCGGCGCCGATGAGACGCTTGGAAAAGCGCATGTTCTCCGCCGTGTCGCCGGAGCGGTCCTCCACAAGGATGTCCTCTTCCGCGACGCCCTGCGACAAAAGATAGTCCCGCATAGCCGCGGCCTCGGAGCAGACCTCGTCCGGCCCCTGCCCGCCGGAGACGACGAAGCGGGCCTTCTTCCCGGTCTTCTCCAGCTGATCGCGGTAAAACGAAAGCGCGAGATCGAGCCGCCCGCGCAGCAGCGGCGTGGGCTTGCCGTCCTTTTTCAGCCCGCAGCCGAGCACGATGAGCCAGTCCTGGTCCGGCTCGGGGACATAGCGCGCGGCGATGAGATCGGCGATGATCGCGCCGACGATCATGCACTCGAAATACAGGTAAAACGCGGCCAGCAGATTGACGATGAGGTTCCGTGCCAGCGCCCCGCGCAGCGTGATCGAGCTCCAATAGTCCAGCACGCCGATCAGCGCCTCGCCCGCCACCAGCGCAAAGGCCAGGATGATGGCGAGAATGTTGACGAAGCGCCGCCCCTCGTGCCGGATCAGCGCGACGTTCGATACGAAGAGCGCGACGGCGAAGAGCGTTAAAAACGGCGAGGTGAGCAGCATATAGTTTTTCGCCGAGTGGAGAAGCGTAAAGAGCATCTGCAGCGCGCGGAAGCCCGCCGGATCACGGAAAGCCTGCACGGCGGCGAAGACGTGGGTGCCGAAGAGCGAGAGCGCAAAGAGCGCAAAGCCCGGATAGAGGATCGTGTTGTAGGAATAGGGGTTGTACTGCAGCTGCTTTACAAACGCATCCGCAAGGCACACGACCACGACGCCGAAATACACGGCCAGCACGAAATTGTCCCAGACCATCACCGTGCCGCCGCGCAGCCGCAGGATCAGCAAAGCCAAAAGCGCCGCCGCGGTAGCGGCGGCGACGTTATAGATCTTGGGCTTTTTGCTGCGGGTGTTGAATTTCAAAGCGATCATCCCTTCGGATTATTCCGCGTACTTTATGGATCAGAACAGGAGCGTGTCGACCTTCCCGAGCAGCTCCGCGAGGTGGGCGGCGCAGTTTTCGATCTCCCGGCGCCCCTCCTCGGTGGAAAAGCCGTCGCGGCGGATCCGGCGGCGCATGATGCGCGTATAGCCGATGACGCAGGCCTTTTCCTCGACGGCGCGGCAGGCCGCCTCGTCGTCGGTGCCGAGATAGAGACTGAGCGATTTCTTCCAGAATTCGACGGCGAGCTCATGCGAAATGCCGAGGAACGACCGGCTGATGGAATGGTCCAGCTCGCTGTAGCCGCAATAGGCGTTGAACATGCTGGCCAGCTCGAAGATCGGGTGGCCGTGGCAGAGCGTGTCCATGTCGATGAGCAGCGTCTCGCCGTTTTGCAGCATGACGTTTTTCAAATGGTAGTCGCCGTGGAGCATGTGGTCGTCCGCCGGTACGGCAGAGACGAGCTCGTGCAGCTTCTGATGCTGCTCCGCCGGCAGATAGTCCTTGAGAAAATCGGCCCAGCCCAGCGCGACCTCTTTCATATCCGGCATGGTGCCGGGCTTGACGACGGTCGCGTGGATCTGCCGGAGCAGCTCGACGCTGATCCCGGCCGCCTCGTCCACCGACATGCCGCCGGCGATCAGCTGGGCAAGGCTTTTGGCGTTCAGCAGCTCGAACACCGAGCCGTAGCCGCCGCTTTCGATGCGCACGACATCATAGGGGATCGCCGTCGGGATGCCGAGCACGAAGGCCGCCCGCGCAAGCTCGCGCTCGCGCTGGATCTCCGGCAGGGAATCGGGGTTGTAATAGACCTTGACGATCGTGTCCGGGTCGATGCGGTAAACCTTGCCGTTCGCGCCCTGACCGATGACCTCGCAGCCCTCCACATTGAGCGTGCGATAGGCCTTGCGGATCTCCATCATCTCGGTAAAGCCCGTCATCTCGAAGATCTCATAGATCTCGGCGGAGACGTTTTCCACGTGCATGTCCGCCGCGGCCTTCTTCAGCCGAAGGAGGACGCGCAGACCGGCGCTGGAGATATATTCAAGCTCCGCGCAGTCGATCACGATCGAATCGGCCGGGTTCTCTTCGCGGATGCGGGCGATCTCCGCCTCGACCGCGGCGGCGTTGGCCGAATCGATATGGCCGCGCAGAGACAGCACCAGCGCATTGTCCGTCTTGTTCCAGCTGACGTTTTCCATTGTCATAAACTCCTTCTGTCAGGGTCTCCCACGCGGGGAGAGGGGAGCGGCTTAAAACAGCTTCGTGATGCGCAGGACATTTTCTTCGCCGCGCCGCTCATAGCGCATCTCGTCCATCGTCTTTTTCACCAGGAAGATGCCGAGCCCGCCGATCTGCCGCTCCTCGGCGCTCAGCGAGGTGTCGGGGTCCTTGCTCTCAAGCGGGTTGAAGGGCACGCCGCGGTCGACAAAGGTGATCACGGCGCCGCGCGGGTCGTCCTGCGCCTCAAAGGAGACGACGGCGCCCCCTTTTGCACCTTCATAGGCGTAATTTGCAATGTTGGCAAATACCTCGTCGACAGCGACGTCGATCTGCATCTGCGCCTTCATGGGGCAGTCCATGGCCTCAAGCTCGGCGTTGATGAAGTCGGTGATTTTTTCGATGCTGTCAACGGTGGCTTCCAGTTCCAGTTTTTTCACATGGGATCCCTCCTTTACAGGGGTGCCGATGTAGTGCAGGCTAAGCATGGTCAGATCGTCAAACTGCGGCGCGCTGCCGACAAAGGCGTCCGCCGCTTCGTGCACGTGCGCAAGCAGCGCCTGCGGCGCGTCGCCGCGGAAGCGGTTGAGGACGTCGAGCGTCCGCTCCATGCCGAAAAGCTCTCCCTTTTCGTCGGTCGCCTCAGGCAGACCGTCGGTATAGAGAAACAGCCTGGCGCCGCTCTGCAGCTGCAGCTCATAATCGTGATAGCTGACGCCCTCCATCCCGCCGATCACAAAGCCGTGCTTGTCCCGGACGATCTCATACTCGCCGCCCGGCTGCATCAGGATGGGGTATTCGTGGCCGGCGTTGGATGCCGTCAGCACGCCGGTCTTCAAATCGAGCACGCCCAGCCACACTGTGACGAACATCTCCTCGCGGTTGTTGCTGCAGATCTGGGCGTTGACCGTCTCGAGGACCTCGTGCGGGCTGCGGCCGGACATGGCGCCGGTTTTGAGCAGGATCTTCGAGGCCATCATGAACAGCGCCGCGGGGACGCCCTTGCCGGATACGTCGGCCATGACAAGGCCGAGATGATCCTCGTCGATCAGGAAAAAGTCGTAAAAGTCGCCGCCGACCTCCTTGGCCGGGTCCATGCTGGCGTAGATGTCCAGCTCCGTCCGGTCGGGGAAGGGCGGGAAAATGTTCGGCAGCATGTCGGACTGGATGCGGTTGGCAAGCGCGAGCTCAACGTTCATGCGCTCTTTTTCGGCCGTGATGGCGGTGAGGTGCTCCTCATACGCCGCGAGATCCCGCTCCATATCCGCCATCACGAGGCTCAGATTTTCCACCTCGTCGCCGGTGCGGATGTTCAAAAGAGAGAAATGGTCGGTCCCGCCTTCGCCGCTGCGGCGGTCGGCGGCATAGCGCTGCGCCGCGTCTGCGATCTCATTGATCGGGCGGACGAGCGTGCGCTTCATATGGCGTGTGATCAGATAGCCGATCAGAAAGATCACGACGAGCAGCGCCAGCACATACTGCAGCACAAAGGCGTGCATCCTGTCCGTGAGGTTTGCCAGCGACAGATCGGCCAGCAGAAAGCCGCGGACCTCGCCGCCCGCATCATGGATCGGGACGCCGGCCGTGCACAGCCAGCCGTAGTGTTCGGTCCGGGAGATGTCATAGAGCTTGCCGTTTCCGTCCCAGTTCAGGAACTTTTCGAGCTCGCGCTTCTCAACCTCTTCCCAGTCGCCGGGCATGCAGACATAGCCGTCGCGCTCATCCGGGTCGCAGACATAGACGAGCGCGCCGGTCTCGCGGTCAAAGACGGCGAGATACACGTCATCCACGTTGCTCGAATCGCGAAACACGCGAAAGACGGAGCAGAGCGTCGCGTAATCCTCCCCTTCGGTCAGATGGGCAAAGCGCGCGCGGTAAGCCTCCGTCCCGGTCTGCGCGCGCTCCTCGTCGGAGAGCGAGCGATAGAGGTCCATGACCTCGTCGACCATGACGTCGGTGTTCACGACCTTGGTTACGACCAGCGAGGTGCTGCGCGCAAGACCGAAGGCCTCGCCGATGTACTGGCCGACGAGCGCATAAGTATACAGCCCCAGACCGATCAGCATGGCGACAAGGCCGAGGACGACCGAGCCCATCAGGCTCGCGTGAAAGACCTTTGCGGCCAGCGAGAAGTGAGCCTGCTCCAGGCGTGTCATTTCACGCACAGATTTTTCGGGCATAAGGACCTCCGATTATTTGATGGTCAGAATGTCGGTAAATCCGGTGACGTCGAAGATCTCCATGATGACGTCGTTGACGTGGGTGATGGTCATCTCGCCCTGCTTGTTCATAAGCTTCTGGGCGGAGAGCAGCACGCGCAGGCCGGCCGAGGAGATGTACTCGAGCCCCTCGAGATCGAGAACGAGCGACGTGACGCCGTCGAGCGCTCCCTTCAGTTCGCCCTCCAGCTGCGGCGCGGACGTGGTGTCCAGACGGCCCTCCAGCGCGACGGTGAGAGCTCCGTTTTCGGTTTTCTTGTTGATGTTCAGCATGGTTCGTTCCCCTTTTTGTCGTTCAATTCTGTTGTGCTTTTTTCCCTCCCGTGCGGGACGGAAAACTCCTCTGAAAGGGGCGGCTGCGCCGTCCCGTATGCATCAAGAACATCTTATCGTTTTTGCGGGAAAAAAACAAGTGTGAATCCGCACATCCCGATAATTCCCCGAAAAATTTCGAAAACCGGGGAAAATGGAAAAGAAAGCCACTTTTTTCGGCCTGTTCCGACCGAAAAGAAGAACGGAGCAGGCGGAAAGAGCGGCGCGTTCTCCCGGCTTTTTCAGATATTTTGTTGATTTTTGGCGGTGGGTTGCGTTATACTCTAATAAACATACTGGGGGAGCATAGGCTCTGTTTTCCGCACAGCGCGTTCCTTCCCCGCAGACGGGCGGAGATCCTCCGCCGAGAGGAGAAAAGAATGGACAACGAACAGACCTCCCTGTTTCGCAAGGAAAGCGTCGAGAGCATCCAGTCTCCCGAGCAGCTGAACGATTATATGCGCGTGACGAACCCCTCCGTGTGGGTCGTGCTGATCGCGGTGATCGTGCTGCTGGCCGGCATGCTGGTATGGGGCGCCGTCGCACGGATCGACAGCTTCGCCCCCGGCGTCGCGGACGTGCGCAACGGTGAAGTGGTCGTGATCTTCGACGACGCGCAGGTCGGCAAAAACGTCGAGACGGGCATGACGCTCACCATCGGCGAGGGAGAATATCCGATCACCAGCGTCGGCTATATGGAGGACGGCAACGTCTTTGCGCTCAGCTCCGCCGATCTGGCCGACGGCCTGTATGAGGCCCGCGTCGTATTCCGCACGACGCAGGTGCTTCGCCTGCTGTTCAACTGAGGGCGGCCGCAGATGGAGAATAAGACAGTCAAGCAGCCGGTACGCAGAGGCAGAGCCAAAGTACCGGTCGTCATGCAGATGGAGACGCTCGAATGCGGCGCCGCCTCGCTGGCCATGGTCATGGCCTATTACGGCAAGTGGGTCCCGCTCGAGCAGGTCCGGCTCGACTGCGGCGTGTCCCGCGACGGCTCGAACGCGAAAAACGTCCTTGTTGCGGCGCGCAGCTACGGCTTTGACGCCCAGGGCTTCCGCTGTGAGGTCGGCGCGCTGAAAAAGGACATGTCCTACCCCTGCATCATCCACTGGAACTTCAACCACTTTGTGGTGCTCGACGGCTTCAAGGGCGACTGGGCCTACCTCAACGACCCCGCGCGGGGCGAGGTCAAGGTCTCGATGGAGGAGTTCGACCGGTCCTTTACCGGCATCTGCCTCCAGATCACCCCGGGGCCGGACTTCCAGCCGGGCGGCAAGCCCAAGAGCACGATCGCCTTTGCCCGCAAGCGCCTTGTCGGCGCGGGCGCGGCGGTGGCCTTTGTGATGCTCTCGTCCGTCATCGGCTATCTCTTCGGCATCATCAATCCCATCTTTTCCCGCTTCTTCATGGACCGGCTGCTCACCGGCGAAAACCGCGAGCTGCTGATGCCTTTCATCGGCCTGATGTCGGTCATGGCCGTCGCCCAGGTGATCGTCGCCTGGATCCAGGCCATCTATGAGCTGAAGATCAGCGGCAAGATGGCGCTCGTCGGCAGCAGTACCTTTATGTGGAAGGTGCTGCGGATGCCGCTGGAGTTCTTTACCCAGCGCATGGCCGGCGATATCCTGCAGCGCCAGGGCACCAACGCCTCGATCGCCGCGACGCTGGTCAACACCTTTGCCCCGCTGCTGCTCAACACGATCATGATGTTCTTCTATCTGATCGTCATGCTCCGCTACAGCGTGCTGCTGACGATGGTCGGCATCGTGACCATCATCCTGAACCTTCTGATGAGCCAGATCATCTCTGCCAAGCGCGTGAACATCACGCGTGTGCAGATGCGCGACAGCGGCAAGCTCGTCGCCGCCACGGTCTCCGGCATCCAGATGGTCGAGACCATCAAGGCCAGCGGCGCGGAAAACGGCTATTTCCAGAAGTGGTCCGGCTATCAGGCCTCCGTCAACGCGCAGAGCGTCAAGTACGCCAAGCTCAACCAGTATCTCGGTCTGATCCCCGCGCTGCTCACCACGCTCGCGGACGCCGCGGTGCTGATCCTGGGCGTTTGGCTGTCGATGCAGGGCTCGTTCACGCTCGGTAAGGTTTTGCTCTTCCAGGGCTTCCTCTCCTCGTTCATGGCGCCCGCCACGACGCTGATCTCCGCGGGTCAGATGATCCAGGAGATGCGCACCGAGATGGAGCGTGTCGAGGACGTCATGGAGTACCCCACCGACTCGGCCTTTGCCGAGCTGCCGCTGGACGAGGACGCGGACTATTCCAAGCTCACCGGCCAGATCGACATCAAGGACGTCAGCTTCGGCTACTCCCGTCTGGGCAAGCCCCTGATCCAGAACTTCTCCATGAGCATGAAGCCCGGCAGCCGCGTCGCCTTCGTCGGCACCTCCGGCTGCGGCAAGTCCACGCTGAGCAAGCTGATCTCCGGGCTCTACCAGCCCTGGAGCGGCGAGATCCTCTTTGACGGCAAGCCCATCAGCGAGATCGACCGCAGCGTGTTCACCGGCTCGGTCGCCGTCGTGGACCAGGACATCGTCCTTTTTGAGGACACCATCGCCAACAACATCAAGATGTGGGACGAGTCGATCGAGGACTTTGAAATGATCCTCGCCGCGCGCGACGCCCAGATCTATGACGATATCATGGCCCGCGAGGGCGGCTTTTACAGCCGTCTCACCGAGGGCGGCAAAGACCTTTCCGGCGGCCAGCGTCAGCGCATCGAGATCGCACGCGTCCTCGCGCAGGATCCCTCGGTCATCATCATGGACGAGGCGACGAGCGCCCTTGACGCCAAGACCGAGTATGAACTGGTCAAGGCCGTCAAGGATCGCGGCATCACCTGCATCGTGATCGCCCACCGGCTTTCCACCATCCGCGACTGCGACGAGATCATTGTGCTCGACAAGGGCGTTGTGGTCGAGCGCGGCACGCATGAAGAGCTCTATGCCAAAGGCGGCTTCTATACAGAGCTCATTTCCAGCGATTAAGGGGGTGGAGTCATGGGTTGGTTTGATGAACAGATAAGACAGCGCAAAGCAAGCGATCAGGAACTCTTTGAAGACTCCATTCTGCGCATGGCCGCAACGGTGCTCGGCAAACAGGGCATCGGCGCGCTCGACGACAGGATCGTGACGAAGGCCGCGATCGATGAGATCCTGAAATACTACCATTATAAAAGCCAGGAGATCCCCGACAGCATCACCGACATCGACGAGCAGCTGGAATACTGTCTGCGTCCGCACGGGCTGATGCGCCGGAGCGTCAAGCTGGAAAAGGGCTGGCAGAAGGACGCCTTCGGGCCGATGCTCGGCTTCCTCAAGGAGGACGGCACGCCCGTCGCGCTGCTGCCCAATCCCTTCGCGGGCTATTGGTTCAGCGACCCTGTCACCGGCGAGAAGACCCGGGTCACCGCCGCGACGGCGGAACGCTTCCGCCCGGACGCCATCTGCTTTTACCGGCCGCTGCCGCTCAAAAAGCTGGGCATCCCGGATCTGATCCTTTACATGAAAAACTGTCTGAGCACGGGCGACTTCGTGCTGCTGATCGCGCTGACGCTCCTCGTCACGCTCTTCGGCATCCCGATCTTGCGCATCACCCGCCTGCTCACGGGCTTTGTGCTTGACAGCGGCAGCACAGGGCTGCTCCTCGGCACGGCGGTATTCATGGTCTGCGCCATCGTCTCATCCCAGCTGATCGGCGCGGTGCGCGAGCTGATGATGAACCGCGTCGAGATCAAGACCTCCCTCAGCGTGGAGGCCGCGATGATGATGCGCCTGATGAACCTGCCGGCAAACTTCTTCCGCAAGTATGCCTCCGGTGAACTGTCCAGCCGCGCCGACGCGGTCAACCAGCTGTGCAGCCTGCTTCTCGGCAGCGTCTTCTCGCTGGGTCTCACGTCGCTCTCGTCGCTGCTGTATGTGCCCCAGATCTTCAACTTCGCGCCGGCGCTGGTGGTGCCCGCGCTGGGGATCATCGCGGTGAGCCTGGCCTTCAGCCTGCTCTCCTCCTTCCGCCAGATGAAGATCAGCCGTCAGATGATGGAAAAGGGCGCCAAGGAAAACGGCATCAGTTACGCGCTGATTTCCGGCGTGCAGAAGATCAAGCTCGCCGGTGCGGAAAAGCGCGCCTTTGCCCGCTGGGCCGGCGCCTATACCGAGCTCGCAGAGCTCAGCTACAATCCCCCGCTGCTTTTAAAGGCAAACGCGGCGATCTCCATGGCGATCTCGCTGGCGGGCACGATCCTGATGTACTATATCGCGGTACAGACCAGGGTCAGCCCCTCGGAGTATATCGCCTTCAACGCCGCCTACGGCCTGGTGGCCGGCGCCTTTGCCTCGCTGACGGGCGTGGCGCTCTCTGTGGCGCGTATCCGCCCGATCCTTGAGATGGCCGAGCCCATCCTGAAGACCGAGCCGGAGACCACCGAGAACAAGACGATGGTCACCTCCCTCAAGGGCAACATCGAGCTGTCGAACGTCTACTTCCGCTATACGGACAACATGCCCTATGTCGTCGACGGGATGAGCCTGAAGATCAAGGCCGGCGAATACATCGCCATCGTCGGCACGACGGGCTGCGGCAAATCGACGCTGATGCGTCTGCTGCTCGGCTTTGAAACGCCGGAAAAGGGCGCGATCTATTACGACGGCAAGGATATGTCCAAGCTCGATCTGCGCTCGCTGCGCCGCCGGATCGGCGCGGTGACCCAGGACGGCAGCCTCTTCCAGGGCGACATCTATTCCAATATCGTCATCTCCGCGCCGCAGCTCACGCTCGACGAGGCATGGGAGGCCGCGGAAATGGCCGGCATCGCCGAGAGCATCCGCTCCATGCCGATGGGCATGCAGACCATCATTTCCGAGGGCCAGGGCGGCATTTCCGGCGGACAGAAGCAGCGTCTCATGATCGCGCGCGCCGTCGCGCCGAAGCCGAAGGTGCTGATGTTCGACGAGGCGACCTCGGCGCTTGACAACAAGACGCAAAAGCAGGTGTCCGACGCGCTCGACAGCCTCAAGTGCACCCGTATCGTCATCGCGCACCGCCTCTCCACGATCCGCAACTGCGACCGCATCCTGGTGCTCGACAAGGGACGGATCATCGAGGACGGCACCTATGACGAGCTGATCGCGAAGAAGGGCTTTTTCGCCGAGCTGGTCGAGCGGCAGAGGCTGGACACGGACACCAAGCCGGAAGAAAAAGAATAAAATTTTTCGAAAAAAGCGTCCCGAGCGGAAAGTCGTTCGTATAAAGAGACAGAAAGCGACATGCAATCGCCCGCCGCGATCTGCCGAAAAAAAGACGAACGGCGCAGCCCGGACGAAAAAAAGAAAAAAATTTTCGACCGAAAGCGTCCCGAACGAAAAGTCGTTCGTATAAAGAGACAGAAAGCGATAAGCAAGCGGCCGCTGCCGCAGGAAGGGACAGACATGAAAGCTTACGAAGAGATCAAAAAGCTCGAAACCGCGCTGAGCGAGGATCAGGACCTCCGCGAGCGTTACCGCGAAAAGGTCGAGGACCTGGCCAAGCAGAACGGCGCTCTCCGCCTGTCCGAGCTGGCGGCCCTGGCCGCCGAGCAGATCGGCTATAACCTGTCCGCAAGCGCTTTTGAGACGGCGGCGCAGATGCAGCCCGTCGACGATGACGAGATCGAGGCCGTCTCCGGCGGCCGGAGCGTCAACACGGGGCGTGCGTTCGACCTCAACGCCTGGATCGGCTCGCTGGTGCGCGGTCTGATGATCGCCGACAGCACCGAAAAGGCGCGCCGCGCGGATGAAAAAAGAACCCTGGAGCGCAAAGATCTGCACAATGCCCGGACGCCGGAAAAGCTGTAAGTCCGGCGACCCACCATCATTGTAAAACCCTTCCCGCCGTGCCGGATCGGTGCTGCCGGGAGGAGAAATATTAAAAAAGGAGATACGAACATGAGCGAAGAAAAGAAAGTTGAAGTTCTGGCCGACGAGGCCCTGGAGGAAGTCTCCGGCGGCGTTACCAGAAACATGAGAGCTGCCCTCGCCTGCATCCGCGGCGACTACGGCAACGGCCAGGATCGCGTGGCTCGTCTGACCCGCGCCGGCTATGACTACGAGGTCGTTCAGGGTCTGGTCAACGACTACATGAAGTACGGCGATGTCGCCCGCGACGTCATCAACGGCAAGTACGGCAACGGTGCTGACCGTGTCGCCAGACTCCGCAAGGCCGGCTACCCGCCCGAGACCATCCAGAACCTGGTCAACAACCTGCTGCTGTAATCCTTCTTTCCCTAACAGGCAAAGAGCCTGACAGCAAACATCCCCTCCGCCCCAACGGGCGGAGGGGAACTCCATACCGGCGCAGCAAGGAGAGCTTATGGAAGCGGGAGAGAAAGCTTTACAGGGAAGGGCCGTGATGGCGGCGCTTGCGGAGATCTATCCGCAGCTCTATCTGACCCCGGGAGAGGAAGGCGCGGCGGAATACGCCGCAGTCGTCCGGTCGGGGCAGCAGCCGTCATGCCGCAGCCTTAAGCATTTCCGCGGCCACGAGCGCGACGAGATCGCCCGGGAGGAGACCCCGGCCGGCACGGTGCCGGTGATCACGCTCGGCGAGCGGGCGGACTTTGAGCTGTTTCTGCAGATCATGGCCCACCGCTGCACCTGTGCGCCGATCCCGCAGACCCAGGGCGCTGCGATCCTCGACGGCGTCGTCAACTGGACGAAGATCCGCGAGCACGAGGCGGCTTTTCTGGCGGCGGGCGGCACAAACGATAGCTGGAGCGGGGAATTTGCGCGCTTTACCGCCGACAGGGCGAATTACAAGGACGCGCTGATCGTGCTCAGCGTCGGACCGTACAGCGCTGTCAGCGCCGAGCGGGCCGGCTTTTCCGAGGAGGAATGGCTTGTGCATTCGCACGCCATCCGCAAAGCGCACGAATGTACGCACTTTATCTGCCGCAGGCTTTACCCGGAGCTGAAGGACGCCGTCTGGGATGAGCTGGTGGCCGACGCCGTCGGCCTGTGGGCGGCCTTCGGCCGCTTTGACCGCGCGATGGAGGAGCTGTTCCTCGGCGCGGACGAGACGGGCTATGTCGGCGGGAGACTTGAGAACTATGTCGCCGGGGAGGAGAACAGACACGAGCGTCTGGATCTTCTGGCGCAGAAGGTCCACAGGATGCTGTGCCGCTTTGAAGAGCTCCTGGCGGAGCAGGGCGAGCTGTCGCCCTATGACGTGGCGATCCGGCTGGAGGAGGAGATCGAATGCTGGAAGCAGCCTTGAAAACCTTGTTTGATTATCAGCGCTTCGAAAAGAACACAGCTCTGCAGGGCGTGATCGACGAAGTGTTGGATCGGTACGCGCAAAACCAGTTTTTTGCCCTCAGCGATGACAGCCTGGCCATGGCGGCGGGCGGCACGAGAGGGCTGGCGGAAGAAGAGGATCGGGAGCCGAAAATATGACGGACGCGGAACAGTTTGAAGCGATCTACCGCGAATACCGGCATAAGGTTCACGACTATATCCGCAACCGCGTGAGCAGTCCGGAGGACGCAGAAGATCTGTGCAGCGAAGTTTTTCGCAAAGCCATGGAGAACATGAACGCCCAGCGCGGGACGGGTATGTCTTCTTATATCTATACCATAACGCGAAACACGGTCGTCGATTATTATCGCACGCACCGTGTACACGCGCCTTTGGCCGAGGATATCCCCCTTGACGACAGCGTGGAGGAGGAGATCCTCAGCAACGATTCGCTCGAGCGCCTGGCCGTCGCGCTGCGGCAGCTGGACGAGCAGGACCGGGACATCCTGGTGCTGCATTACTATGCAAACAACTCTCTTCAGGAGATTGCCAATAAAATGGACCTCCCTTACAGCGTGCTCAAGCGCAGACACCAGGCGCTGCTGAAAAAGCTGCGCGGCATGCTGGGAGGCTGAGATACATACGCAAAAAGGACGGGAGGAGACCATGACGACGATCAGCCGGGAAGAATTTGAAGAGCTTGTGCGGCATGACGCCGCGCTGCTCGACGCACTGCGCGCCTGCCCCGATCCGAAGACCGCGTGGGAAACGGCCGAAAGGCTTGCTGCCGAGCGCGGCTATCATCTTGCGCCGCCGCCCGAAAAGGAGGCGCTCTCCGACGACGAGCTCGACCATGTCGCCGGCGGGCTCGACCCCGCGCTCATGGCCGAGCAGGAGATCAACCGCTATTCCTGGTTCGTTACGCTCCTGCGCCGCCTGATGGGCGCGGAGGACGAAAACGTCTGAACCGCCGGACGAAAAACACGCGGAACCAAACCCGTACACAAGAAAGCCTGCGGGCTTTTGTGGAACATATTTTTCAGGAGGATAGAACCATGGCAGAAGAACTGAAAACCCCGATCACCGATGCAGAAGTAGAATCCGTCTCCGGCGGCGCCGGCAGCTGGCAGCAGTACTCCCACGGCAGCTTCGTCAACTACGGCAGCTACATCGTTTATACCGTCGCTCCCGGCGACGTCCTCTCCGGCATTGCCGCGCGTTTCGGCGTCACGGTCCAGAACATCAAGGACTGGAATCCGACCACCGTCAAGAACGTCGACCTGATCTACGCTGACACCAAGCTGACGATCTATCCGCGCATCTGGCGTTAATTCGCGTTCGTACTCCTTTTCGCAAATCCCATAGAAAAGCACCTGCCGCCCGAACGGGCGGCAGGTGTCATTTTTTCGTTTGGTTTTCAATGAAAGTCAGTCGTTCTCGCCGGAGAGATCGAATTCCAGCGTCTCGCCGCACTTGGGGCATTCGATCGAGCCCTCTTCAAGCGTCTCCTCGCCGAAGGTGATCTCCTCGCCGCAGACGGGGCACTTGACGTCATACAGCACGCTGTCGAACGGGATCTCCTCGTCCTCGTCCTCCTCGCCTTCCTCGTCCTCCTCGTCCTCGCCGGAGAAGGGGACGATGTTGTCCTCGTCCTCGTCCTCTTCTTCCTCATCGGAGAAGCAGTCGTGTTCGCAGCTGTCACACTCGCCCGAGCAGAAATCGTCCGTATCCTCCGGACGGTCGAGATCACAGGTCAGATCCTCGAGATAGCTCAGCTCGTCGCCGATCTCGTCAAGGGCGTCGGCAAAGTCGAGAGAACCGGACTGGAGGTCTTCGATCTCGTGAGCCATGTCGCTCAAAAGATCGGTCAGCGCGGCCCAGAGCTTCCCGTCGCGGGAATCGGGCTCCACACCAAGGCCTTCGGTCAGGCCCTTGAGATAAGCAGCTCTTTCAACGATCGTCATAGCAAGCTCCTTTCTGCCTCAACAGGCTTCCGTGTGGTGGAATACGGACACTTACGCTCTGGACAGATACTCGCCGGTGCGGGTGTCGACCTTGATCTTCTCGCCGCGCTCGATAAAGAGCGGGACCTTGATCTCGGCGCCGGTCTC
>ONSW01000080.1 GCA_900320595.1 uncultured Eubacteriales bacterium | reverse complement strand
CACCGTGGACGACAGCAAGGACTTCTTCGGCAAGGCCACGAACCTCACGGTCTCCGGCCAGCTCAACGCCGAAAACTTTGCCCTCGCCTTCGGCGACGTCTACACCTTCGGCCCCACCTTCCGCGCCGAGGTCTCCTATACCCAGCGCCACGCGGCCGAGTTCTGGATGATCGAGCCGGAAATGGCCTTTGCCGACCTGTATGACTATATGGACACGGCCGAGGCGATGGTCAAGCACATCATCAACACCGTGCTCGAGCGCTGCCCGCAGGAGATGGAGTTCTTCAACAGCTTCGTCGACAAGGGGCTGCTCGAACGACTGCACAACGTCGTGTCAAACGATTTCGGCCGCATCAGCTACACCGAGGCGATCGACATCCTCGAAAAGAGCGGCAGGAAGTTCGACTATCCGGTCAAATGGGGCATCGACCTGCAGACCGAGCACGAGCGCTATCTCACCGAGGAGGTCTTCAAAAAGCCGATCTTCGTCACGGACTATCCGCGCGAGATCAAGGCCTTTTACATGCGCCTCAACGACGACGGCAAGACCGTCGCGGCGGCGGACTGCCTCGTCCCCGGCGTCGGCGAGATCATCGGCGGCAGCCAGAGAGAGGAGCGGCTCGACGTGCTCGAGGCGCGCATGGACGAGCTGGGGCTGAAGAAAGAGGACTACTGGTGGTACCTCGACCTGCGCCGCTACGGCAGCTGCCGTCACGCGGGCTTCGGTCTGGGCTTTGAGCGCATGGTGATGTATCTCACGGGCGTGAGCAACATCCGCGACGTGGAGCTCCACCCGCGCACGACCGGCAACGCCGACTTTTAAGAAATACGACAAGCCTTCCCGTGCCCCCGGACACAACGGAAGGCTTTTTTTACAGAAGACAGAGGAAGCAGGCATGGACAGAAACAGCGGAAAGGGGCCGCGCATCGCGCGTCTTCGGCTTGCCGCCGCATTGGCGGCAGCCGGCGTCATAGCGCTTGGCGCGGCGTTCCTGCAGGCATGGAAAAAGGAAACGGCCGCGCCGCCGGAGCAGGTGCTGAAGGCTTACTGCGCCTCGCTTGACGCGATGAGCGACGAGGCGTTCGCCGCCGCCGCCCACGCGGCGCCGTGCCAAACGGAAGAAGGCCGGGCGCTGCTTGCCTGCTGCCGCGCGGCCTGCGCGGCCCGTCCGTCGTCCGCCGCCGAGGTGCGCGGACGAAGAGCGGAGATCCATGTGATGCTCGAGACGCTGGATCTCGCGGCATATGAAAAAGAGCTCGGCGCCGCGATGGAGGCCGCGATGGCGGAGACGGTCGAACAGGCCAGGGTCGCTTCCGACGTCTATGAAGAAGACGGCCGGTTCCGCCCGGAAGTGGTGAGAAAGACCTTTGCCGAGCAGCTTTTGCCGGACCGGACGGATCTCTCCGCCTGCCTCCTGGAGCGCGAGTTCACCGCGCGGCTGTCCTTCCGCCGCGGCGCATGGACGCTCGACAATGCCGGCGAGCTGGCCGAGGCTCTGCTACCCGCCTGGGAGGACGGCCCCGATGCCGCGGCCGGGGCGCTCTTTGCCGCGACGGCGGCGGAGCTGCCCTATATCCCCAAGCACTACCGTCTGAGCGAGGGGACGCTGTGCGGTCTGCCGCCGGTCGAGGAAAACTTCGGCAGCACGCGGGATCCCGCCCGGATCCGCGCCCTGCTGGAAACGAGCGAGGCCCGCGCGCTGATCGGCGGGCAGCCGCTCGCCTGGAACGAGGAGATCAGGCTTCTCGACGACACCGAGATCCGGTATTACCTTGACGAGACGATCCTCGCTCTTGTCTGGCAGGAGGAGACCGCCGGCGCCTACGGCACGTTTTCCGAGGTCTTTCTTTCCGACGCGTCCCAGCTGATCCGCCGCATCGGCGGCGACAGCTACGGCAGCGATGAGCTCAAGCCCATCTCGGCCTTCGCAGCCGACAGCAACGCCGTCCTCGCGATCAGCGCGGACTTTTATCATTTCGTATACCGCGACTACGGCGCGCTCGTGTATCAGCGTGAGCTGTGCCGCTTCAACCCGCGCAGCTGCGACAGCTGCTTTTTCACCGCGGACGGAGATATGCTGTTCGTTCGCGCCGATCAGTTTGCCGACAGCGGAGCGTGCGAGCGCTTCATCGCGGACAACGACGTGGTCTTCTCCGTGGCCTTCGGCCCGGTTCTGATCGACGACGGCGTGGACGTGACGCCCTCGTATTACCGCTACGGCGAGATCAACGAGCCTTATGCCCGCGCGGCGATCGGCATGCTGGGCGAGCGGCATTATCTGACGATGAACATCAACCATGGGCCCGGCCACGGCAATCTTGTCACGCTGCGCCGGGCGGCGGACGAGATGATCGGGCACGGCTGCCGCAAGGCCTATACCCTCGACGGCGGGCAGACGGGCGAGACCGTGTTCCGCGGCGAGGTGATCAATCCGCTGCAAAAGCCGTGGGAAAGACCGCAAAGCGACGCAATCTGCTTTGTCAGCGCCTGGCCCGGCGCGGAATAAGCGCGGAATGCAAAGGGGGAAGAAGAATGAAAAAAAGGATCTCCTGTCTCTGCTTCATGCTCATTTTCGCGCTGCTGCTGCCCTGCGCTGGCGCAAGCGCACAGCAATACGAGTATCATTACGAAGCCGACTTTTCCCGTGAGAGCCTCGGGGAGGTGTTCGAACGCTTCCTTTCCGAGCGCGGCCTGGGGGGAGGCAGCATCACCATCGGCTGGTACGATCTGGAGAGCGGCGAGGAGTGGTATTACAACGGCGACACCTTCCTGGAGGGCGCGAGCACCTACAAGCTGCCGCTGGCGATGGTCTATGCCGACAAGATCGCCGCGGGCGAGCTGACGGAGGAGAGCCGTGTGGCGCATTATGTGCTGCGCGACGCGCTCGAGGTGATGCTTGTCAACTCCAACAACGCCGCCGGCCGCGTGCTGAGCCGGGAGCTCGGCGTGAGCAATGTGGAATACCGCGCCCTGCTGGCACAGTACAGCGGCCTGGGCGAGAGCGAGCTGCCGGCAAATTTTTACCGCACCAACAGCTACTCGCCGCGCTTTATGATCGGCACGCTGCGCACGCTCTATGACGATTCCGACAAGTACGACCTGCTGCTCGGCTTCCTCAAACAGGCAAGGCCCGCCAACTATTTCAGTCTGTACCGCGGCGATATCGAGGTCGCGCACAAGTACGGCTCGGACATGGGCTTCGTGTGTGACAGCGGCATCATCTATACCGAGCGGCCTTTCCTGCTGTGCGTGATGACCTACGGCGTCAGCGGCGCGCAGATCATTCTCGGCCAGCTCGCGCGGATCGCGATGGATTATGCCGAATACCTTGCCGCCCATGAGCCCGAACCGACGCCCGTGCCGACGCCCGCGCCGACCCCGGCGCCGACGCCGCGGCCGACGCCCGCGCCCGAGCCGGAGGACGGCGGGGAAGAACCGGCGGCCGAGCCGCAGCCGGCCGCGGCCGACGGGAACGCGGCGGGGCAGCGGGTGCTGCTTCTGCCGATCGCGGGAGCGGGGCTGATCCTGGCCGGGACGCTCGCGCTGCTGCTCCGGCGGCGAAAGGAATAAGACCGGACAAAAAGAGGCTGTGTGCGCAAATAACGCGCAAAGCCTCTTTCTTTTTTTTCGCGGACGCGGTACAATAATAAACAACGGATGGCGAAATCGATCGAGAATTCGATTGATTTCGCTGCCAAACGACAAGTTTGGCAGCGAATGATTCCATGAATCATTCGCATGATGTTCATTGCAATGAATATATGGCAAAACAGCCATGCTGTTTTGCTGCGCCGCACGCTCAGCGCGGCGAAAAACTTTTAAACGCAGGGAATACTTCCGTATTGCCGAGTATTTTAACGAAGGATGGGTGGATTCCGGCCCGGGAAAACCGTGGTTCGGATTATTCTGCTTACCTTATAAACATTATAAACTATACTATCGAAACAAAAGGAGGGAGCGCGCATGGACGAACAGAACACGCCCGTTTCCGTCAGCCCGGAAGCCGCTCCGAAAACAGAAAAGCGCAGAAAAAGAAAGAACCTTGCGGCGTGGCTGCTGCTTGCCGTCGCGCTTGCGCTGCTTGTCGCCGTGGTGATGCTCTTCACCATCCGCATCGGCTCGGGACTGGCGCTTTACACGGACGTGGCCGACGTGCGCGCCCGCGCGATCAGCTGCGAGGATTACGACGAGGCGATCGCCCGCCGTCCCGACGCGGTGATCCGCTGGAGCGTGCCGATCGGGGACGAGCGCTTTGACAGCTTTTCCGAGGAGCTCGTCCTCTCCGCCCTGCCGGAGGACGAGATCGAAAGACTGGCCTATTTCCCGGCGCTCCGTCATGTCGACGCGGAGAGCTGCGCGGATTATCCCGCCCTCGCCGCGGCCGCGGCAAAGTTTCCCGCGGTGGCCTTCTCCTGGCACGTTCCGACGGCGGACGGTCCCGTGGACGGCAACAGCACCTCTCTTGCCGTCCGCACGCTCAGCGCGGCGGAGACAGAAAAGCTGCTTCCTCTGCTGCCGCGGCTGGAGGAGGTCGACCTGCGCGAGAGCGCGCTGTCCGATGACGAGATCGACGCCTTTGCCGCCGCCCACGACGAGCTGACCGTGCGCTTTACCGTTCCGCTCTGGGGCATGGAGATCCCGGGCGAGAGCGAAACGCTGCGTCTGCCCGAGGGGGCCGGGGGCGACGCGGAGGAGCTGTATGCCGCGCTCGGGCGGCTTACAAAGCTGAAAAAGCTCGACCTGCGCGACTGCGACCTGACGCCGTCCCAGCTTGCGCGCATCCTTGAGCTGTGCGGCGGGGTCGAGATGGACTATGTGATCCGGCTCGGCGGCTGCACCTTTACCGCGGACGCGGAGGAGATCGACATCAGCGGCTCCTATATCGACGATCTTGACGAGGTGCGCGCGACGGTCTCGCTGATGCCGAAGCTGAAAAAGGTCGTGATGAGCGACTGCGGCGTCTCCGACGCGGAGATGGACGCGCTCGACCAGGAATACGAGGACGTCCGCTTCGTCTGGACGGTACACTTTAATATCTATTCCCTGCGCACGGACGCGACCTTCTTCTGCGCGGCCGACGTGCCGTTTCTCAACTATGACGCGCCGGTTTTGAACGACGCCCAGCTCTACCCCGTGCGCTACTGCCGCGACATGATCGCGCTCGATCTGGGGCATATGTGGATCGAGGATCTGTCCTTCCTCTACAATATGCCGCATCTGAAATACCTGATCCTGGTCGGCGGACGCTTCCGCGACATCACGCCGATCGGCTCGCTCGAGGATCTGCAGTATCTCGAGATCTTCCAGACCAACCCCAAAGACATCAGCCCGCTTGTGAACTGCAAAAAGCTGGAGCATCTGAACATGTGCTACTGCTTCGGCTTCGACCTCTCTCCGCTCAAGGAGATGAAGCAGCTCAAACGTCTCTGGTGGGCCGGGCTCGGCCCGATCCGCGGCGCCGAGCTGATCGAGGCGCTTCCCGACACCTATGTCTACTGCCCCTTTGAGGACCCCCAGGGCTCGACGGGCGGCGGCTGGCGCGAGGACGAGGCGTATTACGAAATGCGCGATCAGTTCGCCATGTACTATCAGCCCGGCGGCACGGGCATCCATTAAAAAAAGAAGGTGCGCGAGCACCTTCTTTTTTAGTTTCTGGTTTCTAGTGTCTAGTACCTGGAAGCCGGAAGCTACGTCACGAGCGTGCCGAGCGTCAGGATGCCGCGGCTTGCGGCATAGATCGCGTCGAAGTCCTCGAGCGGCAGCGGGTTGACGCCGCGCCCCGCCTCGATCGTAAAGCCGGGGCGGCGGTAGTCCTGAATAAACAGGTCCTTAAAGCCCGCGAACGACGCGGCATAGGGCGTCTCGGCGGACGCATAGCCCGAAACGGCCGAAAAGGTCCCCGCGATGTCGGCCGCGCCGGCGACCTCATAATCGGCAAAGCGCCAGTAGATCACCTCGCCCTGCGTGTGCCAGGCCTGCACTAAGGCGGGGTCAAAGGTGCGCATCAGGTCGGCCATTGCCCGGCTCTCCGGCGCCGAGAGCGGCGCGGAGCCGACATAGTTCATCGGCGCCGGCGCGGTGAAGCCGGCGGCGAACTTGATCGCGCGCGCCGTCTCCCATTCCGCCGGATACTGCAGATTCAGATCTGTCCCGGCGATGTTGGCCTTCCAGCCCGCCGGGAACGGAAGCTCCGGCCAACGCGCGGCGATCGTGCGGGCGGCGGTATAGCGCGGGCCGCTCTGCAGCTCGCCGGTCGCGAGATCCACGCCGTCGGGATTGACGAGCGGGACGAGGCACAGCCGGGCATAGGAGAAGATCTCCGCCGCGCTCCGGCCGAAGATCATGCCGCCCTGCGCAAAGGCCTCGCACAGCTCCTCGGTAAAGCGCAGCAGGAGCAGCGTTGTGATCCATTCGTTGGCGTGGTGCGCGGCGTTATACAAAACGCGGTTCTCTCCCGCGCCCATCGACAGCGCCCACAGCGGCCGCCCCATCACGCTGCGCCCGGCTGCCGCGGCGGTGAGAAAGGGATAGCGCGCGGTAAGCCCGCGCACGCAAAAGGTGACGAGCGCCGAGCAGACGGCGATGTCCGTCGGCACAACGGCAAACGGCAGCGGCACGGCGATCACTGCCCCGACGGGCAGCGCGTGCGCCTCATAGGCGCTGTTGGCCAGCTCCACGGCCTCGGGGCGCGCGCCGTAAAGGCGGGCAACGGAGTAAAAGCTCTCGCCGCGGCGGACGCGGTGGCGGACAAAGCCCGTGTACCAGGGCATCAGCGCGCGGTGGGTGCGCGCGCCGGCCACGCCGTCGGCGGAGAGCACATTTGCCGCCTGAAAGCGCAGCAGCGCCTCGCGCGTCCGCAGCCCGAAGATCCCGTCGCGCGCAAGCGGGCCGAAGCCGGCGCGACCGAGCGCCAGCTGCAGCAGCTGCACGGCGGGGCCGTGGTCGGAAAATCGCAGAACTCGCATCAAAGGTCCCCCTTTCCCGAAGAATCGTATGCCGAAGGCGGCCGGAAAAGAACAAAAGAGCGGCGCGGCTTGTGAAAAATGGACAAAAACCGGGCCTGATTTTCTGCCTTGTAAAGCGGGACAAAATACAGTAAAATATAATTTGCGGTGGTTTATACCATCAGCCTGACTGCGTGTGCGGCTCTCCGCTTTTTAAGTCGTACACAGCTTTAATAAGGAGGAAAAAGCAACCCTTAGGCTCAGGGTGCGGCAGTGTGGAGACCTGTCGTAATACGGCGCGTCCCGAAGCGGGCGGCCGTGAGGGCGTTTCATGCGAAGGCAGAACGCCCGGAGCTGCGCAACATGGCAGAAGTCAAACTGGTAAACATCAAGAAAGTGTACCCCTTCATCAGCGGCGAGCAGAAGAAGAG
>ONSW01000027.1 GCA_900320595.1 uncultured Eubacteriales bacterium | reverse complement strand
CGCCCCGGCGCGCCGCGGCGTGCCGCAGATCGAGGTCACCTTTGACATCGACGCCAACGGCATCGTGAACGTCTCGGCCAAGGATCTCGGCACCGGCAAGGAGCAGCACATCACGATCACCTCTTCGTCCAACATGTCCAAGGAGGACATTGACAAGGCCGTCAAGGAGGCCGAGATGTACGCCGCCGAGGACAAGAAGCGCAAGGACGAGGTTGACGCCCGCAACGCCGGCGACCAGATGGTCTACCAGACCGAGAAGACGCTCGCCGAGATGGGCGACAAGCTCGATGCGGCCGACAAGGGCGAGGTCGAAAGCAAGCTCCAGGCGCTCAAGACCGCGCTGACCGGCACCGACACCGAGGCCATCAAGCACGCGACCGAGGAGTTGACCCAGGCCTTCTACAAGGTCAGCGAGAAGATGTACCAGGCGGCCAACCCCCAGGGCGCCCAGGGCTTCGATCCCTCCCAGGCCGGCGGTCCGCAGGGCGGCCAGCAGGGCGGCCAGGACTACTACGACGCCGACTACACCGTCGTGGACGACGACAAATAATTTCAATTTAAACTTTATGCGAAGCCGCCAAAGGGCGGCTTCGCGCACCCCGACCCGAAGCCCAGCGGCAGCGGGTTTGGGTCGGAAAGGAGGAGCAAGGAAGCGGCCGCATGTTTTCGCGCGGCGGTAAACGCAGCGCGCGGAAACGGAGGCAAGCGGACTTTGCGACGACGCGATGGCAGAAAAACGCGATTATTACGAGGTACTCGGCCTGCAGAAGGGCGCGAGCGCCGAAGAGATCAAAAAAGCATACAGAAAGCTCGCAAAGGAGAATCACCCGGACCTGCACCCCGGCGACAAGGCCTGTGAGGAGCGGTTCAAGGAGATCAACGAGGCCTACGAGATCCTCTCGGACGACGACCAGTTCGGCCACGCCGCCTTTGATCCCTCCGCCGGCTTCGGCGGCGGCGGATTTGAGGGCTTCGGCGATTTCGGCGACCTGGGCGACATCTTCTCGAGCTTTTTCGGCGGCGGCTTCGGCTCCGCGCGCAGCAATCCCAACGCGCCGCGCCGCGGCGACAATCTGCGCGCCAGCGTGAACATATCCTTTGAGGAGGCGGCCTTCGGCTGCAAGAAAGAGGTCACGGTCGGCCGCGTGGAGAAGTGCGCCGACTGCAAGGGCACCGGCTGCGCCCCCGGCACGACGCCCGAGGTCTGCCCCGACTGCAAGGGCAGCGGCACCGTACGTACCACCCAGCGCACGCCCTTCGGCATGGCGCAGTCCACCGCGCCGTGTTCGAAATGCCGCGGCACGGGCAAGATCATCCACCAGCCCTGCAAGACCTGCCGCGGTATGGGCAGCGTCCGCCGTCAGCACAAGATCAGCGTGACCATCCCCGCCGGTATCGACGACGGCCAGGCCATCTCGCTGCACGGCCAGGGCAACGGCGGCGTGAACGGCGGCCCGGCCGGCGATCTGCTCGTCGGCGTGATCGTGCGTCCGCACGCCCGCTTTGAGCGCGACGGCAACTCCGTGCTGCTGATGCAGGACATCTCCTATGCCCAGGCGGCGCTCGGCGCCGAGATCGAGGTGCCGACGCTCGACGGCAACGTCAAGCTCACGATCCCCGAGGGTACACAGCCCGGCGCGACCTTCCGCATGCGCGGCAAGGGCATCCCCTATCTGCGCGGCTCGGGGCGCGGCGATCAGTTCGTCACCGTGAACATCAAGGTGCCCAAGGGGCTGACCGGCTCACAGAAGGAGCTGCTGCGCCAGTTTGCCGCCTCGATGGGCGAATATGACGGAGGAGCTTCCGGCTTCGGAAGCATCTTCGGGAAAAAGAAGAAATAAAAACGTGCTGTCATTCTGAGGAACGAAGGGACGAAGAATCTTCGCTTTTGAAAAGCTTTTGAAAGGAAAGATCCTTCGCTTCGCTCAGGATGACAGCGTTTTTGTTTACAAAAATTAAATTGCATCCTGCGCCGATTGCGGTATAATGAAAGCATCTCAACAGAAAGGGAGCTTTGCCATGGATTTCAGAAGTCTTACCGTCAAAGAGCTTTTCGACAACGAAAAGACCGCCGCCGTCATCAAGGAATACGCGCCCCAGCTGCTGAAGTACCCCATCAAGCTGTTCAACAAGAAGAGCTGCGGCGAGATCTTTGACAAGGTCGTCAAGGGCGGCATCGTGCCGCTGGACGTAGCCAAGAAGGTCGAAGAGAAGGTCAACGCCATTATCAAGTAAGCAGAAAACAGCTTCCGGCAGGGGCTTGCCGCCCCTGCCGGATCTTGTTTGAAAAGAGGGAATCATGCTGGAGAGCCTGTTTGCACAATTTGATTCGATCGTCGTGCTCGACACCGAGACGACCGGCTTTTCCCCGCGCAGCGACGAGGTGATCGAGCTGGCGCTGCTGCGCGTGACGGCCGCGGGCGAGGCGGAGGAGTATGACGAGTTCATCCGCCTCTCGCCCGGAAAGCGGCTGCCGGAGAAGATCACGGAGCTGACGGGCATTACCGAGGAGATGCTGCGCGGCGGCGTGGGCAAAAACGAGGCCGCCCGCGCGCTGGCGGACATGCTCGCCCACGGCCGGACGCTTGTGGTCGCCTACAACGCCCAGTTCGATCTGGTGTTTTTATACTATCTGCTCGACGCCTACGGTCTCGCCGGGACGCTCAGGGGCGTGCGCTTCTTAGACGCGCTGACGGTCTATAAGGACCGGCGCCCCTATCCGCACCGGCTCGCCGACGCCGTGGCGGCCTATGCGCTCGTCTCGCAGAACACCCACCGCGCCATCGACGACGCCCACGCGACCTGGGAGCTGCTGTGCGCGATGGACGCCGAGGCGGGTGACCTTGACCGCTACCTCAATCTCTTCGGCTACAACGCGAAATACGGCCTGCCGAAGCGGCGCATCTCCTCCGTCGCCTACCGCCCGCAGGGCTTTGACGCGGTCGGAAAGCTGTACGACATACCGGAAGAAGGCTGTACATAACAATAAAAAAAGACGGGATATCCCGTCTTTTTTTGATGCCGTATGTCGGTTGTTTTATTCCTCGTAGGCAGAGAACAAGCCCATGATGCCGTCCAGGCGCGCCGTATCAAGCGAGAAGGCCGTGACCACGCCCATGTAGTTGCCGGTCTTGAGAAGCACCATGCGCTCGTATACGGGAACGCCGTTGTAATTGCCCGAGATCAGGACGGAGACGTGATCTTTTCCGGCAAAGGAATACGTTCCCTTGTCAAGCGTGACGTCCGTCATGCCCATCTGGGCGAAGGTGGTTTCAAGCTGGTCTTCCGCGATCTCAAGATATTTCTTCTCGTCGATGATGATGCCGTTGACGACGCCGAGATCCTCGATCACAACGTTCACATTGTCGCCGCTCTGATCCACCGTCATCGCGTACAGGTCATAGAGCGAGCCGCTTTCGCGCAGCTGCTCGGCCAGATCGACCTCCGAGAAGTTGTCCGCCACGAGACCCAGCATCTGAGCCGTCTGCTCGTCGTCCAGGATCGTCCAGTTGTCGGAGAACTCCGCGCGGATGCCGAGCGTCTCGTTGGCATAGCTGTTTCCGCTCTTCTCGCCGATCATTTCTTCCGCTTCATAGGTTTCTTCCGCTTCCTCCGCGGGAGCGGCCTCGGCGGCTTCCGCAGCAGTCTCCTCCTCGAGAGCGGCTTCCTCAGCCGCAGCGGTGGCCTCCTCGACCTTCTGCGCCGCTTCCTTGAGCTTGTCCGCGGCGGCGGTGTCTTCCGCTTATCCGGCCGCACCGCAGGCCGTCAGTGCCAGCAGCATCGCAATCAGCAGCAGGATACTTGTCAGTTTTTTCATCTTGTTCTCTCCTTTTATTGGCTTTTTGCCTGAGGCAAGTATAATCTCTTCCTGCGGTTTATGTCAAGACCGGCGGGCGCTCACCAGGTCAGGCTCAGCGGGTCGAGCGGCTCGCCGCCCGCGAGGATACGGCGCAGCGCGTCGCGGCAGACGTCCATCGCGTCCGAAAGATACTCCTCGAGCAGCGCCTCGGTCATATAGACGGTCTTCCCCTCGGGGTGCTCGGTAAAGTCGCCGCGCATCTCGGCGAGGAAATCCTCCAGCAGGAAGGGATAGATGCGGTTGATAGGCTCGCCCGAAAAGCGCGCGGGCATGACAAGCTCGTCCCGGATATGGTAGCGCGAGACGATATAGGCGTTGAGCAGGTGATAGTCGTTGTGCAGCACCGCGACCTTTTCGCGCGTCATGTTTCGGTCGAACAGGCGCACCTTGTGCCAGAAGATGCGGTAGCAGGCGTCCTCGACGAGGTGCATGTAATAGCCGAGATACAGATCGTCCGTCTCGACAAGCGGGGCAAACTCGCGCCGGAAGCGCTCAAAGTCGGAATAGCGGACGCTTTTGCCGTCCAGTTCCGTGTCGACCTGATAGTGCGTCAGATTGCGGAAGACAAGGTCCTCGATCGCGTCCGGCAGGACGTTGCCGATGCGAAAGCGGTCGACATCGCGGATGCCGAGCCCGATCAGGTCCTCCCCGATGAGATAATGGATCGTTCGCTGTGCCATTTTGTTTCCTCTCTCTTCGCGCCCTCTTTGTGAGGGAGACGTTCTCTCTGCTCGCCGGGTTACTTTCCGTACTTCTCCGTCACTTCGCGCGCCATGTCGGCCATGCCTTTGCGCACATGCGCGGGCGAGAGGATCTCCGCCTCGGCGCCGAAGCCGAAGACCCAGGCGTAAAACTGCGGGCTGACGACCGCGCTGATCGTAACGGAGAAATGCTCGTCGTCCTCGCGGATGAGCATGACGTCGCGGCCGAAGCGGTCGATCACCGCGCCTGCAAGACGGTTGGAAAAGCGGAGGCGGACGGTCTCGGCCTCGCCGGCGAACATGCCGAAGACGGTCTTGGAATAGGCCGACATGTCGAGCCTGGCAAAGGCCTCTTTGCCGTCGCGGAAAGTCTCGCACGCGGAGATCTGCGCCATTTTGTCCACGCGATAGTGGCGGATCGTGCCGGTGCCGGTGTCAAAGGCCAGCAGATAATAGTTTTCGTCGTCCCACATCAGCGCCCAGGGGCTGACCTCGTAATACGCGCCGTCGTGGCGGTAGCGCCGTTCCTTGTCGACGGTGTATTCAAAATAGCGGAAGCGGATCTTCTTGTCGCCCGTGATGGCCGAGGAGATCTCGTCGACGTTGTAATAGACGCTCTCGTTCATGCTCTTGACCCGGTTGCGGACATAGACCTGGCGCTGGAGCAGCACGGCGTCGTGGGCGCTGGCAAGGCCTTCGATCTTGCGGATCAGGGCGAGCGTCTTTTTCTGGGTGATGAATTTGGACGACTGGACGCTGTCGACCAGCAGCTTGAGCTCCGGCAGCTCAAACTCGCGCGTGCCGATGTAATAGCCCACGGTCTTGCCGCGCGCCTGCACGACGTCCAGCCCGAATTCGCGCAGCGCGTCAAGGTCGGCGTACAGACTCTTGCGCTCAGCGGCGATGCCGTGCGCGGCAAGCTCGTCGACCATCTGCGCGATCCCGACGGGATGTGCCTCGTCGGAGTTCTGCAGCAGATAGCGCATCAGATACAAAAGCTTTAATTTTTGATTCTGCGATCTGGGCATAAAGATCCCTCCGTTTTGCTCTATGCTGACAGTATAGCACAAGCCACTGTCCCATTTGAAGGACTTTGTTTTGTCACGGGGCGGTAACTTTCCGGTAAGAAATACGCCTCTGCAGCACCGCCGAAAAGACGCTTTTGCTTTCTCCGCCGCCTTTCGTGGGGATAGAATTTTATGGCGCCCCCTCTTTCTTTCGCCCTCGCGGCGTGCTATAATGATCATCGGATGGCGAAATCAATTGCGTATACGATTGATTTCGCCGCCAAATGACAAGTTTGGCGGCGAATGATTCATAGAATCATTCGCATGATGTTCATTGCAATGAATATATGGCAAAACAGCCATGCTGTTTTGCTGCGCCGCAAAGCGGCGCGGCGAAAAACAATTTCGTTTTTCGCCATCTTATAATCATTATACTATACTGGGTTCATGCTTGAAAAAAGGACGGGGATTGATGATGACGCTCGAAGAGATCTGTCTTGCCATACAGGAGGCCGAGCGCAAGGCCGGCGAGCTTATATTGCACGCGAAGGGCGTGATGACCGAAACCAAGAGCGGCGCGCGCGACGTCGTGACCCAATATGACCGCGCCGTGCAGCAGCTTGTGATCTGGAATCTGCGCGCCGCGCTGCCGGAGGCGCACTTTTTCTGTGAAGAGATGAACGAGCAGGAGTCGCTTGACGCCGCACAGCTGTTTATCATCGACCCGATCGACGGCACGATGAACTTTGTCCGCGGCTTTTCGCACAGCTGCGTGTCCGTGGCCTATGCCGAAAACGGCGTGGTGCAGGCCGCGGCGATCTATAACCCTTATCTTGACGAGATGTTCCACGCCGTGCGCGGCGCAGGCGCTTTTTTGAATGGCAGCCCGATCCGCACCGCGGCGGACGAGCTTGCAAACAGCGTGGTGTGCTTTGGCACCTCGCCGTATAACCCGGAGCTTTCGGACAAGACCTTTGCGCTGGCGCGCCGGATGTTCGACCGCAGCCTTGACGTGCGGCGAGAGGGCACGGCGGCGCTGGATCTCGCCAGCGTGGCCGCGGGGCGCGCGGGGCTGTATTTCGAGCTGAGCCTTTCGCTGTGGGATTACGCGGCGGGCGCGCTGATCGTCGAGGAGGCCGGCGGCGTGTGCCGCAGGGCCGACGGCGAGGCGCTCTGCTTTTCCGCGGAGAAGAGCTCGATCGTCGCCGCGGCGAGCGAGCGCGTGCTGGAGGACTATCTGCGCGAGGCGGCGGAGCTGCTCTGAAAAGCATAAAACAAAAAACGTCCCTTCCCGATCGGGAAGGGACGTTTCTGTATCGAGATAATCAGTCGAGAACGTAGGGCAGAAGAGCGATCTGGCGGGAGCGCTTGATCGCCTCGGTCAGCTCGCGCTGATGCATCGCGCAGGTACCGGTCGTACGGCGGGGCAGGATCTTGCCGCGCTCGGACAGGTAGTGACGAAGCTTTGCGGTGTCCTTATAGTCGATAAAGGTGGCCTTGTCGACGCAGAACTGGCAGACTTTTCTGCGCTTGTGGTTCTTGGGGTTGTTTTTATCGAAAGCCAAAGCTGTATCCTCCTTCTAAGAATTAGAACGGTAATTCGCCGTCGTCGCCTTCCAGCTCTTCAAAGGGAGAAGCGGCCTTGGGGCTGCTCTTCGGGGCTTCGTAGCTGCTGGAATAGCTGGGGCGGCTGTCGGTAGATTCTGCGCCGTCGCGGCGGCTGTCGCCGAAGTAGACGTTGTCAGCGACGACTTCCCAGCTGGTGCGCTTGTTGCCGTCACGGTCTTCCCATTTACGGCTCTGCAGACGTCCGGAGACGACTGCCATGCGGCCCTTGGTGAAATACTTGCTGACGAACTCGGCGGTCTGGCGCCATGCAACGCAGTCGATGAAGTCGGTCTGTCTCTCCGCGCCGTCGCGGCCGCCGAAATCGCGGTCGACAGCGAGCGTGAAGGACGCGACCTGGGTCTGGGACTGGGTCATCCGGAGCTCCGGATCGCGGGTAAGGCGGCCCATGATCGTGATATGATTGAGCATGTGTCTCTCCTTATTCCGCGCGCATGGTGATCAGACGACGCAGGATGCCGTCGGTGATACCGAGGATACGGTCCAGCTCGGCCGGGAACTCCGGTCCGCTGGTGAACTTCATGAGGACATAGTAGCCTTCGGAAATGTAGTTGATCTCGTAAGCGAGCTTGCGCTTACCCATCTCCTCGATTTCGTCGAGCGTACCATTAGCCTCAACAAGTGCCTTGAACTTCTCAACGACCGCCGCGGTCTCCTCCTCGGAGAGGTTGGGGTTGATGATGTACATTACCTCGTACTTTTCGCTTGCTTTTGCCATGGTTGCACCTCCTTCTGGTCATTTGGCCCCCGCTCATTGTCGGGAGCAAGGAAATTTACCCGTCATTTCGGACAGGCCATATTATTATACCGGGATTTTGGCGAAAGTCAAGGGCTTTTCGGCACCTTTTGCGAAAAAAGTTTCAAAAGGTTACGGCACAGGGAGGCTTTGCGCTGCCTCGCTTTTCCTGCGGCTCTGCGCTTCGTAAAAATATTCCGCAACTTTTCCGCACAGAACGCTTTTTATACAGCGAGGGTCCTCAGAAAGGAGAAAACTGAATGGAAGATTCCAAAATCGTTGATCTTTATTGGGCGCGCTCCGAGCAGGCCATCGAGGAAACCGCGGCGAAATACGGAAAATACTGCCGCACGATCTCCTACAACATTCTGGCGAACAGCGCCGACGCCGAGGAATGCGTCAACGATACGTACCTGCACGCGTGGAATTCCATGCCCACGCACCGGCCGACGATGCTTGCGCCCTATCTCGCCAAGCTGACCCGCTGGCTGTCCCTGACTCGGCTGCGTAGCGGAAGCGCGCTCAAGCGCGGCGGCGGGGAGCTTGCCGCCGCCTTGGACGAGTTGGCCGGAACGCTGGATTCCGGCGCCGACACGGAAAAGCAGCTCGAACTCCGCGAGCTGAACAGGGCGGTACGTCGGCTGCTTGACGGCCTTGACAAAACCGAGCGTGATGTCTTTCTCGCCCGGTATTGGTATCTCGCCCCGCTTGCGGAGATCGCGGAAAAGAGCGGCTTTACGGAAAGCAAGATCAAATCCATGCTGCACCGCACAAGAAAAAAGCTGCTCAGACAGCTGAAGGAGGAAGGATTATGCTAAACAGTGAGAACACACTTTTTGCCATAAACGACATAAAAGACGAGCATCTGGAAAGCGCCCGCGCACTGCTCGGCTATAAGGTGGAAGAAGCGCCGCGGCACATCGCAAGAAAGCGCATCATCACCTTTGCGCTGGCCGCGGCGCTGATTCTGGGTCTTGGGACTGCGGCTTATGCCGCGGGGCTCTTCGGAATCCGGGCACTGTTCATAAAAGATTCCGCTTCGGCGGACATCCCCGACAGCGGGCTTTTGTCGCTTACCCAGCCGCAGGAGGTGCCGGAGGAGATGGACGCTGAGATCCGCCGGAAGATCGACAATTCCACCGAGGCTTGGGCGGAATGGGATACCTGGCGCAAGAGCAACGGGATTTTTCAGCCAGACGTCTTCGTATGGCCGGACGACTGCGTTTGTGATGGATGCGAGGACAACGGGGACGGCACCTGGACGGTGATTTTTTACGCCCCCATCTCAGCGAGCTATGACGAAGACGGGAATCTTCTCGGCTATTACGACGGCTTTCGGGAAATCGAGCGCCGCACGGCGACACAGGCGGAATACGAGCAGAACGAGACATATAAACAGGCCGTTCTCTACAACGCCCCTTTGTATGGTTATGACTACAATTATCAGATCTACTCGCAGGAGATGGCGGAGAAGCTTGAGAGCATCGCGGCAAGCCATGGCCTGAAGCTGCGCAAGGCGCGGAAGGTGATGTACCAGAATTACGGCGCTTTTACGCAATACGCAAGCCGCGAGGAGATCACGGCGAAGATCAACGAGGTCTGCGCCGGGGGCGGCCATCTTTTCCGCACCGAGCCCGCTGCTTATGAAAAATTCTATTACTTCAACGAAGGGACTTTTGCTGTCAACTTCTTTCTGACAGGCGACGCGGAAAACGGCGGGACAAGCTGCTATCTCTACTGCTCCCCTTACGGAACGCTCTCAAGCGGGTTTGAGATCTACGACGAAGTCAAGGATGTAAGTGAGTTCTCGTCCCGGAGCCACATGACCCCGGATGGAACGGAGCTGACGGTACTGCAGAAAGGCGAGGATCTGTACGCCTATGTCTATCTGGAAAATGCGTTCGTGACGCTGCATATCCGTCAGCCGGGGCTGAGCGACGATGAGATCGACGCCGCGCTGGATATGGTGGATTTCAGCGCCATCGCCTGACCGAAAGCCCCGCTGCAAGGCCTCCTTGTGCAAAGGGGGCTGTCAGCGAGGCACGAGCTGACCGGGGGATTGTCTAGCGTTCGGTCCGCCTCCGGAGCAGCAATCACTCCTCCCTTTACACAAGGGAGGCTTTGCGGGGGCGGCAGGATCGGTTTTCGTTTCCCTACAATTCGATCTTCGCGGTGGCGACCCTGTCGCAGAAGGCGCGGTCATGCTCGACAAAGAGCAGCGTCGGGCGGCTCTGCAGGATCAGCTCCTCCAGCTGCATGCGGGAATAGACGTCGATATAGTTCATCGGCTCGTCCCAGATGTGCAGGTGCGCCTTTTCACACAGGCTCGCGGCCAGCAGCACCTTTTTCTTCTGCCCCGCGCTGTAATCGGCCATGTCCTTTTCAAACTGGACGCGGGAAAAGTCCAGCTTGCGCAAGATCGCCTTGAACAGGCTCTCGTCGATGCCCTTTTCGCGGGCAAAATCCTTCAGATCGCCGCGCAGAAAGCCCGTGTCCTGCGGCACATAGGAGATCACAAGGCGGCTCGCCGTCTCGCAAAGGCCGGTGTGCGGGATCTCCCCGCCGCAGATGAGCTTGATGACGCTGGACTTGCCGCTGCCGTTCGGGCCGAGGAGCGCGACGCGGTCGCCCGTCCGCAGCGTGTGGGACAGCGGGGCAAAGAGCGCTCCGGCGCCGTAGTCGACGGAAAGCGCGCGCAGCTCGACGAGCCGGTCGGTGTAAAAGGGCGGCTGGATGAGCTTGAGCGCCTCGACCTCCTCGAGATTTTTCAGCAGCCCCTGCTTCTCCTCGATCGCGGCGTCACGCCGCTTTTCGATGGCCTTGGCACGGGCCATCTGCTTTTTGGACTTGGCTCCCTGCAGCGGCGCCCAGCCCTTGACGTTGTCCACCTTCGTTCGGTCGATGCCCGTCTTTCGACGCTCGGCGGTGTCGGACCACTGTGCCTTTTCCCTCGCCGCAGCCTGCAGGCGCCGGATGTCCTTCTTTAATCTCTCATTTTCCGCCAGTTCAAAGGCATCCTGCCGCTGCCGGTTCTCCCACCAGGAAGAAAAGGTTCCCCGCTGCACCTCGATCTCGGCGCGGCCCAGCGACAGGATGTGGTCCACGCAGCCGTCGAGAAAGGTGCGGTCATGGCTGACGAGAAGAAAGCCCTTTTTCATGTTCAGGTACCGGCTGACCAGTTCTCGGCCGCGGATATCAAGGTGGTTGGTCGGCTCGTCGATGAGCAGAAACCGGTTTTCCCGCGCGAAGAGCAGGCAGAGCTGCAGCTTGGTCTGCTCCCCCTTTGAGAGTGTGTCGAACGGCCGCCAGAGCACGTCTTCACCCAGCCCAAGCGCTGCCATCTCGCGCGCGAGCCGCCAGGACGGCACATCGGGGTCGATCTCCTCGCACACCTCTCCGGCCAGGGATCCGGGATGCGGCACCGCAAAGGGAAAATAGTCGAAGGCCATCGGCGCGTCGACACGCCCCTGAAAGGGATATTCCCCCATCAAGAGCTTCAAAAAGGTCGTCTTGCCGCGGCCGTTGCGGCCGATAAACCCCAGCTTCCAGTCGCTGTCGAACTGAAAGCTCGTATGTTCGAAAATATTGTCGTAACTGCCCGGATAGGCAAAGGTCAGATCCGAGACCTTGATTTGCGCCATGTCGTGTCCTCCTTATATATAAAAAAGTGCGGCCGCAGGAAAAATCCCGCGGCTGCACGGAGGGCTGGGGCGCATAAAAGCCCGCTCTCATAAACGGCCGGTGAAACGTTTTTCCTGCGCGTCGGCAGGCACGACAAAGTCCGCGGTCTCCACCCGGAGCCGCGTCTGTCATACCCGAAAACTCAGCAGGAAATTCTCACTCGTCCGTTCTCCTTTCTTGTATTGGCAAACGGTCGCCGACAATCTGCGTACCCGCTTCCCGGTCTCACTTTACCATGTGTCGGCACAACTTGCAAGAGGGAACTTATCCCTCCATCTGGCGGCCGAGGAAGTGCGCCGCGACGCGGGCGAGCTTTTCCTCCGCCTCGCCGCCCTTCGCGCCGTCCGGAGACAGGAACAGCACACAGCCGGCCACGTCGCCCTCGCAGAGGATCGGTGCGGCGACGGAAACCGCGTATTTCTCCCCGCCCTCGCAGGGCGGAACGATCGGGTCGGCTGCAGTGCGTCGGTAAAGGCCACGGCGATCCATGATCCCTTCAAGCTCACTGCTGACTGTCTTGCCCGCCAGCTCCTTTTTCGCCGCGCCGGCGACGGCGATGACACTGTCCCGGTCGCAGACCGCGACCGGCAGATCGGTGGCCTTTCGGAGACTGTCGCACATGTCGGCGGCGAACTCGCCCAGCTCGCCGATCGGCGAATACTTTTTGAAGATCAGCTCGCCGTCCTTGTCCGTGAAGATCTCCAGCGGGGCGCCCTCGCGCAGATGCATGGTGCGGCGCAGCTCCTTGGGAATCACGACCCGGCCGAGATCGTCGATCCGCCGCACGATTCCGGTTGCTTTCATATGAAAAATCCTCCTGCTTTTCTATCTGTTGACACGGATAGTATTTGCAGGAGGATTTTTGGTTATGCGGCGCAGTTTCGGCCGTCCTTCGTCTTTTTCGCAAGGAGGATTTTGATCGATTCCGTCAGATGCTGATGGCAGATCTTCGTCGCGTCAAAGCGCACCGTGCGAAACGCAAGCTGCATGATCGGCCCGGTGCCGAAGGCGCAGATCAGCGTCCCGACGCCGACCGGCCCGCCCAGCAGCCAGCCCGTGAGCGTGGCGAGGGAGAGCAGCGCGATGCTCACCGCCCCGATCGGCAGCCGGCTCAGACGCTTGGCCAGACCGACCAGCAGCGTGTCGCGCGGCCCGCAGCCGAGCGCCGCGGACATATAGGCAAACTGGGTATAGGCCATCACGAAAAGCCCCGCGATCATGACCGGCACGCCGGCGAAGGGCGAGCGGCAGGCAGGCACCACGTTCAGACGGTTGAAGAAATCCACGGCCTTGCCTACGACGATCGCGTCGATGAACATGGCGATGCCGATCGGCTCGCGCAGGAGCACGTCGATGGCAAGGATGGTCAACGATACGCAGATCGAGGCCGTGCCGTAGAGGATGCCGAGTGTTTTGGACAGCCCCAGATTCAGCACGTCCCACGGGCCGGCGCCGATGTTGGCCTGGATCGTGAGATAGACGCCGAAGCCGTTGACAAAAAGGCTCGCCGCCGCGAGCAGCATGTTTGCCGCGATCGCGCCGCGCGTGCGGTTTTCGCGAAGATCCTGTTTCGTGCACATAAAGATCACCTGCTGTGCGGATAAAATCGCAAAAAGCTCCCGCCCGCGGACGGGATTTTCCTGAAGAATATCACAGAGAAGAGGAAATATCTACTTCTTTTTTTCTCCCGTTCCCGCGCGGAGATACGTCAGGCCGCCGCGGACGTGTTCTCCGCGGCGGCCGTTGGTCGTTTATTGTCTCTTTTTCTTTTCCATTTCCTCGTCGATGTACGCGGCGAAGCGCTGGGTGCTCTCGACGGGCAGCGGAGGATCGGCGCTGCGCTCCCGCGCGGCGCGGCGCGCGGCCAGCTCGCGCTTGCGGCGCAGGTATTTCCGCCGCTGCGCCCGGTAGCGCAGCACCAGCACGAGATACCCGCCCGCCAGCAGTACGATAAAGACGAGCAGCACGATGACCCAGGGGCGCGCGATCGTCTCGTGGACCTGGCGGTTCATAAACTCCTTGCGCGAGAGCTCCACTTCCGCTGCGTTGACCAGATTGACGTGGCCGTAATCCACGCCGTCGATCACGATCTCCGCCCGGCCGAGCACCGTTCCGGCGCCGATCGGCGCGACAAGCATGTCGTCAAAGACCGTCGTCTGCAGCTCGAGCTTTTCAAGATCGAGATCCTTCGGCAGCAGGAGCGTCACGTCGTTCTGGGGACGAAGGTTGACGCCGGAATCCGCGTCGGCGGCAAGCTCGACCTGGACGCGCGTGACGACGTTCGTCGTGGAGACCGCCTGGCGATAGGCGAAGTTGTCAAAGGCCCAGTTGTAAAGAGAGATCGTATCGGAGAAGTTTTCATACTCGTCGATGCCGGCGTTGAGCCAGCCGTCGCAGCCCATGACGACCGCGAGGAGCCGGACGCCGTCCTTCTCCGCCGTGGAGACGAGACAGTAGCCCGCGCGCTGGGTAAAGCCGGTTTTGACGCCGGCGGCGGCAGGATAGAGATAGCTGCTGCCGTATTCCGAGTCGGCCGAGATCAGGGCGTTGGAGTTGGCGAAGGAGCGCGCCTGGCTGACATTCGTGGCAGGCATGTCATAGCCGCGGGTGTTGCAGATCTCGGCGAAAAGCGGGTGGGTGATGGCCTCGCGCGTGATCAGATACATCTCATAGGCCGTGGTATAATGGTTCTCGTTCGAAAGGCCGTTCGGGTCGGCAAAGTGGGTGTTCGTACAGCCGAGCTCCGCCGCGCGCTCGTTCATCTTTTCGACAAAGGCCGAGACACTGCCGGATACGCGGTGGGCGAGGACGTTGCAGGCCTCGTTGGCGCTGTGCACCATCGCGCAGTACAGGAGATCCTGATAGCGCATGACCTCGCCGGGCTGGATGCCGGAGGTGCTCGAGTCGGTGTTCAGCCCCTCGAGACAGTCGGACTGGGCCGTGACCATTTCCTCAAGCGTGACCTCGCCGCGCTCGAGCGCCTCGACCGCGAGGAGCACGGTCATGATCTTGGTCAGGCTGGCCGGGGAGCGCTGCTCGTCGGCGTTTTTCGAATAGAGAAGTCTGCCGGAATCCAGATCGGCCAAAACGACGGCCTTGGCGCTGTGAAGCGAGGGCTCGTCAACCGCGCTCGCCGCCGGCGCAAAAGTGCCGAAGAGCAGGCAGATCGTAAGAATAAGCGGAATCAGTTTGTTTTTTTTCATTTTGCTCTCCCGTTTTTCACGGAATGTGGTATAGTATTAGTATTATACGGTTTGTGCGGGCAAATTGCAACCAAAAAGAGGAGGACACGGCATGAAGATCCTGGTCGTCGACGATGAGGTGCTGCTGGTCAAGGGCATCAAGTTCAATCTCGAAAGCGAAGGCTATACCGTCGACTGCTGCTATGACGGCGAGGCGGCCGTCAATATGGCGCGGGAAAACCGGTATGATCTGATCATCCTGGATCTGATGATGCCGAAGAAGGACGGGCTGCAGGCCTGCCAGGAGATCCGCGGCTTTTCGACCGTGCCGGTGATCATGCTCACCGCGCGCAGCGAAAGCGCCGATCTGCTGATGGGCTTTGAATCCGGGGCGGACGACTATGTCACCAAGCCCTTTGACATTCTCGAGCTCAAGGCCCGCGTGCGCGCGCTGCTGCGCCGCGCCTCGATCGCCGTGCCGCAGAGCACGTCGGCGGTTTTGCAGCGCGGCCACATCTCCATCGATCCCGAGCGCCGCAGCGCCTATAAGGACGGACAGAGCGTGGAGCTGACGATGAAGGAATTCGATCTCATCGAGTTTCTGATGCGCAATCCCGGCCGCGTTTACAGCCGCGAGAGTCTTTTGAATCTCGTCTGGGGCTATGATTACCAGGGCGACACGCGCACCGTCGACGTGCACATCCGCCGTCTGCGTGAAAAGCTGGAGAAAAACCCCGCCCAGCCTGAGTTCATCATCACCAAGTGGGGCGTCGGCTATTACTTTGTTGACTGATCCGCGCTGCCCGCGTCAGCGGCGGACCTCGTCCACCGCTGATGCGGTCCCCTTTCCCGCAAGCGGGGAATGCTATAAGGAAAGGCCTCATCCGTCGGACAAAGTCTGACACCTTCCCCGCAAGCGGAGAAGGCTTTAAAGAAAGACCTCATCCGTCGGACAGAGTCCGACACCTTCCCCGCGAGCGGGGAAGGCTATAAGGAATGGTGTTTTATAATGCACAGTATTCGCATCCAGCTTCTGGGCTTTATCACGGCGGTGCTGCTGATCTTTCTTGTGATCCTCAACATCTATCCGCTGACGAGCTCGCGCGATCTGATCTTTGAGGAAAAGCGCAGCGCGATCTCCGGCCAGGCCGCCGTCGTCGCCTCGTCGCTGTCGGGCCTTGACAGGCTCGCGCCGGAGAGCGTGCGCGAGGTGCTGCGGCTGCTCGATCTCGGCGGCTATTCCCGTACGGTCGTCACCGGCGAGGACGGTACCGTCGTCTATGACGACGCCGGCACGGCCGGCGCCGTGACCGACATCGCGGACATCCTCTCCTCGCTCGGCGGCAAGAGCGTGTTCCGCTCGCATTTCACGAGCGAGGCGTTTTCCAGCTCCTGCGCCGTGCCCGTGTACAGCCGCGGGAACATGATCGGCGCGGTGTACCTGTGCGAGCAGGACTATGAGCGAGCCGACCTGATCTCCGACATCCAGCGCAGCCTGATGCGCATCTCGCTGATCATCGGCGCCGTCGCGCTGCTGTTCGCGGGGGTGTTCACCACGGTGCTGCTGCGGCGCATGCGCGAGCTGGTGCGCTCGATCCGCATCGTGGCCGGCGGCGACTATGCCCACCGGCTTGAAACGAGCGGCAGCGACGAGATCACCGAGCTCGGAAATGAGTTCAACCATCTCACCGCCCGTCTGGAGGACACCGAAAAGCAGCGGCGCCGCTTCGTCTCCGACGCGAGCCACGAGCTGAAAACCCCGCTGGCCTCGATCCGTCTGCTGTCCGACAGCATCGTGCAGAGCGGCAGCATGGACGGCGAGACGATGCGCGAATTCGCCGCCGACATCGGCCACGAGGCCGAGCGGCTGCAGCGCACGACGGAAAAGCTGCTCGACCTGTCGCGTCTCGACGACGGCGTGCAGGTGATCCCCGAGCCGGTCGATCTCAAGCAGGTGACCGTGGACGCGCTCGCCGTGCTCAATCCGCTTGCGGCGGAGAAGGACGTGAAGATCCGCTGCGATCTTTCGGACGGCTGCGTCGTGATGGCGAACACCGACGACATGTTCCACATCGTTTTCAACCTGATGGAAAACGCCGTCAAATACAACGTCCCCGGCGGCTCGGTGCAGGTAAAGGTGAACGCCGAGGAGGACAAGGTCCTTCTCACCGTGGCGGACACCGGCATCGGCATCCCCGAGGAGGACAGACTGAACATCTTTGCCCGCTTCTACCGCGTGGACAAGGCGCGCTCGCGCGCCTCGGGCGGCAGCGGACTGGGGCTGAGCATCGTTCATGACGCCGTACTGGCACACGGCGGCACCATTGCCGTCGGTCAAAATAAACCGCAGGGCTCGGTCTTTGTCGTGACCTTCCCGCGGCCAACTTCAGAGGAGACAGGAATATGAACAACATCAAACGCATCCAGGACGCGCTTGCCCGCCAGGGGCTTGACGCGATCCTCCTTACCGACGAAAAGAACCAGCGCTATGCCACCGGCTTCGCCTTTACCGACGGCGCCGTCGTGGTCGGCCGGGAAAAGGCCTGGCTGCTGACCGACTCGCGCTATATCGAGGCGGCCGAAAAGATCGCCGGCGGCTGCTGCGCCGTGCAGATGTTCGACCGCGAGCACAGCCTTTCCGGTCTGATCAGCGCCGCGCTGAAGGAAAGCGGCGCGGAAAAGCTCGCCGCGGAGGACGAAAAGCTCAGCCACGCGCGCTGGGCCGCCTTTGAAAAGCTGCTCGGCCGCACGCTGCTGCCCGCCGGAGGGCTGATGATGTCGCTGCGCGCGTCGAAGAACGCTTCGGAGATCGAGAGCATGATCCGCGCCCAGCGCATCAGCGAAAAGGCGCTGGAGGAAGTGCTGCACATCATCAAGCCGGGCATGACCGAAAAGGAGGTCATGGCGGAGCTGGTTTACTATATGCTCAAATTCGGCAGCGAGGGCAATTCCTTTGATCCCATCGTCGTGACGGGCAAGAACACCTCGATGCCCCACGGCGTGCCGGGCGATACCGTCATCCGCGACGGCGACTTTATCACGATGGACTTCGGCAGCCTCTCCGACGGCTACTGCTCCGACATGACGCGCACCGTCGCCGTCGGCCACGCCACCGAGGAGATGAAGACGGTCTATTACACCGTGCTCGAGGCGCAGCTGGCCGGCATCGCGGCCGCACGCTCCGGCATCCCGGGCAAGCTGATCGACCAGGCCGCGCGCGACGTGATCGAGAAGGCCGGCTACGGCGAATACTTTGGCCACGGCTTCGGCCACAGTCTGGGCCTTGACATCCACGAGCCGCCGATGGCCGGCCCGCGCGGCGAGGCGCCGATGGCCGAGAACGATCTCTGCTCGGCCGAGCCGGGCATCTATATCCCGGGCAAGTTCGGCGTGCGCATCGAGGACGTGATGATCATCCGCAAAGAGGGCGCCGAGGTCATCACCAGGGCTCCGAAGAGCGAGCTGATCGTGCTGAACAACTAAAGCTTTCGGGCGCTGCAATAAAAGACTTGCAAAAGCGGCGGATATACTGTAAAATAATACAGCTAATCCATTCAAACAGATAAATTTTGATCGGGAGGTTCCCCTTATGATTACTGCAGGCGATTTCAGAAACGGCGTTACCTTTGAGATGGACGGCCAGGTTATGCAGGTCGTCGAGTTCCAGCACGTCAAGCCCGGCAAGGGCGCTGCCTTTGTCCGCACCAAGATGAAGAACGTCATCACCGGCGCCGTGACCGAGACTTCCTTCAACCCCACCGCCAAGTTTGAGAATGCCACCGTCGACCGCGTCACCATGGAGTATCTCTACAACGACGGCGATCTGTACTACTTCATGAACCCCGAGACCTATGACCAGGAGCCCGTGAACGCTTCCGTCCTCGGCGACAACTTCAAGTTCGTCAAGGAAAACATGGAGTGCACGATCTACTCCTACAAGGGTAAGGTCTTCAACGTCGAGCCCCCCTTCTTCGTGGAGCTCGAGGTCACCGACACCGACCCCGGCTTTGCCGGCAACACCGCCACCAACGCCACCAAGCCCGCCACGCTTGAGACCGGCGCCGAGATCAAGGTCCCGCTCTTTATCGAGCGCGGCGAGAAGATCAAGGTCGACACCCGCACCGGCGAGTATCTGTCCAGAGCGTAAGTG
>ONSW01000045.1 GCA_900320595.1 uncultured Eubacteriales bacterium | reverse complement strand
TCTCGCCCGCTCCGAGGTGATGCGCCGCCGCGGCGTGCGCGATCGCGGCCGGCGCGGTGCCCGCCTTCTGGCCCTCCTCGGGGTCGGCGATCTCAAGGGGAACGCGTTTTTTGCTTGCGCCGAAATAGAGCATCGTCAGCCCCGAGAAGAAGATCCACAGCGGCAGCCAGCCCTTTTTCGCGCCGAACACGCGGCTGACGCGCAGAAACAGGCGCAGCTCGTAGATCACGCGGATGACGATAAGCACCAGCAGGATCAGCGAAGCCGCGACCGCAAAGCGCTCGCCGAATTGATCCCAGTCATAAAAGCGCATCGGGTACAGCAGCAGCTCCAGCAAGCCGCAGAGGATGCCCTCGGCGCTCATGCCGAGCGCCTGGCCGAGCTTGAAAAAGCGGACGCCCGGGATCCAGGCAAGCCAGCTTTTCTCCTCCTTGAGTTTTTTCAGCACCAGGTGCAGGCCGATCGAAAAAGCAAGCCAATCGATCCCTGACCAGACCATGCTCAGTATATCTCTTTCCGCCATGCTTCAACCTTCTCTCTGTTTGTTGACATTTCTTTCATGATTGCACGGCCGCTCCTCTCTGAGTTCAGAGGGTCTGATTGCGTCTGTTGAGTTCCCGCTCGATCTTGTTGAGCGTGTCGAAAAAGCGATACGTGGCGATCGCCGGGCCGCCGAGCAGCAGCCCGAACACGTTCCAGTCGAACATGTGGCGGAAGGAGGTCAGCTTTCCTTCGATGCCAAGCTCGATCGCCTTTGCCCGCAGCTCCTCGGCGATGCGCGCCATCCAGACGAGCGTATAGAGAAACAGCGTCGGGATGCCGAGCAGATAGGCCACATAATAGCGCTGCGTCCGTCTGCCGAGGATCGCGTCAAGCTCGTCCTGCAGCCCGCGCTGCATATAGACGAGGAAGAACAATCCGGCTGTAAAAAAGTCGATGAAGCCGAGCCAGAAGCCCTTTCGATTCGTATGCTTAAATTTCATGTTGCGTGTTCCTTTTGCCGCCTGCGGGACGGCGTGTTTTTTTCTTAAATGACGCCTGCCGGGATCAGGATGACGAGCAGCAGCGCCACAAGTCCCCACAGGCCGATCAGAAAGGCCTTGCGCTTCTTCGGCTCCATGTCCGGGACATAGTTGCTCGCAAGGAAGAAGGGCACATAGGTCGTGATGAACACGGGCAGCACGCCCCACCATTTGTAGACCCAGATGAAGGAGTGGTTGCTCGTCCCGGCGAGGATGGATTCGAACAGCGCGAAGAGCAGCGCCATCTCGAGCGCGCCGACGAGCTTGCAGCTGACGCCTCCCTTGCCGTTTTTGGCGAAATAGCGCTTCGATCTGTCATGCGGCAGCATCTTGAAGGAGATGATGCCCGCGAGCGAAAACATCATCGACAGCTCCCAGCACACGCCGATAAGCAGGATGAAGGTGGTCGAGGCGTTGGAGACCGACCACAGCGGATAGCCGGCGACATGGCCGATGACGGCGTTTGCGATCTCATAGAGCCAGTGGACGCCGTAAAGGGCGAGCCCTGCATAGATCGCCTCGTAATTTTTCTTGTTGATCTCGCTCCAGTAAACATAGAACACGACGGCCAGGATAAAGATAAAGGTCCAGTTGAAGTTTTCCGTGCTGCGCACGCGGATGGCGTCCACAAGAGCCCGGGACGAAGCCGAGCCGTCTCCCCAGAATACGAACATGGCGATCTCTCCTTTCTTTGTCTCCGTGTGCCGGACCCGCGCGAAGCGGGCCGAAGATCCATGAGGAAAGTTTATCAGACAACGGCGCGAAAGACAAGGTTTTCCCGCGCGGACTTTTCCCCTTTTTCGTTGAAAGCCGCCGCGCGGCGAGGTATAATGACGACTGAAGGAAAAACGCGGATCGGAGAGGAGGGAGAGCGTGCTCAAAGAGACGGAATACAGCCGGATCGTGTCCGAGCTGCTCGACGAGCTGCCGGCGGAATTTTTCCGCGAGCTCTCCGGCGGCGTGATCGTGTCGGAGGCGGTGAAGATCCCGTCCTATGCCCGCGGTGACGACCTCTTCACGCTCGGGGAATATCAGATCTCCTCCGGGATCCGACAGGTCGTGCTGTACAAGGGCTCGTTCGACCGGGTCTATCCCCACGCGGATACGGCGCAGGCCGAGGAGCTTTTGCGCGGCATCCTTCGCCATGAGTTCCGGCACCACATGGAATCGCTCGGCGGCATACACAACTCCAGTTCTCTCGAGGCGGAGGACGAGCGGGAAAAGCAGGCCTATCTCGCCCGCGCGCAGAGCGCGGAGGAATAAAAGGAAAACAACAGGGCGGCAGATCGAACGATCTGCCGCCCTGTTTTATTCTCTGTAATGTGGCATCGCGGTGCGTCATCCCTCGACGGGGATCGGCTCGAACACCATGTCCGTGCCGTACTCGCTCTGATCCTCGTGCCAGGTAAAGGTGCCGTCAGCGTTAAAGGTGATCGTGCCGGTGCCGTCTCCGTAGACGTCCTCCTGATTTGCGATCTCGCCGTCCTCGCCATAGGTGAGGATCGACTTCCCGGCGCCCTCATAGGAGATGGTGAGCGTCTCGGTGTCAAGCGGGCCGATAATGGTCCAATGGGCCGTCTCCCAGGCGCTTCCGCCCCAGTCGATATTGACGAGGGCCTCGTCATAGCCGAAGCACTCGACCTTGGCGTTCGCGCGCTCGCACTGGTACTCGCCGACAAAGTTCATGACGGGATTCTGCCAGTCGGGATCCTCTTCAAACACGGCGACGTACGCCGCGCTCTCGTCCAGCCGGACGGTGATCTGCGCGTCGGTGGAGAAGTCCTCGCCGTCCTTCGTCCACTTGACGAACAGGCTGCCGGTTTTCGGCCAGGCGACAAAGGTGTATACGGTCGGATCAGCCAGATTGATCTGCGCGGACTGGAAGGGGCGCTCCGGGTCGATCTCCGGCGTGCCCTCTCCCTCGCCGGTGGCGATGTTGCCGAAGCCCTCGGTGTTGACGGTGGTGATGATGGTGGCCTCCTCCGCCGGGACAAAGTGATAGCTCTCGCCGCCCTCGATCTCAAGCAGCAGGCCGTCCTCGCCCTCCTCGGATATGGTCACGACAAAGGGTTCGGCGCTCTCGTCCCAGGCGTTGAGGTCGCCGTGGAGGGTGCTGCCCTCCTGCGGGATCGTCCAGCCCAGCATGTCGTCGCCCATGATAACGCCCACCGTCCAGCCGGGCTGGTCCGGGTCCTGGCTTGCGAGGACATAGAGCGTGTTGTCGTTTCCGTCCGAGAAATAGCCCGTGCGGGTCCACTCTTTTTCCTCCTCCGGCTTCGCGCCGCAGGCGCACAGGCCGAGCAGAAGGATGGCGGCAAGCAGGATGCAGATGCTTTTTTTCATGTTTTCTCCTTTTCTTTCGGAGCGGACGCGGTGCCGCCCCGGGGTGCTTTTCAGTCTTCACGGTGGCGGTAGGGCGTGTTCTGCCACTTGCCGCCCTGGAAGCGGTGCAGCTCCTCGGTCAGATGATCCCAGAGCAGCACGTCGCCCGCGTCCGGATAAAACTCCAGAAAGCGGCCGTCGACAAAGGTGTAAAAGCGGCTGATGTCCGTGCACATGCCGTAGGTCGGCAGCTGGGCGCTTGCGATCGTGAAGCGGAAGGGCGCCCCCTCGAGCACGCCGTCAAAGTGCAGCCCGTCGTGGTCGAGCGTCAGCGTGCCCTCGCCGCGGATCAGCGAGGTCGCGTCGCCCGTCAGGGCCTTATGCTCCGGCAGCACGCCCACGCGGACGTGGCCGCTGTGGCAGAAGTTGTCTCGTCTGACCTCCTCGGCCGCGCGCTCGCGCTCGAGGATGGTCCAGTCGGTCACAAGCTCGGGACAGACGCTGTCCCCCACCGGGTGGAGCTGGTAGAACTCGTCGAGCTCGACGCTGTTTCCGCATTTGCGGCAGGTCATCGTATTGCCCGCGCAGTCCATCTCATATTTTGCGCCGCACTTCGGGCAGAGGTAGAGCAGCGTGTCGAGCTTTTTCGCCATCTGCCCCTTGCCGTCAAAGGCGACGTGCGCCTTGCGGTTCCACATGTAATCGTCATGGGCGAGAAGGCGGTTCATCGTGTCCTCGATCTCCTCGACGCTCATCGCCTTGAGCTGCTCGGACGTGAACATCCGGTCGACGACGACGTCGATGCGCCCCTTGCGCTCGTCCAGGCAGTGCTTGGTATAGGTCAGATAGCCGCCGGAGATCTTGGAATAATACACCGGCACGCCCAGCTTTTTCAGCAGCTTCGCCCCGCCGGGGATGACGGGCTGCGCCATGCCGGTGATAGAGCTCATCCCCTCGGGCATGAGGCAGATGTTGCCGCCGTTTGCGATGACGCGCAGGATCTGGCGCAGGGCGTGGGCGTCGGGCGTGAAGTTCTTCTTTGGGATGACCTGCATCGTCGGCAGGAGCAGATTGGTGGGGAAGCGGAAAAATTCGTTGTAGCCCACGACATAGTTCAGCTTTTTCGGATAGCAGGGCGGCGCCGTGAACTGGTAGTCCACGCGGGAGGCGTGGTTCGCGATCATGACGATCGGGCCGCGCTCCGCCGAAGGACGCGCGCGATAGCGAAAGTGCGTGTTGCTCAGCCGGTTTAAGATCCCCGTTACCTTCATGAGGATCCAGTACAGCCAGCCGGGGGGCGATTTGACGTTTGTGCTGCTGATCTTTTCGTCGATCGTCATCGTGGACACTCCTTTGCCGCGGCTTGAACGGCGGTAAAGCACAGCCGCGCCGTCTGTTATCAGGCTGATTATACTCAATCCCCCGCGGAAGTGTCAAGAATTGCCGCGGGGCGCTTTTCGTACGGCGGTTTATGCGCGCAGCAGCGCGACGGAGACGTCGTTGACGTTCGTCCCCGTGGGGCCGGTGACGATCAGCCCGCCGATGGCCGCGAGCGCATGATAGGAATCGTTGTCCCCAAGCACAGCGTGAAGCTCCAGCCCGGCGGCTTTCAGCTTTTCCAGGCTCCCGCCGTCCACGAAGCCGCCGGCCGCGTCCGTCGGGCCGTCGGTGCCGTCGCTGCCGACGGAGAAGACCGCGGCCTCCGCGAGTCCGGCGATGCCCTCGCAGGCCGCGAGCGCAAGCTCCTGGTTGCGCCCGCCGAGACCGTTCCCCGTCAGCCTGACGACCGTCTCCCCGCCCGCGATAAAGGCGAGCGCGCGGCCGGAGCCCGCATGGCTTTTGAGGATCGCGGACAGAAAGCGCCCCGCCTCGCGCGCCTCACAGGAGAGGCGGTCGGTCAAAAAGACCGGCTCATAGCCAAGCTCGCTCGCCGCCCTCCCGGCTGCGGCACACAGCTCGCGCACCGAGCCGCTGACATAGGTCTCGACGCCGTCAAGCGTCTTCGGCGTCTCGCGCCGGAGAAGGGCGAGCGCGTCGCGGGAAAGGCGCAGGCCGTATTTTTCCGCCACGGCTAGCGCATCGGCGCAGCTCGTGCCGTCGGGACAGGCCGGGCCGCTCGCGATGCTGTCGAGCGGATCGCCCAGCACATCGCTGAGCACGATGGAGAGCACCCGCGCCGGGGCGCAGGCGAGCGCGAAGCGTCCGCCCTTGACCGCCGAGAGCCGCTTGCGGATCGCGTTGATCTCCACGATGTCCGCCCCGCAGCCGAGCAGCTGGCGCGTGATGTCCCGCAGTTCCTCCCCGGGGATGAGCGGCAGCTCGAACAGTGCGCTGCCCCCGCCGGAGAGCAGGAAGATCACCGTGTCCTCGGCGCTGAGCCCTTCGACGAGGGCAAGCGCTTTTTTTGTCGCGGCAAAGCCGTTTTCATCCGGCACAGGGTGTCCCGCCTCGCAGCAGACGAGGCCGGGGATCGGCTCCTTCACATGGCCGTATTTCGTGATAACGACGCCGCCGTCGACATGCCCCAGCGTGTCCGCCGCGGCGCGCGCCATCTGCCAGGCCGCCTTGCCCGCCGCGACGAGCAGCGTCTTTCCGCGCCCAGGGCGGTAGTCCCGGAGCGTGCGGCGCACAGCCTCGTCCGGCAGTACGGCGGCGATGGAGGCGCGAACGATCGCGTCCGCGTCTTCGCGCAGGGTCCGGTTCATGTCCGCACCTTCCTTCCCGTTTGGTCTTTACGTAATTTCGTTCAGCTTTCGCTGCAGCTCGGCAAGATCGCTCCCGGTAAAGGAATCCGGGTCGACGCCGCTGGAGAGACACGCGCTGCGGAATTCGTCCGTCTCGATCGTGTCGTTCGGGCTTTCGGCAAGACGGCGCGCCACACGGTTGATAAGCCCCGTGTTGGTGTCCGTCAGGCCGTAGTCCTCCATCATGGCAAGCTGCCAGTCCTTGAACATAACGTTTTCCTCTTTTCAGAACAGATCGAGCGCGCTGTCGAGATAGATCTCCTCGCGCACGTTCAGCTGGTATTCCGGCTTTGTCAGGTAGTACAGCAGGAATTCCAGCACGATCGCACTGCCGAGGCTGCGTCCCTCGATCTTGAAGTGGGAAAAGCCGTTCGGCAGGTAGACGTGCCGGATGTCGTCGATCCCGATGAAGCCGGGATTTTTCATCGCCGCGGAAAAGCGATAGCCTCCGGCGGCGGCCGGTGAGGCGCAGACGTGGTCCGCGCAGTTCTCACCGAGGTTTTTGCGGCTCACGTTTTCATAGCAGGCCCGCCGCTCGCCGCAGGCGAAATCGCAGCATTCGTTGCAGAGGAATTCAAGCTTTTGTTTCTTCCCCTCCGGAAGCGCAAAGAGCCTGTCGAAGGCCTTGTTCAGCCGGAAGTCCGGTACGACAGCGTCAAATTCCGCGCGGCCGAGCTCCGCCTCCAGCTGCTCGAACGCCGTGAGCACCTTGGTGGTGGACGAGACAAAAGAAAAGCAGGGATAGTTTTGCCGCAGATAGGCAAGCAGCAGCTCCGACGTGAGGATCACGCCGTTTTTTGCTCCTCCGTTTTTCTCGAACAGGGCGCAGAGCGCGTTGCAGTTTCTGTCGGAGAGGTGCTCGGCGCGGAGGAGCGAGTTGCTGAACGTAAGGCGGGAAGAAACGCCGTATTCGCGCATCAGCGCCGCGACCTCGTCCGCCTTCGCCTCGCCGAAGCCGACGCGGCCGCCGCCCCAGAGGCAGTCGGCCGGCGCGCCGTAGATCGAGCCGATCTCGCACCAGTCGTAAAAGTACTCCCTGTGGGAGCGGTACAGCGGCAGAAAGGCGCGGTAGAGCTCGTAAAACTCAAACAGGCCGGGAAGATGGTAAAATGCTTTCACGATTCTGTTTCTCTTCCTTTTCTCATGCGTCGGTGCGCGTATCCGCAAAGCGCTCGCGAGCATGGAAGGCCTTGCAGATCGTGGCGTACTCGCCGAAGACCGTCAGCTGATCGCCCGGCTCGAAAACCGTGTCCGCCCCGGCTGGCACGGGCTTTTTCCCGCGCTTTTCGACCAGCATCACCAGGATGCCCGTCTCCGCCTTCAGCCGCGTCTCCGACAGGGTAACGCCCTGATATTCCTCCGGGATCCGGTTGATCGTAACAAGGGCGATGGAGTCCGTGCCGATATAGTCCAGCAGCGTGACGGTATTGAACGAATCCGTCCGGCCGACAATGCGGTCCGCCAGCTTTTGCAGCAGTCTGTCGCCCCAGGCGCGGATGCCGGGCACGCGCATGAAGACAAAGATGATGGCCACGGCGGCCAGCGGGATCAGAACGGCGATGTAAAAATGCTCGATCTGACTCTGTTTGAGGGATAAAAAGACGTTGATAAAGGCTGTCACGATCGTGATGTTGAACACATATCCGAACAGCATCGTGATCCGCGCCAGTCTGCGTCGGCGGCGGTTCGAGAGGAACATTTCGCTCTCCTTCGTCGTATAGCCGCAGCCGGTCAGCAGAGAGATGACCTGAAAGCGCGCCCGCTCGTCCGGCAGACCGGTGAAGCGGAAGAGGATCGTGAAGAGCTCCGTGATCACCCAGTAGGTCAGAATGATCAGAGAGAAAAGGGATAAAGCCATGTACAGATTCATAGGATCGCCCCTTGTTCTGGTTTGGCCGCCTTAGGCGCGGCTGAGTCTCCTGACGCGTCGGTTTACACGGCGAGGTATCCGCGCCAGCCGCGGACGGAATAATACGAGTCGGCGCCGTTGTGAAAGGTGAAGACGCGGCCGTAGCGGCGCTCGCAGAAAAGCGCCCCGCCCTTTTGGCGGATCTCCGCGGGCGTCGCGATCCAGCTGGAGGTCTTTCGGTCAAATTCGCCGAGCGCCTGCAACCGGTAATAGAGCTCCTCCGTCAGAATACTGACGCCCATCTCCCGCGCCTGGCGCTCGGCGCTTCCGCTCGGGGGATTTTTCGCGCGCTTTGCAAGCGCCTCGTCGTCATAGCAGAGGCCGCGGCGGAGAGCGGGCGTTTCCGCCGCGCAGTCGCAGAAGAGCAGTCTGCCGTCCGGCAAAAAGCCGATCGTGTCCGGCTCGCCGCCGCTCTCCTCCATGCGCCGCAGGGCCGCAAGCGCGGTTTCGTTCCCGCGAAGGCGCGCCTCGACGGTCTCCCAGTCGAGACCGGGGTGACGGCTGCGGTTCGCTTCAAATCGTTCTTTTATGATGGCAAGCATCACGCACTCCTCCTTTGTTTTTTCCGGCGCTGTCAGATCAGCGCGTTTTCGGGGCGGGCAGCTCGTCGGCCATTGCGCGCAGCAGCTGTGCGAGAAAGGCCGGGTCGTCGACATTGTCGACAAGAAGCATTTCCTTCGCGCCAGGATACGGCACTTCAAGCGGCGCGTCCGGCATCAGGCGTTCGGCCGCAAGCGTCCGTTTGACAAGGAAGCGGTCGTCGTAGATGCCGCCGATGATCTTCCCCTGATAGTACAGGATATATTCGCCCATCATCCGCCGGAAGGAAACCTCACCGAGCGGCGAGAGCTGATCAAGGATAAAGTCCAGATATTCTTTTTTTGACGCCATGTCGCTCTCCTCAAAGGCCGGATGTCATCGTTCTTCGTTTTACGTGACGGCGGTCAGATAAAGTGGATGCGGCTTTCGTCGAAGCGGTCCTGCTGCGTCCGGCTCTCGGCCGGATAGCCCAACGGGAAAACGGCAAAGGCGTGCAGCCCCGCCGGGATGCCGACGATCTCCTCGACGGCCTTCATGCGCTCCTCGATCGGCGCGATGCCGAGCCATACGCCGCCGAGCCCCTCCCCGCCGCAGGCGAGCCAGAGGTTTTCCATCGCGATGCTCATGTCGATCTGGGCATAGTCCTGAGCCCAAAGCCCCTCGCGATAGGCGCTGACGATGGCGACGGGCGCCTTCTTCGTACAGCCGGCATAGGGCGAGACCTCCGACAGCTTTTCCAGTATGGCGCGGTCGCGCACCACGAAGAACTCCCAGGGCTGCTGGTTGCCGGCGGAGGGCGCCGCCATGGCCGCGCGCAGGATCGCGAGGATCTTCTCGTCCTCGACGGGCTCGTCCGTAAATTTGCGGATGCTGACGCGTTCAAATAGTTCCTTCATTTTTATGCCCCCTTACAGACCTTGGATCAGATAGCCATTGATGATATCGAGCGCAAAGAGCGCAAAGGGGACCGCCGCGATCAGATCGGCTTTCCGTTTTCTGGTTTCCTCATCCATGCTGCTCTGTTTCCTTACTGCATGTGAAACTGTGTGCGAAAGAAGGCGGGAGGCAAAACGCTCCGGCACAGCGCGGTATAGACCTCCCGCAGTTCGTCCGTCGTGTGCGTCTTTGCCGTGGGCACCTCCAGGATCCGATAGTCCGCGCCGAACACGACGGATCGCAGCCCGGTCTCCCGGTAGCCGGCGCGCAGATAGAACCGCAGCCGCCGCTCGCGCTGTTCTCTTTCCGCCGCGTCTTTGGCCTTGTCCGGGTCTTCCACCTCGCCGACGACACAGTCCGCATCGGCAAAGCAGCCAGCGAGCAGGCGGAGAAAGGCCGAGCCGAGCCCCTCGTCCCGGTGTTCCCCGGCAATGGCGAGATAGTCGAAAAGATAGTTGCCCCCGAGCCGTACAAAGAACGCATAGCCCAGAATCTCCTCGCCGCGAAAGAGGCCGTAGCAGTCATAGGCATCCCTCTCCCAGGAGCGGCGCAGGTTGGCAAGCGGCCGCAGCTCGTTGCGGGCAAAGTCCTTTTTCATGCGCTCTCGGTACAGCGTCTCGACCGCGGCAAAATCCGTGAGCCGCCGCACGGTCAGTCTGTTTGGATCGATGTTCATGTCCTCAACCGTTCCGATCTCATGTCAATAACAGAATAATTATACCGTATGAGACCCGCTCGCGTAAAGAGAAAGCGGCTTTTTCCCCTTATGAAATTGAAAACAGGCAAAAAAAGGAGAAAGCATCATGCTCTCTCCTTTTTACTCCGGATTATCGGTTTTACTCATCGAGACGGTAAATCTCCTCGGCGCTCGCCTTCATGCGTTTGCTCTCTAAAAAGCGCAGATGCCGGATATCAAGATCTCCGATCCGCACGCGGTCGAGATTGTCGGCGTCCTTCAGCCCCTTGCAGAACATGCGGCAGAGATCCAGGTTCTCGGCCGTGACGCCGTATTCTTTTGCAAAGGCGTCAATCTTCTCGTCGTTCGTGGAGTGGGTCGCGACGGCAGCCTGGATGCACGTCATTTCCCCGGCCGTGACGCCCAGCCCCGGGATTTTCGGCAGCATGTCGGATGCGCCGTGTATGCTTTGCGGATCGTTTTATGCGGGAAAACGCCGTGATCGGAGGGATTACGGCTTTTCAGTCCGACAGCATTTTTCTTGTCTTCCACTTTCCGCTGAGGAAGTACCACAGACACAGCACGCCCGGCAGGAAGCGCTGTTTGGCAGGGGAAGAAGGCTTCGAACAGAATTTGGGTATTTTTCGATACTTTTAAACGTCATTTTACGTCAAATTTGCCATTTTTAAGAACTTTTCCAAACCGGTCTGACCACTGCATTTTTTTAGGTTCAATAAGTTGGGGGTCAAGCAAGGGGTCAAAACGCACTCCGAAGGCGGTTCGCCGAGTGTCCTGATTTGCATTTGCATATATTCATTTTTCGGCTTGTTTTCCCCTCCACCACCAAGAACAGAATCAACCATTTGACTTGAAAAGGAGTACAGATTATGGATCTGACATATACCCGAAACGGCGACTATCTGTTCCCCGATCTCCGCCTCGAAGACGCGGATCTGCCCATCGGCAAGTACGGGCTGCTGCGAAAGCGCTATCTGAAAGAGCACAAGCGCGGATGGTATTCCAGCCTACTGCTGACCGGCAAGCTGAACCTGTATCTGGCCGAGATCGACCGCACTTGCACGGAACGTGTTGAACTGATTATGAATCAGCTGGCCCAACGTGAGGGCGTGACCGAAGCGCTTAAGGCGGCCGATCAAATGGAATGGGTGCACCGAATGAACAACATCCGGGCACGAGCGGAGGAAATCGTTTTGAGCGAGTTGGTTTACTGCTGATTGAATATCTTGAGCCCGTGACGATTTGTCACGGGCTCATTTTTGTGTGTTTCTATTTGCGTTCAAACAACACTTTGTTCAAACGCCCTATACACGTCACTTTTGGAGGCTAAGCTTTCTCATATATAGCAGAAATCGTCTTGAAACGAGCTATTTCAAGACGATTTCTGTCTGTGTTGCACCAAACGGTGTCCAGACGAGGGTTTTACTACCAGAAGGTGTCTGATATTATGTAAACTATTTGTCGGGCCGTGCGTCTCGTTTTTTGCCGAGATATACAGCCGTCTATTATCACGTGATTGCTTTTTCGGAGCAGATCATTTTCTGCGTGTTCCCGTGTTCTCCGAGCCGCGGATCTCCTCGTGATAGAAATAGTCCACGATCACAGGATGCCCCTGTGGCACTCTGCCGTAAGGCATCTCGTTGTCCACAAAGGGACAGTCATACCGTTTTGCCATGGCTTCAGCTCTGGCCTCGAGTCCTTCAAAGTAGCTCCGGTCTTTCTTGTTGTAGATCGCGATCGTCTTTTTGAAGCCGCCGCGCAGATTCAGATTTTCCAGCCAGAACAGATCACACTGATCCTTGACGCGCTCGAAGATCGCCTCAAAGTCCGTGATGCCGGGAAAGACCGGGGAGACAAAGCAGACCGTGCGGATTCCCGCATCGTAGACCTTTTTCATGGCGGACAGGCGGCGCTCGATGGAAACAGCGGAATCCATGTCGTCCTTAAACGCCTCGTCCAGCGTATTGATTGACCAGGAGACGGTGACCTGCCCCAATTCCTTGAGCAGATCGAGGTCCCGCACAACAAGGTCCGACTTGGTGCAGATCAGGATATCCGCACCGCTGCCGCGAAGCTGTTCCAGAAGCTTTCTGGTATTCTGAAAGACCTCCTCCTGGGGATTGTAGCCATCGGTGACAGAGCCGATCACCACGCGCTGTCCGGCGTATTTCCGAGGATTCTTGATCTCCGGCCAGTGCTTGACATCCAAAAACGTGCCCCATTCCTCAGTATGCCCGGTGAAGCGCTTCATGAAGCTTGCGTAGCAATACCTGCAAGCGTGGGTACAGCCCACATAGGGATTGACCGAATAGCCGCCCACTGGCAGGCTGGATTTGGTCATGATATCTTTGGTTTCGACCTCTCCGATCAAAATGCAGTCCATCATCATTTGCGCCATGCTTTCTGTTCCTCCAACACCTTGTTGAACGGTTCCGGGAGTTCCTGAACCATGCTTTCCTCCCCCATGATTGGAAGAAGATCCTCCTTCCAGAACACGGGGATATTCCTCACGTGCGCCTGCTCTGTCAAAGACCTGGCCCAAGCAGGGTCCGTATGCACCTTCCGGCTCTGCGCACCAGTCATCGTGCCCACCACGAGCCAGTCAATCCCTTGCAGATCCACCTCGCCGGGATCGTCGAACAGCGGTTCAAAGGTGACGTGATAGTGCTTCGCGCGGACATTCTTTCGCAGCGCGTCGATCCGCCACAGATCGGCCCGTCTTGTGACCGTCACGCCGAACCACGCGTTATCCAGCTCACAGTCGATGTTCAGCAGATCGGGCCGCTTGGACAGAAACAGGAATTGATGCTGCGGGTTGGCCCGCATTTTGGCGAGCACTTCCTCCAGCCATTCCGGCTTCCAGACACAGAGGTCGCTCATGCCCGTGAGCAGAAAATTCTGCGGGCGGGGCTTTTCCATCAGCCGCAGCTTTCCCGGATAAAACTCCGGCTTTGAAAAATCGTCGATCATGTGATAGCGCTTCACATTATTGCGGGCATAACAGTAGTCACAGCCCACCGTACAGCCGATCACGAGGTTCATGTTTTGGATCTGATCCTTGATACAGACGCTCATGGTCTCTGTCCTCCTTCCAGATTATCCAGAACGCGACGCAGGAAAGACTCAAACAGCCGGATTTCTTCCTCGCTGAAGCCCTCATAAAAGACCGCGCCCATCTGCGCCGATACGGCCTCGTAATCCTCCCGTAAAGCATAAGCACGATCTGTCAGAAAAAGCAGGGTTTTCCGCTTGTCTTTCTCGTCACTCTCACGACGGAGAAGCCCCTGCTTTTCCATGCGCTCCAGCATGGAGGTCAGGGAAGTAATTGCCAGACCGCATTGGTCCGACAGGGCTTTGATGGAAATGCCGTCTCCCTGCCACAACACATATAGGATGCGGCCCTGTGCGCCGTTGAAAGCGTCGATTTTCTTTTCATTGAGGATCTTCTCAAAAACCCGGTCACTCAGCTGCTTCACCTTTGTGACCAAAAAACCTCCATTTGTATTCATATCAAAAGCTCCTATATAGTAGTTGTTTGCATTCTACTATATAGGAGCTTTTCTGTCAAGCTTTTTAACGGATCCGACCTTTAGGCTTGTCGAACCATATGTCTGGGCGAGTTTTATTGTTTCCGAGACATGTAAAACACCCTAAGAAGTCCGAACACAAGGGGTTCAGATCTCTCAGGGCATTTCATTCTTTTGGGGATCCATTTAAGCGATCCGTCGTGCTTGTCGTGTTGAGGCGATATAGAAAGGGATCGCCGCTAATTGTGTCACTACAGAAACGATGACCATGACAACTGTATTACTATCATACAAAGTTCCCAGAAGCCAGCTGCCCAGAAACCAGAATACGCCAATACCCTGTCGCGCGGCTTTGCTTAGGCACCATGCCGGTAACAGCCGCTTTCAGGATCGATTCCTGTGCGCCCATGCCAACGCCCCATAAGGCGATACCTATGAGCAACAGCGGGACGGTACGGCATAAGAAAACGAAACAGGCAAACGGTGCGGAGATGAGCGTAGACAGGACCAATGCGCGAACACCTTTTTTATCATACAGCATTCCAAAAAGCAGGGCAGCAACAGCGTCTACCAGCATGGCCCCTGCGTAGAGCAATGGGAGCGTGCCACTGTTCACCAGGGAAGATGTTTCAGCAAGGCCCGGCGCAAGTGTGGTGTAGTTTCGGGATACGTGCATGATCACGATAGAATAGTCGATGAAGCCAAAGGCAAACAGGCTGATTCCGGCGATATACAGAATAAACTCTTTTTTCAACTTGAAGGGAATATACTCCTTCGGTTCCGGCTCAAATCGCTCGGGATTCGGAAACTTCGCCCGGGTGACCAGAAGCAGGATCAGCGTGATGGCGCCGGGGATCGCAAGGACCGCGAAGCAGGCCGAGTAGATCTGAAACGTAGTCCCTTCCTGCCGCAGCAGCATCACCAGATACAGCAGCACCGGGCCGAGAAAAGCGCCGATCTGGTCCAACAGCTCCTGGATTCCGAAACTTTTTCCTGCACCTTCCTGTGATGCGGCAAAGGACATGACGGTATCTTTGGCCGGCTTTTTGATAGCCTTTCCCATGCGCTGGATCACAAGCAGCAGGCAGGCGGCCAGCCAGCCGTGCTCACCCACCAGTGCCAGAGCAGGAACCGCAATGATGTCCAGCACATACCCCAGGATTACCATGGGCCAATATTGTTTCGTCTTGTCGGTCAGTCTGCCAAACACATATCGCATGGAGTACCCGATTAACTCAACGCCCCCAACAGGGACATATACGCTCCGCGGATGCTGGACGCTCCTTCATGCGTCATATCTGAGAAGAGACTGACGATTCCGAACAGCAAAATAAAAAACATGGCCTGCGAAAGATGTCTATTTTGCGTTTTTCTGCTATTCACCGGAATCACCCCACCATGAGCCGAAAATCAGATTTAGACTGTTTACCACTTCGAGGCTCAAATGCGGATTTACAGAGCAGTCGCCATTTTCCTGATGGTCTTCAAATAGTCTTTATCATGATTGGTGACGATTCCCACATCTTCCAGCCCCAGATATCCCAGGAAATCTCCCTCATAGGAAAAACGTGCCCCAGCATACATATCCGGATCTCCGGAACTCAGGAACATAGCAACCTTCCGAAGCGTAGCCGGCGCTTTGGGGTAAAGCGCGGAATAAAACCGATCGACCGCACATTTCAACTGTCCGCTGATACCATGATAGTAGATCGGCGAAGCCAGGATGAGCATGTTTGTATTCCGCAGCTTGTCATAGATCTCCTGCATATCATCATGCTGCACACACTTGCCCTGCCCCTTTCCATGACAGTATTCGCAAGCGAGGCAGCCTTTGATGTTCTTTTTGCAAATGTCGATGACCGTTACTTCATGCCCTGCTTCTTCTGCACTTTCTTTGAACACGGCCACCATTTCCGCCGTGTTGCCATGTGGCCGGGGGCTCCCATTCAAAACTAATATTCTCATCGTATTTACCTTTCCTTAATACCAGTCGTGTTTCTCGCTGCGGTCCAGAGCAGCAATCTGCTCCATTTCTTCCGGCGTCAGTTCGAAACCGAACAGATCAAGATTCTCTATAATGTGCTGCTCATTGCCTGAACCCGGGATCACTACGATGCCGCGCTGCAGATCCCAGCGGAGGATCACCTGGGCAGCAGAGACTCCGTGCGCTTCCGCTATGGCGCAGATGGTCTCATCTCCCAGCAGTTCCGCGGTATATCCCCGGCCGCCCAGCGGATACCAGCACTGCACAACAATTCCTTTATTCTGGATAAACGGCACGACATCCTGCTCCTGGTAATAGGGATGGATCTCATTCTGCACAAGCGCAGGGGTGATTGTTACCTGCGGCAGAAAAGAGGTCAGTTCCTTGACATACCAGTTGGAGAGACCGAGTGAGCGGATCTTGCCCTGCTCCACATACTTCTCCATAGCTTTATAAGCCTTCACGTCGTATGTTCCCGGATGATGCAGCAGCATCATGTCGATATAGTCGATGTTCAGCTTTTCCAGCGCCATATCGATAGCGGCTTCCGGGTCGTGAAACTGGTTCGGATAGATTTTGGTGATGACGAATATTTCTTCACGGGGAATACCGTACTCAGCCATCGCCTGCCGAACGCCTTCGCCAACGGCATCCTCATTGCCGTACATATATGCCGTATCAATCAGTCTGCCGCCATTCCGTAGCAGTGTTTTTACGGAGTTCACGCAGGTATCATAATCCAGCGCATACGTGCCCAAGCCCAGGATCGGCATTTCATAGCCACTGTTGAGCAACACGCTTTTCTTCTCAAAATCGAATACGCCCACTTTGGTTGTTTCCTCCTCATTTGTCACAATATCGCCGGTCCAGGTGTTGATCCCGCCGAACTCGTAAATGTTGGTATATCCCATGGCCACCAGCTTTTCTGCCGCTTGCTTCGAGCGGTTTCCTGTGCGGCAGTAAATCAGGATAATCTGATCGTAGTCAGGAAGCGCCTCCGGGGGATCACTGCCTATGGATTCATTTGGTATCAGAATAGCGCCGGGAATATGCCCTGCGTCATACTCGTCCTGGCGGCGGACATCCACGACAACATGTCCGTTATCCCGGGCCATCATTTCCATGGCCTCATTCTGCGAAATCTGCGAGTATGTGCTCTCCGCAGCTCTTTCGGCGCTTTGATTGGAGGCGCCGCAGCCTGCGGTGAGCAAAAGAATCAAGATAGTGAAAACCGTTATCGCTTTTTTCATGGGCACCTCATTTCTG
>ONSW01000091.1:2893-4282 GCA_900320595.1 uncultured Eubacteriales bacterium | reverse complement strand
GAGGCGAAAAGCACAGGAATAATGGCTATATATTCCGAGCATTTTCAACGAAGCCCGGCGCGAAAATATCTTTTTTTGCGCTGCCGTATCCCTATTCTGTGCGCCCTAACAACCCCGGCGGCCTTTTTTGCGTTCAAAAGTTTTATTTTTTATATCCTGTTGAAAGATCGACGACGTTCTCCGGCGCTTTGCCGGCGAGGTAAAGCTCCAGGTTGTTCAGCGCGATCTTCATAAGACCCTTGTAGATCGACGAATGGTGGAAGTTGCCGGCCACGTGCGGCGTGATGACGAGCTTTTCCTCCCGCCACAGCGGACTGTCGGCGGGAAGCGGCTCGGTCTCGCACACGTCGATGGCCGCGGCCGCGATCTGACCGGACTGCAGCGCATCGAGCAGCACCTCATGCTTAACGGCGTTGCCGCGCCCGCAGTTGATGAACACGGCGCTGTCCTTCATGCGCGCAAAGCGCTCGGCCGTGTAGAAATAGGCCGTCTCCGCCGTGCCCGGCAGGATGGAGAACACAACGTCCGCCTCGGGCAGCACACGGTCGATCTCGTCGGTCAGCACCAGCTCGTCCACGCCCTCCGGGCAGACGCCGCCGCGGCGCTTGACGCCGATCACGCGGGCGCCCATGGCCTTGACGAGGCGGGCATAGCTCAGCCCGATGTCGCCCAGACCCACGACCAGCACGGTCGATTCCGCGAGAGAGGTGACCATGCCGTGATCCTCCCAGCGGCAGGCGTGCTGCGAGCTGCGGTAGAGGTGCAGCTTTTTGATCAGCATCATCGTCATGGCAAAGGCGTGCTCGGACACGGCCTGGCCATAGGCGCCGGTCGCGTTGCACAGCACGGTCTTCGCCGCAAGAACGCCCTTCGGCATATAGGGGTCCGCCCCGGCCGAGAACAGCTGCAGCACGTCCAGATTTTCCGACCCGGCGATCTTCTTCGGCGAGACGTTGCCGAGGATGAAGTTCGCCTCGCGCACCTGCTCCTCCGTCGCTTCGGCGGGCGTGGTAAAGACGATCTCGCATTTCTCTCCCGACGCCTCCGCGCAGCGGCGGACGGCCTCCTTGTCCTTTTCCTCGATCGCGAGCGCAACCAGTATTTTTTTCATGCTGTCAGCTCCTTTTGTTTGATAAAACCATACTATCAGTTTACAGGGCCAAAAACAAGCGGGAACTTTATGCTCTTGCCATGAAAAACCGCCCCGCCGCCCGTAAGGGCGCGCAGAATAGGGATACGGCAGCGCAAAAAGGATTTTTTCGCGCCGGGCTTCGTTGAAAATGCTCGGAGTATATAGCCATTATTCCTGTGCTTTTCGCCTCGCCCGACACAAAAATCTCTCTTTTTGCGTGCGAAGCAGTTTTGAGCGAGAGATTTTTCGTCCAGACA
>ONSW01000091.1:0-2872 GCA_900320595.1 uncultured Eubacteriales bacterium | reverse complement strand
ATATAGAAAAAACCGGGAATACTTGACGTATTTCCGGTTTTTTCTGTGAAGTATGGGCGGAAAAGGTCCGTTCAAAACCTGTCGTCTCCCTAATCTGCGTGCCCTTTCGGTATGCCCGTTTTTTGGCTCTGTGATGCTTGCTGTAAAGGTCGAAAAGTGTTATAATTATTATTTGTATGACGTGCTGCGGCATCTTTCGCTTTTCGCAGCACACAAAGGAAGGGTATCTCTTGAAAAAACGTCTTTCTTTCATTTTATTATATTTCTGTCTGCTGTCGCTGCTGTGTCTCGGTGTATACGAGCTGTTCTTTGTCGACAAGGGCGAGCGGATGAGCGAATCGGAAAACCGCATGCTCAGCGCATTCCCCTCCCTCTCCGCCTCAACACTTGCCGACGGCAGCTTCATGAGCGGCTTTGAAACCTTTCTCTCCGACGCCTTCCCCTTCCGCGACGACGCCGCGGACTTCACGGACAAGGTGATGGAGCTGGTAAGCATCCCGAACGACGGCCCCGCCACCGGCGAGATGGAGGACCAGCTCTGGGACAACCTGGAAGAGCAGGAGGCCGCCTTCCAGCAGCTTCTTGAGGAGGAGCGCGCCGCCGAGGAGACGGCGGACGAGAAGGAAAACGAGGCTCCCGCCGAAGGCGACGCGCAGACCCCGGCCGCCGTCGAATCGGAGCCGGTCAGCATCTGGCTTGAGCGCGCCGACGGCAGCCGCGAGGTGATCTTCACCTACAAGCCGGGCTTCATGACCGAGTTTGCCGCGCTTCTAAACCGTTATCGCGCCAGGCTGCCCGAGGACGGCAGGCTCTATTTCCTCTCGCCCCAGGTGGCAGACGTGGCCAACAACATCATCGGCAAGACCAAGTATGTGGGTTGGGGCACCAATCTGGTGGACGTGCTGCAGCCGCTGGTCGACGACGGCGTGGTGATCATGGACGACATGGCCATCCTCAATCCCTATCTCAACGACGCGCCCTCCGCGCTCTATCCCACGGAGGATTACCACTGGCACGCGATCGCGGCCAGCATCACGGCGGACGAGCTGATCTCCTCCCAGGGGGTCGCGCCGGCCGACTATGACCAGTACCGCTACTGGCTCTCCTTCCGTCACGACAACCGGGATTACTCCACCGAGCAGCTCGCCGGCATGACCTACAGCCGCGAGACGATCGAGATCATGAGCGCGATCTCGCCGGCCGAAAGCTATTTTCTCAACCACATCACCGGCCGCCAGCGCACGGTCTTCACGATGTCCGAGGGCGGCTACGTGGGCTTCCTCGGCGGGCACAAGGGGCCGTGGCGGCTGATCGAGGGCGGCTTCCACACGGGGCGGAACGCCTTTGTCATGGGCGACTGCTTCACGATCCCGCTCATCCCCTATCTCGCACCGTATTACGACCAGATCATCTCGACCGACGTGCGTGACAATTTCTATTCTGTCCCGCTTGCCGGCGCCAACATCGGCGATTATATCGACGCCTATGAAGTGGACGACATGTATGTCGTCTGGACCAACAACTATATGTTCTTCAACGGCACCATCCCGTCGCGCATGTCGGCCTATCTCGACATGAGCTACTGATCCCCCGCGATCCTTCCCAACGAGGTAATCGTTATGGTCTTTTCCAGCCTGACTTTTCTGCTGATTTTTCTGCCGCTGCTGTATCTGCTGTATTTCGCCCGCACCTCCGTCAAATGGCGCAACGGCGTGCTGCTTGTCATGTCGCTGCTGTTCTACGGCTGGGGCGAGCCGATGTGGATCCTGGCGATGCTCGTCTCGACCTTTGCCAACTTCTTCTGTGCCCGCGCTCTGACGCGCACGGAAAATGAAGGCAAGCGCCGCGCGATCCTCGCCGTCGGCGTGGTCTTCTCGCTGAGCTTCCTGTTTTATTTCAAATATTCCGCTTTCTTTGCCAATACGCTCTCCGCCCTCTTCGCTCTCGGCTGGTCGATGGCGCCGAGGCGTCTGCCGATCGGCATTTCCTTTTACACCTTCCAGATCCTGACCTACACGGTCGACGTCTACCGCAAAAAAGCCCCCGCGCTGCAAAGTCCGCTGCGGCTGCTGCTGTATATCAGCTGCTTCCCCCAGCTGATCGCCGGCCCTATCGTCCAGTACGGCGACGTGGCCGATCAGCTTGACGAGCGCAGGATCCTGCCCGACGACTTTTCCGCGGGGATGCAGCGCTTCATCAAGGGTCTTGCCAAAAAGGTGCTGCTTGCCAACGTCTGCGGCGCGGCGCTGGAAGAGATGACGCTCGCCGGAAGCGGCGAGGCGCTCTCCTTCCTCGGCGCCTGGTATTCCATGTTCCTGTACAGTCTTCAGCTTTATTACGACTTCTCCGCCTATTCGGACATGGCCATCGGGCTTGGGAAGACGCTCGGCTTTACCTACAAGGAAAACTTCCGCTTCCCCTTTGCCTCGCTCTCGGTTACGGATTTCTGGCGGCGCTGGCACATCTCGATGGGCAGCTTTTTCCGCGAATATGTCTATATCCCCCTCGGCGGCAACCGGCGCGGCACGGCCCGGACGCTGCTGAACATGTTCATCGTCTGGGCGCTGACCGGTCTGTGGCACGGCGCCGACTGGAACTTTGTGCTGTGGGGGCTTTACTCCTGTGTGCTGCTGATGCTCGAACGCTTTGTCCTGCGTGAGCCGCTCACGCGGCTGCCGAAGTTTTTGCAGTGGCTGTGGGCCTATGTTATGTTCTTCTTCAGCTGGCCGATCTTTTACTACACGGATCTCTCCGCCGTGGCCCAGGGCTTTGTCGCGCTCTTTGGCGTCGGCGTCTCCGGCTGGAGCGATCCCGCCACGCTCGCCGTGCTGCGCAGCTACGGGATCTGGTCTCTCGGCGCGTTTGCGCTGAG
>ONSW01000076.1 GCA_900320595.1 uncultured Eubacteriales bacterium | reverse complement strand
TCGCGGAATCTCGCTCGGCAAGCCTGATTTATGGGAAGTATCGGAAGGAAACAGCATGATCGAAATCAAACACCTGAACAAGACCTACCGCACCGCCGACAAGGACATCGTTGCGCTCGAGGACATCAACCTCACGATCAACGACGGCGAGATCTTCGGCATCATCGGTCTCTCGGGCGCGGGCAAGAGCACGCTGGTGCGCTGCATCAACCTGCTCGAGCAGCCGAGCGCCGGCGAAGTGATCGTCGACGGTGAGAGCATCACGGCCCTGCCCCGCAGGGAACTTTTGAAGCTCCGCCGCTCCATCGGCATGATCTTCCAGGGCTTCAATCTCCTCGAGCAGCGCAGCGTGCTGCGCAACGTCTGCTTCCCGCTGGAGATCGCGGGCGTCAAGAAAAAGGAGGCAAAGGAGCGGGCGATGGAGCTCCTCTCCCTCGTCGGCCTGGCCGACCGGGCGGAGGCCTATCCCTCCCAGCTCTCCGGCGGCCAGAAGCAGCGCGTCGCGATCGCGCGGGCGCTGGCGACAAAGCCGAAATACCTGCTCTGCGACGAGGCGACGAGCGCGCTCGACCCCACGACGACCCGCGCGATCCTGGAGCTGCTGCGCGAGATCAACGAGACCTTGGGCGTGACGATCATCGTCATCACGCATGAGATGAAGGTCATCGACCAGATCTGCGACCGCGTCGCCGTCATCGACCACAGCCGCATCGCCGAGGAGGGCAAGGTCAGCGAGGTGTTCACCAATCCCCGCTCGCAGATCGCGCGCGACCTGATCATCCCGCGCGAGCGCACCGTGCTCGAGACCGAGGGCGGCAAGCGTCTGCGTCTGACCTTTGACGGCGAGACGACCGCGGGACCGCACATCGCGGAGATGATCCTGTCCTGCCAGGCGCCCGTCAGCATCCTGCAGGCCAGCACGAAGGAGCTCGACGGCGTGATCTACGGCTACACGATTATCGAGCTGCCCAAGGACGCCCACCAGGCGGAGAAAATCCTGATCTGGCTGCAAAACAGCGGCATCCGCTGGAAGGAGGTCGAATAAGATATGCTCAGCGAAATGTTTTTAAAGCTCTGGAACAACGGTATCCTGCAGCGCGGCATCTGGGAGACGGTCTATATGACCGTGCTCTCCACGGCGATCTCCTATGTCATCGGCCTGCCGCTCGGCGTCGTGCTGACGGTCACGGACAAGGGCGGGCTGCACCCGATCCCCTGGCTCAACCGCCTGCTCGGCATCTTCGTCAATTTCTTCCGCTCGATCCCGTTCATCATCCTGATGGTCGCGATGCTGCCGGTGGCCAACTGGATCGTCGGCACCTCGCTCGGCAACAAGGCGATGATCGTCATGCTCGTCATCGCGGCCTCGCCCTATATCGCGCGCATGGTCGAAAGCTCCGTCAAGGAGGTCGACGGCGGCGTGATCGAGGCGGCCCAGTCGATGGGCGCGAGCAATTTCGAGATCGTCTGCAAGGTCCTCCTGCCGGAGGCGAAGCCCTCGCTGATCATGGGCGCGGTCATTTCGATGGTCACGATCCTGGGCTACTCGGCCATGTCGTCGACGATCGGCGGCACGGGTCTGGGTCAAATCGCGATCAGCTACGGCCATCAGCGCTTCAATCCCGACATCAAGTGGATCTGTGTGTTTCTGACTGTAATAATCGTCCAGATTATTCAGGAGCTGGGGACTGCCATTGCGCACCGCAGCGATAAACGTATCAAAGAGTAAGCAAAACCCAAAAGGAAAGAAAAGGAGAAGAAACATGAAAAAGAAACTTGCCATCGTCCTTGCTGTCGCCCTTCTCGCGCTCAGCATCGCCGCCTGCGGCCAGTCCGCTGCTCCGGCCGCCGAGGCTGCTCCGGCCGCCGAGGCCGCTGCCCCTGCCGCCGAATCCGTCAAGCTGACGGTCGGCGCCAGCTCCACCCCGCACGCCGAGCTGCTTGAACTCGTCAAGCCCGCTCTCGCCGAGCAGGGCATCGAGCTCGACATCGTCATCTATGACGACTATGTCCTGCCCAACACCGCGCTGCAGGACGGCGAACTTGACGCCAACTACTTCCAGCACACCCCGTATCTGAACAGCTTCAATGAAAAGAACGGCACCGATCTCGTCTCTGCGGGTCTTATCCACTATGAGCCCTTCGGCATCTACTCCAAGACCGTAGCCGCTCTTGCCGATCTCGCTGACGGCGCCACGATCCTGGTCCCGGACGACGAGTCCAACCAGACCCGCGCGCTTCTGCTCCTTGCCCAGGAGAATCTTGTCGTCCTGCCCGAGGGCGCTTCCGTTGAAAACGGCGTGAGCGTGCTCGACATCGTCGATGCCAAGGGCTACGACATCCAGGCGGCCCAGGCCGACGCGATTCCCAGCCTGCTTGCCAACGCCGATGAGGGCACCGTCGCGGTCATCAACTACAACTATGCGCTCGGCGCCGGCTTCAAGACCAGCGATGCGCTCGCCATCGAGGACGCCTCCGGTGATGCCGCCCAGACCTATGCCAACATCATCGCCGTCCGCCGCGGCGACGAGACCCGTGCCGAGATCGTTGCGCTGATCGCTGCCCTGCAGGACGGCGCGGTCGACGCCTATAACGAGCAGACCGGCGCCGGCATCGTCCCCATTTCCTGATTTTTTACAGCAAAAACTCCGCTGTCCGATCGGACAGCGGAGTTTTTGCTTTTCCTTGTCATCCTGAGGGCAGCGAAGGAGCTTTCCCTGCGTATCAGTCGATGTGGATGACCGTTTCGTTTAAGTCCTTTGCGCTGACGTTCGGATTGTGATACCGCTCGCGCGTCACGGTCGCGCCGCCCATGTTGATGGCCTGGCGCGGGCAGAACTGCAGACAGCTGAGGCACTGGACGCAGTCGGTGCCGAAGTCCGGCCGCCCGGCGACCATTTTGATGTTCCCCTTCGGGCAGAGCGAGGCGCACTGGCCGCAGCCGATGCACCTGCCGGTCACGGTGAAGGCCGCGGCCTTTTTCGGCGCGAGCTTCGGCCACACGGAGGCCTCCAGCCGGTTGAACAGCGGGGCGGACGGCGCCTTGTCCGAGCGCACCTTGTTCTTCACATCCTCGGCGATCTTCGCCGCCAGCTCCTCCGAGCGCTTCTGCGCTTTCTCGGGCGTCAGCGGCGGGATCATCAGCGTATGCGGCATCAGCCAGATGCACGCGCTCTGGTGCGAGATGCCCGCGTGATAGTCCAGCGGCACGATCTCGTTGATCTTGGAAAGCCCGATCCCGGGATAGCCGGCGAAGCTCACCACGCCGAAGGTATAGGTGTTCGCGCCGATGAAAAGACGGCGGACGAAGCGCTCGACCTCGCCGGGCAGACCGCCCGCGTGGCAGGGAAAGACAAAGCCGACGCGCTCGGCCTCGTGCACGTCGCGCACGGCGGGCAGACGGCGCATCATCACGATGTCGGTGTCGCCCAGGACCTTGGCGATGTTCTTCGCGATATCAAGACAGTTGCCGGTGCCGGAAAAGCAGTAGATAACATTCTTGCTCATGTCGTGTTCTCCTTGCGTTTACAGGCTCAGATCAAAGATCGAATCGTCGTTGTCGATCCACTCCTGCACGTCGATCGTGCGATACTCGGTCGGCGTTGAGCGGATGACGACCTTGTCGATGCCGGCGTTGATGATCTGGCGCTTGCACATCGAGCAGGACATCGCGTTCGTAAGCAGGTTGTTCGTCAGCGCGTCGCGTCCGACGAGATAGATCGTCGCGCCGATCATGTCGCGCCGCGAGGCGGAGATGATCGCGTTGGCCTCGGCATGGACGCTGCGGCAGAGCTCATAGCGCTCGCCCGAGGGGATGTGCAGCTTTTCGCGCGTGCACTCGCCGATGTCGGAGCAGTTGCGCCGACCGCGCGGGGCGCCGTTGTAGCCGGTGGAGATGATCTCGTCGTTGCGCACGATGATCGCGCCGTATTTGCGCCGCAGGCAGGTCGAACGCTCGAGCACGGAGTCGGCGATGTCGAGATAATAGTTCTGTTTATCGGTACGGCTGTCCATAATGATCCCTCCGAAGTTTTCAGATAAAATAATTATATCTGCCCCGGAGAGGCAAGTCAACGAATTCCTGTGGCTTTTTTCGCCGCGCTGTGGTAAGATGAGGGTGCTATGAACAAGAGAAATTACATGCGAGAACTGGACAGGATCATTGAAAAGCGCGGAGGGAGACGCCCGCGCGTGCTGCTGCACAGCTGCTGCGGCCCGTGCTCGTCGTCGGTGCTGGAGTACCTCACGCGCTATTTTGACGTGACGCTGCTGTGGTATAACCCCAACCTCTACCCGCAGGAGGAGTTCGAGCGCCGCTTCCGCACGCAGATCGAGCTGATCGAAAAGATGGGACTGACCGAGGAGGTCAGCGTCCTGGCCGAGAGCTGGAAGCACGAGCGAAGCTGGCAAAAAAATACGGCTTTGATTATTTCTGCACGACGCTCACGGTCTCGCGCCACAAGGACGCCGAGCGCATCAACGCTCTCGGCGAGGAGGTCGGCAAGGCATGCGGCGTCAAGTGGCTGCCGTCGGATTTCAAAAAGCGCGACGGGGAAAACCGCTCCCAGCAGCTCGCCGAGCAGTACGGCCTGTACCGTCAGCTCTACTGCGGCTGCGAATTCTCGCTCCACCGCCGCGAGGAGGGCGCGCCGGACGCGCAGGGATAACGGCAAAGAAAACGGGCAGATGCCTTTTGGCATCTGCCCGTTTTTTTATTCCTCCGGGAAACCGTGGCCTCGGTCCGTCTTGTCGCGCAGCAGGGCGATGCCCTTTTTCAGCCACTGCGGGATCGGCGCGCCGAGCAGGCCCGCGTTCTCCACGATACTGCCCAGCTCCGTAAAGCTGTACCAGATCGCGACGATCAGCGTCAGATAGTGCCGCTCGGGCACTGCTCCGAGGATCGGCGCGGCCGTGCTGTGCAGCACGACGCTGATCGCGATGTCGCACAGCGCCGCGACCAGCAGCGCCGTGATCTCGCCGAGCTTGTGCCACAGCCCCTGCCTTGCCGCGGCGCTGGACCACTCGCCTCTGGCGCGCGCGGCCCAGGTGCCGGTGATATAATCCACGGCCATCGCCGCAATGAAGACCGCGACCGCCCAGCCCAGCCAGCCCCACAGAGCCGTGAGAAAGCTGATCACGAGCGTGAGCGAGGCCTTGATTTCCTTTGCTTTATCAGGTGCGTTCATGTTTATTCCTCTCTTTCTATCCGTGATCCCAGAGCGCCGTAAAGCTCTGCCCGCCGAACTCGCCGTCCGCGTCGAGCCCGGCTTTCCGCTGAAAAGCCGTCAGCGCGGCGCGGGTCTTTGGCCCGAAAACGCCGTCTGCGCTTCCGCAGTCAAAGCCGTGGGCGGAAAGAAGCGTCTGGAGATTGAAAACCGCCGGGCCGCTGTTGCCGCTTCGCAGCAGCGGGATCTTCACGCTGTATTCATAGCCCGCGTAGCGGCGCTCGGCCGATGTGCCCGCCGGAGCGGAGGGGGCGGGCGCCGCGCTCGGAGGGTCCGCCGGAGCGGAGGCTACGGCGGCCCAGTTCGGCCGCCCGTAGCCCGCGATGTTCGGCGAGTGCAGCGCGTAGACGCGCCTGGCTACCATGTCGCCGCTGTTGCCCTCAACGGTGTAGACACAGCCGTTCGTAACGGCCGTCACGATCCCGGTGTGGTTGATCCCGCCGTCGATATACAGAAAGATCTGGTCGCCGGCCTCGGGCGATTGGGTCCAGGCCCCGGCGTTTTTGTAAAACTGCGCCGAATAGCGGCACGCCGCCGAAAAGCCGCCGAGGGGCTGCCAGGTCAGCTTTGCCGCGCTCTCGAGGCCGAAGCATTCGACAAAGCCCGCGTCGACAAAGACGTCGCACCAGGGCTGGTTC
>ONSW01000071.1 GCA_900320595.1 uncultured Eubacteriales bacterium | reverse complement strand
GCTGGAGACGCCGCCGGAGACGGTGCGCTTTGACAAGGGTGTGGAGTATCACGAGCCGAAGATCGTGAAAGAGTGATCCTCCGCTTCCGCTATACGATAAAAAGACACGCTCTCGTGTGAGAGCGTGTCTTTTTTGATTGGTTTGTCGGGGCAGGATTACTTGCCCTGCTCCTCGCCGAAGGTCTTCTTGGCCTCTTCCCAGCCGGCCTTCAGGCTCTTGAGCCCGGCGGAGACGAAGTCGCGGAGATCGTCGGTGGCATCGGCAGCGGCAGCGGAGAGCTTATCGGTGGCTTCTCTCAGCGCGGCCTTGGCCTGCTCGACCTTGGCTTCCAGCTCGGCCTTCTTTTCGGCCTCGGCAGCCTCGGCGCTCTTGATGTCACGGATCGCGGCCTGGGCGGCGGCAAGACGGGCGACGGGAACGCGGAACGGGCTGCAGGAGACGTAGTCGAGACCGACCTTGTGGAAGAACTCGACAGAGGACGGATCGCCGCCGTGCTCGCCGCAGACGCCGAGGTGCAGCTCCGGACGGGTGGCGCGGCCGAGACGGCAGGCCATGTCGACGAGCTTGCCGACGCCGATCTGGTCAATGCGGGCGAACGGATCGTTCTCGTAGATCTTCTTGTCGTAGTAGGCGCCGAGGAACTTACCGGCGTCGTCGCGGCTGAAGCCGAAGGTCATCTGGGTCAGGTCGTTGGTGCCGAAGGAGAAGAACTGGGCCTCCTTGGCGATCTCGTCGGCGGTGAGAGCCGCGCGCGGGATCTCGATCATGGTGCCGACCAGGTACTTCATGTTCGTGCCGCTCTCGGCGATGATCTCATCGGCGACCTTGACAACGATGTCCTTGACGTACTTGAGTTCCTTGGTCTCGCCCACCAGCGGGATCATGATCTCGGGGACCATGGTCCACTCGGGATGACGGGTCTGGACTGCCAGAGCAGCCTTGATGACGGCGCGGGTCTGCATCTCGGCGATCTCCGGGTAGGTGACGGCGAGACGGCATCCGCGGTGACCCATCATGGGGTTGAACTCATGCAGGCCGGTGATGATGTTCTTGATCTGCTCGACGGTCTTGCCCTGGGCCTCGGCGAGAGCCTTGATGTCCTCTTCCTCGGTGGGAACGAACTCGTGGAGCGGGGGATCCAGGTAACGGATCGTGACGGGCGTGCCTTCCATGGCCTCGTAGATGCCCTCGAAGTCGGCCTGCTGCATCGGCTCGAGCTTGGCCAGAGCGGCAACGCGCTCCTCAAGCGTGTCGGCGCAGATCATCTCGCGGAAGGCCGCGATACGGTCGGCGTTGAAGAACATGTGCTCGGTACGGGTGAGGCCGATACCCTCGGCGCCCAGCTCGCGGGCCTTGCGCGCGTCGGCGGGCGTGTCGGCGTTGGTGCGGACACCCAGGCGGCGGTATTTGTCGGCCCAGCCCATGATGCGGCCGAATTCGCCGGCGATGGTGGCGTCGACAGTGGGGATAACGCCCTCGTAGATGTTGCCGGTGGAGCCGTCGATGGAGATGTAGTCGCCCTCGTGGAAGACCTTGCCGGCGAGCTCGAACTTCTTGTTCTCCTCGTCCATCTTGATCTCGCCGCAGCCGGAGACGCAGCACTTGCCCATGCCGCGGGCAACGACCGCCGCGTGGCTGGTACGGCCGCCGCGGACCGTCAGGATGCCCTGAGCGGCCTTCATGCCCTCGATATCCTCGGGGCTGGTCTCGAGACGAACGAGAACGACCTTCTCCTTCTTCTCGCCCTTCGCCTTGGCGTCAGCCGCGGTGAAGACGACCTTGCCGCAGGCGGCGCCGGGGGAAGCGCCCAGGCCCTTGCCGAGCGGCGTCGCGGCCTTGAGAGCCTTGGCGTCGAACTGCGGGTGGAGCAGGGTGTCGAGGTTGCGCGGGTCGATCATCAGAACGGCCTGCTTTTCATCGATCATGCCCTCGTCAACGAGGTCGCACGCGATCTTGATGGCGGCCTGCGCGGTGCGCTTGCCGTTGCGGCACTGGAGCATGTAGAGCTTGCCGTTTTCGACGGTGAACTCCATGTCCTGCATGTCGTGGTAGTGGTTCTCGAGCGTGGTGCAGACCTTGACGAACTCTTCGAAGGCCTGGGGGAACTTCTGCTCCATCTCGGAGATGGGCATCGGGGTGCGGACGCCGGCGACGACGTCTTCGCCCTGGGCGTTGGTCAGGAATTCACCGAACAGGCCCTTGTTGCCGGTGGCGGGGTCGCGCGTGAAGGCGACGCCGGTGCCGGAGTTCTCGTTGAGGTTGCCGAAGACCATCGGCATGACCGTGACGGCAGTGCCCCAGGAGTAGGGGATGTCGTTGTCGCGGCGGTAGACGTTGGCGCGGGGGTTGTCCCAGGAACGGAAGACGGCCTTGATGGCTTCCTTCAGCTGGACCTTCGGGTCGGAGGGGAAGTCAACACCGAGCTGCTTTTTATACTCGGCCTTGAACTCCTCGGCCAGCTCATGGAGGTCGGCGGCGTTGAGCTCGATGTCATAGGTGACGCCCTTGCGCGCCTTCATCTCGTCGATGAGCTGCTCGAAGTACTTCTTGCCGACTTCCATGACGACGTCGGAGAACATCTGGATGAAGCGGCGGTAGGAGTCGTAAACGAAACGCTCGAACTTGGGATCGGGGTTGCCCTTGATCATGGCGGCGACAACATCGTCGTTCAGACCGAGGTTGAGGATCGTGTCCATCATGCCGGGCATGGAGGCACGGGCGCCGCTGCGGACGGAGACGAGGAGGGGGTTCTCGAGATCGCCGAACTTTTTGCCGTTGATCTGCTCGATCTTCTCGACATACTCCATGACCTGGGCCATGATCTCGTCGTTGATCTGACGGCCGTCGTCATAGTACTTGGTGCAGGCCTCGGTGGTGATGGTGAAGCCCTGGGGGACGGGCAGACCGATGTTGGTCATTTCCGCCAGGTTGGCACCCTTGCCGCCGAGCAGCTCACGCATGTTCGCATTGCCTTCGGAAAACAGGTAGACATACTTTTTGCTCATGTGTTTTTCGATCCTTTCTATTTTTCAAAACTCATTGCAAGTCTGGGATTTCTCGCAAATGTTAGAATAACACAATCCTGCGGGTTTAATCAATACATTTTCCGCACAAATCGGGACATTTCTTTCACAATCTTTTGGCCAATTCGTCTGTAAGCGCGACAAAAGAGCCCAGATCGAGCGCTTCGCCCCGGATCCGGATGTCAAAGCCGCAGTTTTCGAGCGCTTGCTCGATCAAGGCCCGCTCGCACCCCAGTCCGGAGGCGAGCGCGTTGGCCAGGGTCTTGCGCCGCTGGTTGAAGGCCGCCCGTATGATTTTAAACAACAAATCCTCATCCGATACCGCATAGGGCTTTTCTTCCCGTCTTGTCAGCCGGATGACCGAGGAGGTCACCTTGGGCTGGGGATGGAAGCAATGGGGCGGGACGTCGAAGAGGAGCTCGGGGCGCGTGTACCACTGGACGAAGAGCGAAAAGGCGCCGTAATCGGGCGTGTTCGGCGCGGCACAGATCCGCCGCGCGACCTCGCGCTGGATCATGACGGTGATCGTCTCGAAGCAGCCCGAGCGGATCAGCGCGGTCAGGACAGGGCTGGTGACGTTGTAAGGGAGATTCGCGCAGACGACCGGACGCAGCCCGGAAAAATGCTCTCCGACCAGGGCGGGGATATTCTGCTTTAAGATGTCGCCGAAGAGGATCTCGACGTTGGGATAAGGCGCCATCGTCTCGTGCAGGACGGGAGCGAGGCTGCGGTCAAGCTCGACGGAGAGGACCTTGCCCGCGCGCAGGGCCAGCTGCTCGGTCAGGCAGCCGACGCCGGGGCCGATCTCCAGAACGCCTGTCTCCTCGTCAAGGCCAGCGCTCTCGGCGATGTCGGAGGGCACCCAGGCAGCGGTCAGAAAATTCTGGCCCATCGACTTGGAAAAGCGGAAGCCGTTGCGGCGCAGCAGTTCCTGGATCTCGTTATAATCAGTCAGATTCATACTTATCGTTTCACCTTGATGATCTTTTCGTAGCACTGGCGGGCGCTGTCGTGGCCTTTCTCCACCTCGCCGATGTCGACGTTGCCGCGATAGCGGTAGCTGCATTCACGCAGCAGGCGCTGCATGGGCTTGTTTTTGCGGTGGGTATCCGTGCGGATGCAGCGCAGGCCGAGCGAGAGCACATGCTCGTCGGCAAAGCGCATCATCTTTTGCGCCATGCCGCTGCCGCGGTATTTGGCCGCGACCGCACCGCGGTGCAGCACGGCATAGTCCATCCCCTCGGTCCATTTGCCGTCGGTGATGCCGTCGTAGGACGGCTCCGGGCGCGTGGAGATCGTGATAAAGGCCGCGATCTCGCCGCCGTGCAGAAGGACGAAGCACTCGCCGCGCGCAAGGTCGGGAAGGAAATTTTCGGCCGCGGGATAGGGGCCCTGCCACTGGTCGACGCGCAGCTTTTTCAGGCTTGCGCGCGCCTCGTCCACAATGGCGAGGATGGCGGGCAGATCCTCCTCCGTCGCCGCGCGGGCTGTGACGGGCCCGGTGAGCGCGACGCGGTCCTGCTCTGCCTTGACCTCGTCAAAGAGCTTGCGGTCGGTCTCGTCCTCGGGCGTGAAGCGCGCAAACAGATCGGGCCGCTTTTCCTTCGTGCGGAGGAACTGCTGCCTCCGGCGCCACTTTTCCACCTTTTCGTGGTCGCCGTTCAAGAGCACCTGGGGCACTTCCCTGCCCTCCCAGATCTCGGGGCGGGTATATTGGGGATATTCGAGAAGGCCGTCCCAGTGGCTTTCGCCGATGTAGCACTGCTCGTCCGCGAGAACGCCGGGCACGAGACGGCAGACCGAGTCGGCCACAGCCATCGCCGCGATCTCGCCGCCGGTCAGCACAAAGTCGCCGAGCGAGATCTCCTCGTCGACGCACTGCTCGATAAAGCGCTCGTCCACGCCCTCGTAATGGCCGCAGACAAGCACCAGATGGTCATAGTCGCGCGCAAGGCGCTTGGCCGTCTCCTGGGTGTAGGGGCTGCCCTGGGGCGTGAGATAGATCACGCGGCTGCGCTCTGCCGGTTTTCGGTATAGTCGCGGATCTGGACGCAGTTGATCTCGACAGCGCCCTTTTTCGCCGCGCGGCCGATGATGCTCTCGTGCAGGACGGCGTGGACCGTGTCCGGGAAGAGCGTCAGGATGTCGATCTGCATTTCACTCATGTCACATGCCCTCGATCAGATGGACGCGGATCTGTTCTTCTTCCGCGTCGATTCCCAGGATGAATTCCCGCACGGCGGGGATCAGATGCTCGCTCTCGCCGCGGACGATATAGAGCATGGAGGCCGGCGTTTCGAACGCGTCGACAAGCTTGCCGACCGTACGGCCGTCCTCGTCGACAACCGTGAAGCCAAGGATGTCCTGGACGAAAAACTCGCCGTCCTTCATGTGCGCGTCGGCGCGCAGGATCTCGACGGTTTTGCCCTTGAGCGCCATGGCGGCATTGACGTCATCCACACCCTCGAGCCGGGCGATGATGAACTGTTTATGCTCGCGCGCGGAGAGGATCTTCTTCTCGGCGCCGCTGATAAAAAGGCGCTTGAAGGTCTTGAAAAACGCGGGTGAATCGAGCCAGACCTCGATCTTGACCTCGCCGGTGACGCCGTGGGTGTTGACGATCCTGCCCGCTTCGACATATTGCTTCATGGCACATGCTCCTTTTTCTGTCACTAAAGGTTTATTTTAGCATATACAGGGAGTTTTGCCAACCAAATCCTTTGCGAAAAAAAGCTCCCGATAGAGGAGCTTTTCTGCACTTATTCCGGATCCCACGGCAGGTTTACATAAGTCGGATCATGCCGGAGCGCGGGGATCAGCTTTTCACGCACGTCCTCCGTGGTGAGGCAGAGCGACGAGGTGTTTTTGCAGGGGTGACAGCCGAAGAAGGGCTCGGCCGTGAGATCGCGGTCGACGAGAAGATGCACGGCGCGGCCGGAATCGTTCATCAGCCCCAGCAGGCTGACCGAGCCGGGCGTGACGCCGAGCAGCCGCTCCATGTCCGCGGCACCGGCGAAGCTCAGACGGGACGAGCCGATCTGGGCGGAGAGGTATTTGGTCTTAAAAGGCTTGGCGCCCGGCATGATGAGCAGGTAAAACGCGGTCTGCTGGCGGTTGCAGAGAAAAAGGTTTTTGCAGATCGTGCAGCCGAGCAGCGCCTCGACCTCGCGGCAGGCCTCGATCGTGTCGGCGTGCTCGTGGTCGACGCGGAAGTATTCGATCCCGAGACTGTCGAGCAGGTCATAGCAGCGCTCCTCGCGCGCCTCGCGCGGCGCGGTCGGGCGGCCGCGGTAACGGGTACGATCGATCTCCATACGCTCACCTCTTGTTGTGCGGCAGCCAAATCTTCTGCTGCTCCGCCGCGCGGATCAGCTCGTCGCGAAAGTCCGGATGCGCGAGCGAAATCAGCGCCTCGGCGCGCTCCCAGGAGGATCTGCCCGCGAGATTGGCCGCGCCGTATTCCGTGGCGATATAATAGACCTCGCTGCGCGGCGTGGTGACGATATCGCCGCCGAAGTGCGGCAGAATGCGCGAGTGGCGCACGCCCGCTTTATCGACAAAGCTGGAGGACATGCAGAGGAAGGACAGACCGTCCTTCGCCGCCGTCGCGCCGTTGACAAAGTCAAGCTGGCCGCCGGTGCCGCTGATCTGGCGGGTACCGACACTCTCGGAGCAGACCTGGCCGTAGAGGTCGGCGGCGAGGCAGCCGTTGATCGAGATCATCGAATCGTTTTGGGAAATGACCGGGATCGAGTTTACATAACGCAGCGAGTATCCCTCGATCTCCGGGTTGTTGTCCAGCCAGTCGTAAAAGGCGCGGGAGCCGATTGCGAGGCCGACGACGCCGACGCCGGGGTGCAGGCTCTTGCGGCGGTTGGTCAGCTTGCCGGCGCGGTGCATGGCGAGATAGCCGTCGGAAGCAAGCTCGGTGTGCATGCCGAGGTCCTTCTGGCGCCGTCACGGATATGGGGAAAGACGAAGGAGGCGATCTGCTTTTCGATGTCGCTCGCCGGGGGCGTGGGCATCTCCCAGAGAGGGTGCGGCTCGGTCTCGACGATCATGTCGACCTTTTCGAGGGGAAGCCTGGGCGATTCGCCGCCGATACGCGGCAGGGCCGCATTCACCTCGACGATCACGGTTTTGGCGTTTTCCACGATCGAGCAGACGGCGCCCTGGGCGCCGGAGAGGTTGAAATTTCCCTCGCCGTCCATCGGCGCGACGGAGATCATCGCGACGTCGGTCGTGAGGAAGTTTTCATAGTACCAGCCCATGTTGCGGAAGACCATCGGCGTGAAGAAGGCGCGGCCGCGGTCGCACAAGCGGCGCTCGTAGGCCGAGCAGTGCCAGGTGTTGTAGATGAAGTGGTCGGCCTCCGGGTCGCATTCGACGACGGCGAGCGGCCCCTGCAGCAGATTGCCGCGAATCTTGACGCTGTGCAGCTCGTCCCGGCGCTTGGCCAGAGCGGCGTCGAGCGCGGCGGGATAGGAGTTGTTCGAGCCGTAGTCGACCCAGTCGCCGTCCTTGACGATCTTGACGGCCTCGTCCGCGGTGCGGAGCTTGGAACGGTATTCGGAAAGGAGATCCATCGTGTTGCCTCCTGTGTTTTTGTCAGAAAAAGTATAGCACGAACGGCAGAGGGAGTAAAGGAAAAGCTCCCTGCGGACAGGGAGCTTTTCTCCAGCTTGCCAAAATAGTCTTCAAGACTATTTTGACTGCGCTTCTCCCGCCGCGCATTTTGACTGACAGTCAAAATGCGATTACCCGAAAAAGCCTGATGGTTCAGTCTTTTTCGGACGACGGGCTATTGTACTCGAGGCGGGTCTTTTCTCGCTGCGGCTCGGTCACGGCACGGCTCTGACGCGCCCCCGGCGCGTCATTCACTCCCGTGCCGCCGCTTCGCTACCCCTCGAGCTCCCCCGCGGCTCTGTTTTCCGAGCTTTTCCGGAGGTTCTTTGACAGTCTCAGGAAAAGCTCCCTGCGGACAGGGAGCTTTTCCTTTTTGTTTGATCACACCTTTTTGGCCTTGCGCTCGGCGCGGCGGGCATCGCCCTTGTGGAGCAGGGGCGAGATGCGCTTGTAGAGCAGGAAGGTCAGAAGCGAGACGAGGGCGCCCTTGAGCAGATTGAAGGGCACGACGGCAAAGAGCACAAGCGTCGAGACGCTGGTGATATGCGAGTTGACCTTGGTGCCCATGCCGATGATGGCCTCCATCGGCATGCCGTAGAGCGCGGCGAACTTCGGCAGCAGATAGACCGCGTTGAACGCGCTGCCGAAAACCGTCATGCAGAGCGTGCCGACGACAAGGCCGATGAGCGCGCTCTTCTTGCCGGGCTTTGCGTGATAGACAAGGCTTGCGGGCAGGATGAACGAGCAGCCGACGGCAAAGTTGGCAAAGTCGCCGACAAAGGCCGTCGTCGTGCCCTTTAACAGCAGCTTGACCAGCACCTTGACGAGCTCCGCCGTCACGCCGGCGACCGGGCCGAGGTAAAAGGTGCAGATCAGGATCGGCAGCTCGCTGAGGTCGATCTTATAGAACGGCGGGGCAAAGGGCAGCGGGATCTCGACGAGCATCAGCACACCCGCCATCGCGGCGAAGATCGCCGTGTAGGTGATGTAGTGCGTGCCCGAGAAGGCCTTGATGTCGCGGCAGAGCTTTTTCTGCAGGAAGGCCGCGACGAGCATGATGGCCGCGAAGATCGCGAGACAGGTGAGGATGAATTTCAGGTTTTCCATGGATTTGCCTCCTTTTTTCTTCTTCGGGGCAAAGAAAAAAAGCCCGAAGAGACGTCTCTTCGAGCGAGCAAAAGCAAGGGCGCCTCTGCGCCAAGGGCACAGAAGCCTCTTCTACCATCCGGACTGTACCGTCGGTACCGGGATTCCACCGGTTCGTGCCCTTTTTGCAGAGGGCTTGCGGACTGTGACCGCCGGCCGGGAATTGACACCGGTTATCAAAAAACCGGGATCTCACCCTGCCTCGAAGATGCTTTGAGTATAGCACCGCGCATAGGCTTTGACAAGAGGGAATTTGCGTTATAGAATGTTAGCATCAATTCTGCGGAGGCATGTATGGATCCTTCTCTTTCCGCCTGCTGTTTTACCGGCCACCGGCCGGAGAAGCTGCCCTGGGGCGCGGATGAACTTGACGCGCGGTGTGTGCGCTTGAAAGAAGAGCTCTTCTGCCACGTCGAGGGCGTTTATCTTGCCGGGTGCACGCACTTTATCTGCGGGATGGCACGCGGCTGTGATTTTTATTTCGCCGAGGCGGTGCTCGCGCTGCGGCAGAAATACCCGGAGGTCACGCTGGAGGCCGCGATCCCCTGCGACACGCAGGCAAACGCCTGGACAAACGACGAGCGGCGGCGCTATGACCATCTGCTGGC
>ONSW01000070.1 GCA_900320595.1 uncultured Eubacteriales bacterium | reverse complement strand
ATGAGCGCGGGCCTGCCCCTGCCGAAGAAGGTCTACGGCCACGGCTGGCTGATCATTGACGGCGGCAAGGTCTCCAAGTCCAAGGCCAACAACTCCACCAACGTCATCGACCCCTACATCCTCGCGGAGAAGTTCGGCGTGGACGCGCTGCGCTTCTTCCTGCTGCGCACCTTCCCCTTCGGCTCTGACGGCGCGTTCTCCAACGAGCTTCTGATCTCCACGATCAACACCGACCTCGCAAACGACCTGGGCAACCTGGTTTCCCGCACGACGGCGATGATCGAAAAATACTTCGGCGGCGTTCTGCCCGCGCCGAGCGCAAGGCTGAGGAAATGGATGAGGAGCTCAAGAGCGTGATCCGCGCCCTGCCGGAGCGTTACGCCAGGCAGATGGACGCCTATCAGCTGCATGTGGCGCTCGAAGAGGTGTTCCGCTGCATCCAGCGCGCCAACAAGTACATCGACGAGACGGCCCCCTGGATCCTGGCGAAGGACGAGGCGAACAAGCCGCGTCTGGCTGAGGTCATGTACAACCTCGTCGAGGCGCTGCGCGTAAGCCTGATCTGCCTGACGCCCTTCATGCCCGAGAGCTGCGACAAGGCCTTCGAGCAGATCGGCGCGCAGAACTGCCGCAGCTGGGACGACGCCGTTTACGGCGCGCTCACCGGCGAGATCCGCGTCCACAAGGGCGAGACGCTCTTCCCGCGCCTCGACATGGACAAGACGATGGCCGAGCTCGAGGAGATCAGCCGCGCCTCCAAGGCGCCGGCCTCCAAGCCTGTGCTGCCCGACGTCACAATCGACGAGTTTGCCAGGTGCGACATGCGCGTTTGCAAGGTGCTTACCTGCGAGGCCGTGAAGAAGAGCGAAAAGCTCTTGAAGTTCACGCTCGACGACGGCAGCGGCAAGCCGCGCCAGATCCTCTCCGGCATCCACAAGTTCTATGAGCCGGAGCAGCTCGTGGGCAAGACGGTCGTCGCGATCCTCAACCTGCCTCCGCGCAAGATGATGGGCCAGGAGTCCAACGGCATGCTGCTCTCCGCCGTCAAGGAAGTCGACGGCAAGGAGGAGCTGCACCTGATGATCCTGGACGATTCCGTCCCGGCCGGCGCCCAGCTCTGCTGATTTGAGGCAAACGATCACGGATACGCCTTCGGCATCTCGCGGATAATTTCCGCCCTGCTTTTGTCATTTTTTCTTGACATACACAATGCGACTCGCTTCGCTCACGTGTATAAGTTCGCGTTTGCCAAATCATAGATTTGGACGCTCACTTAAGTATGCCTGCAAAAAAACGCCTTCACCAGGACAGAAATTCTCTCGCGACCTGCTCTTGCCGCATCCATGCTCGTTTACCTTTAGCAAACGACAATTACCCTCCCGCCGGCGGCGGGAGGGTTTCCTTTTGAAAGCGTTGCTTTGTTCATGCTTTATACTTGTTTGAAAGAAAAAAGCATGATATAATTACCTTTTGGAAATAAAAAGCACAGGAGGCATTTGAATATGACTACTATCGATATCTTCTCCGGCTTCCTCGGCGCGGGCAAGACCACGCTGATCCGCAAGCTGATCGCGGAGGCCTATGCGGGCGAAAAGCTGGTGCTGATCGAGAACGAATTCGGCGAGATCGCCATCGACGGCGGCTTTTTGAAGGACGCGGGCGTCGAGATCACCGAGATGAACTCCGGCTGCATCTGCTGCACGCTCGTCGGCGACTTCACCAAGGCGCTGAAGAAGGTCATGGACGACTTTGCGCCCGACCGTATCCTGATCGAGCCCTCGGGCGTCGGCAAGCTCAGCGACGTCGCGCGCGCCGTCGAGCGCGTGGAGGGCGCCGTGATCGGCACCCGCACCACCGTTGTGGACGCCGGCAAGGCCAAGATGTATATGCGCAACTTCGGCGAGTTCTTCAACGACCAGGTCGCGAACGCCGACCTCATCGTCATGAGCCGCACCGACACCGCCTCGGACGAAAAGGTCGTCGCGGCGTCTGAGCTGCTCAAAGGGCTCAACCCCAACGCCAAGCTGATCACCACGCCCTGGGACAAGCTCTCCGGCGCGCAGATCCGCGAGGCGATGGAGCACGACGCGCTCCACGAGGAGATGGAAAAGCTCCGCCACGAGCACCATCATCACCACCATCATGATCACGACGAGGACGAGTGCGACGATCCGGAGTGCGCGTGCCACCATCACCACGACCACGACGAGGACGAGGAGCACGAGCACCATCATCACCACCATGATCACGACGAGGACGAGTGCGACGATCCCGAGTGCGAGTGCCACCATCACCACGACCATGACGAGGACGAGGAGCACGAGCACCATCATCACCACCATCATGATCACGATGAGGATGAGTGCGACGATCCGGAGTGCGAGTGCCACCATCACCACGACCACGATGAGGACGGCCACGAGCATCACCATCATCACCACGCCGACGAGGTCTTCACGTCCTGGGGCCATGAGACGGCGCGCAAGTTCTCCGAGGAGGAGATCCGCGCGATCCTCACGAAGCTCGACGACAACGAGACCTACGGCATGATCCTGCGCGCGAAGGGCATCGTCGACGCCACGGACGGCGAGTGGATCTATTTCGACTATGTTCCCGGCGAGATCGACGTCCGCCGCGGCGGCGCTGCCGTGACAGGCCGCTTCTGCGTGATCGGCTCGAAGATGAACGAAGATGCCTTGAAGGAGCTGTTTGGGCTTGAATAATCAAAGAGAAGTACCCGTCTATCTGTTCACCGGCTTCCTGGAGGCGGGCAAGACGAAATTTATCCAGGAAACGCTGGAGGACAAGCGCTTCTGCAACGGCGAGCGCACGCTGCTGCTCGTCTGCGAGGAGGGCGAGGAGGAATACGAGCCCGACCAGTTCGCCGACCGCAGCGTGATGATCCGCACGCTCTCGAGCCCGGAGGAGATGACCGTGGAGAATCTCTCCCGCATGCTCATCCAGACCGGCGCCGAGCGCGTCGTCATCGAATACAACGGCATGTGGCTGCTCGACCTTTTGTACAGCGCGATGCCGGAGGGCTGGATGGTCTATCAGGAGTTCCTGTTCGCCGACGCGACGACCTTCCTGAGCTACAACGCCAACATGCGCCAGCTGGTCTATGACAAGCTCAAGAGCTGCGAGCTCGTCGTGTTCAACCGCTTCCGCCCCGACATGGATAAAATGGCCTTCCACAAGATCGTCCGCGGCGCCTCCCGCCGGAGCGACATCGCCTATGAGTACGCGGGCGGCAAGGTGGAGTATGACGACATCCAGGACCCGCTGCCCTTTGATCTGGAAGCGCCCGTCGTGGAGATCGGCGACGACGATTTCGCCGTCTGGTACCGCGACATGTCCGAGGAGCCGAAGAAGTACGAGGGCAAGACCGTACGCTTCCGCTGCCGCGCGCTGCAGCGCAAAAAGCTGCCGCCGCACACCTTTGTCGTGGGGCGCCATGTCATGACCTGCTGCGTCGAGGATATCCAGTTCGCCGGTCTCGTCTGCCAGAAGGACGACGTCTCCGACATCGTTGACGACAGCTGGATGACGCTGACCGCCGAGATCCATTTCAAGTTCTCGCGCGCCTACGGCAAAAAGGGCCCGGTGTTGACCTATCTGTCCCACGAGCCCTGCGAGGCGCCCGAACAGGCCGTCGCGACGTTCTATTAAAAGCGACTTTTGATCACGCTCAATCACTGGTAGCTGCTCTTACCCACTTTCTCTTGTATGCCCAAGAGAAAGTGGCAAAGAGAACGGCATTTGAGGGGGGAAGATTTCGATTTCTTCCCCCCTCAAAACTCCCCCTAATTGAAACGACAAAGGAGGGGACTTCTCCCCTCCTTTGATTCACCCCGCCGTTTCTGCAAGACAAAACTTTTTTCTTCTTAAGCAGCTTTTGGGTTCCCTCCGCACACCACGGAGGGAAAAATTTAAACGCAGCCCCCCTTGAAACGGCTCCAGAATGTAGCACAGGCAAAGAAAAGTCTGAAATTTTATCACAGACCTGCATTAAATGAGGAAAAACAGGGGCGGCTCTTGCCGCCCCTGCGAGGAAGTCTGTTCGAGAGCTGAAACCTATCAAATCTGCACACCGGAGGGGAGATTTTCAAGAGGGGGTAACCCCCTCTTGAAGCGTTTCAATTAGGGAGGGTCAAGGGAGGGGAAGAAATCGCAATCTTCCCCTCCCTTGTGTCGTTCTCTTTTCTGCCCCTTTCAGCTCAAGCATAAGTTCGCGTTCCCAAATCACAGATTTGGACGCTCACTTATCTTGGACAAGCAAGAGAAAAGGGGCGCTGAGCAGCTATCAGCAATTGAGCGTGATCGAAAAAGCGGACACTGACAGGTCTCGCCTCTTGACCATACAAGAGAAAGCGGCGTTATGCGGCTCTTGACTTTCCCCCGACGGAAGACTATAATCACAATCGAAAAAGGGGAGCTGGGTATGCCCGGCTGAGAGAAGGGGATGCGACCCCGGAAACCCTCGAACCTGATCCGGATAATGCCGGCGTAGGAAGCACGATGCACGATCGGCAGGTTCACGTTTTGTGGATCTGCCTTTTTGCATTCCTGCCTCCCAAGAAAAAACAAGGAGGAAAACAAACATGAAAAAATCCAATCTGACGCTCCGCGCGCTGACCGAGGGCGCGGTCATGGTGGCTCTCGCCCAGGTGCTGAGCTACCTCAAGCTCTTTGAGCTGCCGCAGGGCGGCTCGATCACCGTGGCCATGCTGCCAATCTTTGTCTACTGCGCCCGCTGGGGCTTTGGCCCCGGCATGCTTGCCAGCTTTGCTTACAGCGTGCTGCAGCTCCTGCTCGACGGCGCCTATGCCTGGGGCTGGCAGTCGATGCTGGGCGACTATATCGTGGCTTTCAGCGTGCTTGGCCTTGCGGGACTCTTCCACAAGCAGGAAAAGGGCTTCTTCACCGGCACGGTCGTTGGCAGCCTGGCCCGCTTTCTGGTCCACTATCTCGTCGGCGTGTGGGTCTGGGGCGAATATATGCCCGACACCTTCTTCGGCATGACGATGACCACGCCGTGGTTCTATTCCTTCCTGTACAACGGCAGCTATATGCTCGTCGATATGATTCTCTGCCTGGTCATCGGCGCGCTGCTGTGGAAGCCGATGGGCAAATATCTGCGCGGCGAGGACATCCGGCGCGCCTGAACGCGGCGGTCGACATAAATTTTTGTTGACAGATTGTAATTTTATAAGGTATAATGACCACTCGGCGGCACCTGCCGCCGGGTGGATTATTTGTGTAAACGCCAATCCATACGCCGTCGGCGTCTTGCGGACAATTTGCGCCCCGCCTTCATCGCTTTTTCTTGACATACACAAAGTATGCCATCGAAAAAGCGCTTTTGCCGGAACACAAATTCTTTTGCAATCCGCTCTTGCCGCATGAATTGTTGTTTACACGATCAGTATCCATAAACGGTTTTCTACCCATGTCAACTACTTTCCTCCCTCTTCGGGGAGAGGAATGTTGAGTATCATACCTGAAAGGAGAAAAAAGAGCACGGCTTCCGCAAGAGAATGGCGACCGCCAACGGCCGCAAGGTCCTCGCCCGCAGAAGAGCGAAGGGCAGAGCAAAGCTCAGCTACTGATTCCCCTTGAACAGCAGGTCTGAAAGATAAAGTTTTTTAGGGCGGAGAGATCCGCCCTTTTGGGCGTTATCGAGAAAAACACCAGAGGATTGCCATGAATGTCAGATGCACGTTGAAAAAGAACAGTGATTTCCGGCGTCTGTATGCCAAGGGCAAATCCAGCGCCAACCGGTATCTCGTCGTCTACTGCCGCCGCAACGGCCGCGGCGTGAACCGGATGGGCTACACCGTGTCGGCCAAGCTCGGCGGCGCCGTCGTGCGCAACCGTGTCCGCCGCCGTCTGCGCGAGATTGCGCGTCTCAACGCGCCGCGCCTGAAGACGGGGTGGGACATCGTCGTGGTCGCGCGTTCGCGCGCGGTCAGGAGCGAATACCGCGAACTGGACCGCGCCTATCTCGACGCCTGTGCCGCGCTCGGTCTGATGCGGGAGGAGGAGAGATGAAACAGCTGATGCTTGCCATGATCCGCTTTTACCAAAAGCGCATCTCTCCCTCGCGTCCGCCCTGCTGCCGCTTTATCCCCACCTGCTCGCAGTACGCCGTGGAGGCCATCGAAAAATACGGCGCCCTCAAAGGAGGGTGGCTGGCCTTTCGCCGTATCTGCCGCTGTCATCCTTTTCACGGGAAGGACTATGACATCTACGACCCTGTGCCGTGAAGACCCAAAAGACAATATGTAAAAAGGAGACAATCCTATGGGGGCAATCATTACCCGGCCCTTCGCGTGGCTGTTTGTCTGGCTGTATAACCTGACGGGGAACTACGGCGCGGCGATCCTGCTCTTCGCGCTCGTCGTCAACCTGATCCTCACGCCCTTCCAGGCCAAGAGCAAGAAGGGCATGATGCGCCAGACCCGCCTGCAGCCCAAGATTCAGGAGCTGCAGCGCCGCCACGAGGGCAACCAGCAAAAACTCAATGAGGAGATGCAGAAGCTTTACCGCGAAGAGGGCGTCAACCCGATGTCCGGCTGCCTCTGGTCTCTGATCCCGTTTCCCTTCCTGATCGCGCTTTATTCCGTCATCCGTCAGCCCTTCTCCCGCATGATGTTTGCGGCGGACGGCGTACTTGACGCCGTTCGGACCTTCTTCACCGAGCAGGGCTGGTACACCGCTCCCGCGAGAACGGACGCCTATTTCGAGATCAAGCTCGCCAACATCATGCATGAGCATTGGGACGAGACGATCTCGCATCTGCAGGGGCTCGGTCTCTCCACCAAGGAGCTGGTCAACCTTGACTTCAGCTTCCTCGGCATCAACCTGGGCAACGTGCCCTGGGATACGATGAAGCTGATCTTTGCCGGCACCGCCGCCATCAGCTTTGCCGTCATCGGCCTTGCGCTGATCCCGCTGATCTCCGCCGGCCTTTCCTGGCTGGGCATGAAGGTCGCGAACCTCTCCAACCCCCAGACCGGCGCCGACAAGGCCGCCCAGAGCCAGATGCAGACCATGAACCTGATGATGCCGCTGATGAGCCTTTGGTTCTGCTTCATCATGCCCGCCGCCATGGGCGTGTACTGGATCGGCAACAGTGTCTTCGGCATGGTCCGCGACTATGTGCTGACCAAGATCTATAAGAAGAAGCTGGACGAAGAGGACGCCGAGCGCAACGCCGCCCGCCAGGCCCGCGAGAAGGAGCTGGAGGAGCGCCGCATCGAGACCGAGCGTCTGCGTGCCGAGGGAAAGACCGAGAAGAACGCCAACACCAGCAAAAAGAAGATCCAGCAGAACGAGAAGCAGCGCAACGCCGAGCGCACCGCCGCCATCGCCAAGGAAGAGCGCGCCGCCAGACGCGAGATGCTCGGCATCAAGGACGCCGAGAAGCCCGCCTCCCAGGTCGGCAACCGCCGCTATGCGCGCGGCCGCGCCTATGTGCCGGATCGCTTCACCAATCCCGAGAACGCCGAGGCGGCCACGCTGGCCGCGGCCGAGGAATCCGAGGGCAACGTCTCCATCGACGAGACCGTCGCCGAGGAGATCACCGCGGTCGAATCCACCGTGATCGAAACGGCGGACACCGCCGCCGAGACGGCCGAAGCTGCCGACGGCAACGAACAGGAGAAAGAGTAATATGATCAAATATCTGGAAAAATCCGGCCGGACAAGAGAAGAAGCTCTTGCCGCCGCGCTCGCCGAGCTTGGCATGAGCGAGGAGGAGATCCTCGGCTCCGAGCTCATCGAGCTTCCCAAAAGCGGCTTCCTCGGCATCGGCGCCAGGCCCGCGGTCATCCGCGTGAGCTATGAGGCGCCCGACGAGGTCGTCGAGGAAAAGCCCGCCGAAGCGCCGAAGGCTGAGAAGAAGGAAGCCGCCCCCGCGCCGAAGAAGGCAAAGGAAGAGAAAAAGGCCGCTCCCGCTCCCGCGCCGAAGGCCGAGAAGAAGCCCGCCCCCACGGATGAGAGCGCCGATTTCGCCGCCGTCCGCGCCTTTGTCTCCGGCTTGATGGAGCGCATGGGCATCGACGCCGAGATCGAGATCTCCCGCCGCGACAACGGCGGCATCAATGTCAACCTCTCCGGCAGCGGTATGGGCGCGATCATCGGCCGCCGCGGCGAGACGCTTGACGCGATCCAGCATCTGACGAACTATGTCGTCAACCACGACAGCGACAAGCACATGCACATCTCCATCGATGCGGAGAACTACCGCGCCAAGCGCGAGGAGTCGCTGACCAAGCTGGCCGAGAAGATGGCCGAAAAGGCGATCAAGTACAAGCGCAGCATGGCTCTCGAGCCGATGAACTCCTATGAGCGCCACGTGATCCACACCGCGCTGCAGAACTACGAGGGCGTCACCACCGCCTCCACCGGCGCCGAGCCCAACCGCCGCGTCGTCGTCAGCTATGTCCGCGGCGAGCAGAACGACAGCAACAAGCCCCAGAGCCGCGAATGGGCTTGATCGGACAGGTATTCGTCGGAATCCTTCACGGTCTTTCCGGCCAAATCCGCGCCGGACTTCGTTGACGGCCTTGAACATATATTTCCATTATGTCCTGCGGCCGTCGCCTTGCCCGACACGGATTTCTCTCGGAAATCCCGCAAAGCCTTCCTCCTCAGCCCTGTCTTTTGTGCCTGCCACAGTTCACATTCCTGCTTAAACAATCATCATTATGGGAGGAATCCACCATGTATTTTGAAAAAATCAGAGACGTTCTGGCCAAGCAGTTCGAGCTTGATCCCGAAACCATCACCGCCGAGACCAACCTCATCGACGACATCGGTGCCGACTCTCTCGACGTGGTCGAGCTGATCATGGCGCTCGAGGACGAATTCGGCGTCAAGATCTCCGACGATGACGCGGCCAAGCTGACCACGGTCGGCCGCATCTGCGAGTATCTCGACGCGCTGAAGTAATTCGCGCGAAACAGAAAACGGTCTCTTTCCCGCATGGGGAAAGAGGCCGTTTTTTGCGAAAGAGAACAAGCCCGGCCGCGGCGGAAGTGGACATTTCATCCAGTTTCACCAATTGACTTTGCCCCCGGACACTTCTATAATTTAAAGCAATCAAGGTGAAAGGAGACCGCATCCATGACCCGTACGATCAGCAACAGCATGATGATGGGTATGATGTGCATGTGCAGCATGTGCATGATGATGCGCGCCAAAATTGCTCCGCTCACCGACAGCATACCCGCTTGATTTTTCGTATTTCAAACCGGGGAGCCGTGTGGGCTCCCCGGTTTTTTTCTTTTGGCTTGCCTCACTCAATTCCACTCGGCGCCTTGCGGATATTTTTCGCCGCAGCTTTGTCAGAAAAGCTTGAAATACACAATGCGACGCGCTTCGCTCGTATGCATAAGTTCGCGTTAGCCAAATCAAAGATTTGGACGCTCACTTAAGTATGCCTGCGCTTTTCTGCCTTCTCTGCGACAAAAAATCTCTCGCAAATCCCTCTCGCGGAATCTCGCTCGGCAAGCCTGATTTATGGGAAGTATCGGAAGGAAACAGCATGATCGAAATCAAACACCTGAACAAGACCTACCGCACCGCCGA
>ONSW01000024.1 GCA_900320595.1 uncultured Eubacteriales bacterium | reverse complement strand
TATAACTCCCTGATGGTCAAGGGCTACAACCCGATCAACCAGATCGTGGGCTATATCCTTTCGGAGGATCCGACCTACATCACCAACTACAACAACGCCCGCACGCTGATCACCCGTATCGACCGTGACGAGCTGCTGCAGGAGCTGGTCAGAACCTATCTGGCGAAGTAAAACAGAAGAAGAGCCGAGCTGAGATCGCTTTCAGCTCGGCTCTTTCCTTTATTGGCTTCCCCTCAAGGGGAAGCTGTCAGCCGTCAGGCTGACTGATGAGGTGGATAATCCATTTGTAAAAGAATCCACCTCATTCGTCGCGGCTTCGCCGCGCCACCTTCCCCTCAAGGGGAAGGCTTTTTCATACCACCTGGAAGAGATAAAACTTCAGATAATCCGTCTCCGGCACGCTCCACAGGATCGGATGATCCGGCGCCTGCTGCCGCGCCTCGATCTGCCGCAGCTCCACGCCGGCGTCCGCCGCCGCGCTTTTGAGCATCTTTTCAAACAGCGCGCTCGGCATGAAGTGGCTGCACGAAGCCGTGGCGAGATAGCCGCCCCGCGGCAGCAGCTTCATCGCGCGGTAGTTGATCTCCTTATAGCCTCTCTCCGCGCTCGAAACGGTTTTGCGCGATTTCGTAAAGGCCGGCGGATCGAGGATGATGAAGTCATAGGGCTTGCCTCCCTGCGCCTCAAGCGCGGGGAGCAGATCGAAAATGTCCGCGGCGAGAAAGTCCATCTTATCTTCCAGACCGTTGCGCGCCGCGTTCCGCCGCGCCATCTCGACCGCGCTCTCGGACACGTCCACCGCCGTCACATGCGCCGCGCCGCCCATCGCGGCGTTGAGCGCGAAGGAGCCGGTGTGGGTAAAGCAGTCGAGCACGCGCTTGCCCTTCGCCAGCCGCGCCACCGCCAGACGGTTGTACTTCTGGTCAAGGAAAAAGCCCGTTTTCTGCCCGTTTTCCACGTCAACGGCATAATAGACGCCGTTTTCACAGATCTCCGTGACGGGGCTCTCGGGGTGCTCGCCGCCCCACCAGCCCTTGTACTGCTCCATGCCCTCGAGCGAACGGATCGCGACGTCGTTGCGCTCGAAGATGCCGCCGATCTCCTGCCCGTCCGCGCGCAGCTCACCGAGGAGCAGCGGGAAGAGCAGGTCCTTGATCCGCTCCATCCCGACTGACAGCGTCTGCACGACAAGAAGATTGGAAAAGCGGTCGACCGTCAGCCCGGGAAAGCCGTCGGCCTCCCCGAAGATCACACGGCAGCAGCCCAGATCCTCCGGCACCATCACGCTCTTGCGGTAATCCCAGGCATAGCGGATGCGCCGCCGCCAGAAGGCCTCGTCAAAGCGGTCGTTGGCGTTGCGCGAAAGGAGGCGCAGCCGGATCTTGCTCTCGCGGCTGAGAAAGCCGGTGCCGAGATATTTTCCCTTTTCGCTCACCGCGTCGCACAGCGCGCCGTTTTCGCATGCGCCCTCTTCGCGCAGCACCTCCTCGGCGTAGATCCAGGGGTGTCCGCCCTCGACCCAGCGCGTGCCCTTGGCGGTGATGATGCATTTCGGATAGCCTCTTTCAGCCTTCACAGGGGAGAACCTCCTTAAAAAATCGCAGGGGCGGACAGAATCCGCCCTCCGCGATCCTTGCGTTTTTTATACGTACAAGATCAGCGCGATCATTTCCAGATCCTCGCTGCCGTTGTTCTTCATCGAATGCCCCTCGCCGTCGCCGACAAAGCTCATGTCGCCGGGGTGCATCGTGATGACGGTGCCGTTGTCGCTGTATGTGCCCTCGCCTTTGAGAACATAATAGCATTCGCCGTCGCCGTGATGGACGTGCCAGGCGACCTCGGCCCCGGGAGCGAGCACGACGCGGTTGAACACGCGCCCCTTCCCGTACATTTCCGCCTCACCGTCGAGGATCACATGCATCTCAGCCTCGCCATCGCCGCCGAACATCTTCTTGTGGAGGACCTTTTCCTCTCCGTTTCTTCTGACGATACTCATATCAGAACCCCAGCTCCTCGTCGATCAAAATGATTTCGCTCGTCATGCCGCCCATCGGCGCCCACAGCACGAGCAGCGCGTTGCAGATCCTGTCCGCGCTGCGGCAGTCGTGGCATTTGCCGTCGAGCTTGCAGGGCGTTTTTTTCGCCTCGAAGCGCAGCGCGTTGCGCGTGGCCGCCACATTGCGTGCTCGCGAAAGCGCGCTTTCAAAGTCGGGGCAGATCTTGTTCGTGCCCGCGACGATAAAGAGCCGCTTCCGGCCGTACACCTGTCCGGCCAAACGATTGCCGTTGCCGTCGATGTTCAAGATCTCGCCGCCCTCGGTCATCGCGTTGGCGCTGGAGATATACACCGCGGCGGCGTTGGCCTTTTCGATCGTCTCCTGCCCCGGCACGATCCAGTGCCAGAACACCTCGTTGTGCGCCGCGAGCTTGTCATACAGCCCCAGCTCCTTCGCCGTCATGCACCCGCCGATGCCGACCGTGGTGCCGTCGATCTGCGCGTCGAGATAGGCCGCTGCCTCTTCGCCTGTCGCGAAGTGCCGGACGCTGTACCCGCGCAGTTTCAGATTGCGTATGGTTTTTTCCACATCCATGCTGTTTCCCTCCTTGTTTTGTAAAGCGCAAATAAAAATCCCTCTTTGCGGCCATTATACCGCAAAGAGGGACGCTTGTAAATCAAAGATCCAGCGCTTTGATGATCTCCCCGGCGTCCAAAGCAAGCGAGGCTGCGAACTCCGCGTCCGGCGCGTCCACGGCGACGGCGACGGCGCTCCGCGCGGCACGCGGAAAGATATGCACCCCTCCCGCCGCAAGCGGAAAACGGATGCCGTCGGAATAGTCGGCGCCCATCTCCAGCATCAGCCCGGAGAGCGCCGTCATTGTCGCGGCGCGGTCGCGGCAGGGAAAATCCCGGATGGCCGCGGCCCGCTCCCGCCGCTCCTCCGCTGCCTCGCGGGGAGGGGAAAACGCCTCGGGCAGCTCAAGCCTCAGCCGCCCCTCCAGCGCGTCGGCGCAGCAGCGGTAATAGCTCGCCGGCGTGCCGACATCGCACCAGTAGCCCTCACACACGACGCCCGCGAGCTTTTCGCCCTCTCGCAGCAGCAGGGGAAAGAGATCCCGCGCAAAGTCAAAGGGCACGCCGCGCGGCACGCGCGCCATCGCGCGGGGCGAGAGTACATAGATCCCGGTGTTGACAAGGTCGCTCACGACCCGCCCCCAGTCCGGCTTTTCGACAAAGCCGCGGATGTCTCCCGCTGCGTCCGTCACGGCCAGCCCGAAGCGCAGCGGCACGCTCTCGCGCGTGAGCGCCACGGTCACGGCCGCGCCGCGCGCACGGTGCTCGGCGGCGAGCGCCGCGAGATCATAATCGCAGGCCGCGTCGCCGGAGATGAGTAAAAAGTCCTCGTCCCCGTAAAAATCCTCGCAGTTTTTCACGGCGCCCGCCGTGCCGAGCGGCTCGTCCTCTACCCGATAGCAAAGCCGCAGCCCCAACTGTGAGCCGTCGGAAAAGGCCTTTTCAAAATCCGCCGCGTGATAGCGCAGCGCCGCGCACACCTCCGTAAAGCCGCAGCGCCGCAGCAGCCGCAGGATATGCTCCATCATGCTCCGCCCGAGCAGCGGCACCAGGGGCTTTGGCGTGTCGCCCGTGACGGCCTTAAGCCGCGTTCCCTCGCCGCCGGCGAGAATGACCGCCTTCATAATTGCACCTCTTTTTCTTTCTTGTGTGAAGCTAGTATGAGCCGCGGCGGGGGAAAATATTTTGCCCGCGCCGCGGCATTGCTCCCTTGTAAAGTAAAGGCGCTTTTGCTATAATATACTATCGCTTACTATATCAATAACAGCTCACGGCAGCTTTTTTCCCAAACGGAAGAGAAAGCAAAGGACGGATCACCATGAACAACACCCTCAAGCGCCTTGCCGAGCCGGGCTCGAGACTGTATCTGGTCTTTCTCGTGCTTTTCGCGGCGGCGACTCTTTTCTTCAAGGTCTATGATCTGGATATGTTTACCCTCGCGATGGCCGAAGGCGGAGCCATCCTGCTGCTGATCATCTATACCGTCATCATGCGCCGCCGCCGCGAAAAGCAGCTGGCCGCGTATATCGAATCGGTGACCTATGACACGGAAAACGCCAAGAACAACACGCTGATGAATTTCCCGCTGCCGATCGCGGTCTTCCATCTGGCCGACTCGCGCATCGTCTGGGGCAACGAGATGTTCTTCGACATGTGCGGCAAAACGGGCACGCGCCTCGACGCGAGCATTGCCGACACCGTGCCGGGCTTTACGGGAAAATGGCTGCTCGAGGGCAAGACCCAGTATCCCGGTCTGCTGGAGGTCAACGGAAAGAAGTACCAGCTCCACGGCAACATCATCCGTTCGGAGCACTCCGACGAGCAGAGCGCCTTCATGGGCATCACCTATTGGGTCGACGTCACCGAGTATGACAGCATCCGCGTCGAATTTGAAAACAGCCGCCCGGTCGCCGGCGTGATCGTGATCGACAATCTCGACGAGCTGACGAAGAACCAGCCCGAGCGCATCAAGAACGACCTGCGCGACGCGGTCGACGACAAGCTGACCCAGTGGGCGGACGAGCGCAAGGCGATCCTGCGGCGCTATGACCGCGACCGCTATATCTTCGTGCTCGAGCGGCGCTATCTCGACGCGCTCAAGGAAGGAAAATTCTCCATCATCGAGGAGGTACACCAGGTCGTCAGTCCCGCGGGCGTCAACGCCACGCTCTCCCTGGGTCTCGGCGTGGACGGCCAGACGCTGCAGGAGGCGATGCAGTTCGCCCAGGTGGCGGCTGAGCTGGCTCTCTCGCGCGGCGGCGACCAGGCCGTCATCAAAAACCGCCTGAACTTCGACTTCTACGGCGGCCGCGGCGGCGAGGTCGAGCGGCGGACCAAGGTCAAATCCCGCGTCATGGCCACCACGCTGGCCGAGCTCGTGCGCGACTCGTCGCGCGTGATCGTCATGGGCCACCGCTTCGCGGATCTCGATGCGATCGGCTCCGCCGTCGGCGTGTGCTGTCTGGCACGCAAATTCGGCGTCCGCGTGAACATCGTCACGGATCTCGAAAAGAACGCGGCGCAAAGTCTGATCGCCATGCTGCGCCAGCAGCCGGAATACAAAGATATCTTCATGAGCAAGACCGAGGCGATGCTGCGCGCCGACGGGCGGACGCTTCTGGTCGTCGTCGACGTCAACCGCCCCGAGCGGGTGGAGGACCCCGACCTGCTCGCGGCCTGCAACCGCGTCGCCGTCGTCGACCACCACCGCGTCGCCGCGACCTATATCCAGAACGCCGCCCTCGCGTTTATCGAGCCGTACGCCTCCTCGGCCTGCGAGCTGATCACCGAGGTGCTGCAGGAGGTCGCCGAACCGAGCGACATCATCAAGTGCGAGGCCGAGGCGCTGCTCTCCGGCATCGTGCTCGACACCAAGAGCTTTACGATCCGCACCGGCGAGCGCACCTTTGACGCGGCGGCCTATCTGCGCCGCTGCGGCGCCGACACGACCTATGTCAAACGCCTGCTGCAGAACGACATGGAGGATACGGTCGCGCGCTACCGCATCATGCAGAACGCCGAGCTTTACCGAAACATCGCCATCGCCGCGCCCGAGGAGACGCAGAACCGCGTCGTGGCCGCCCAGGCCGCGGACGAGCTGCTGAACATCTCCGGCGTCGAGGCGTCGATCGTCATCGCGCCCGACGGCAAGGGCAACATCTATGCCTCCGCCCGTTCGATCGGCGAGATCAACGTGCAGATCCTGATGGAAAAGCTGGGCGGCGGCGGCAACCGCAGCGCGGCCGCGGCGCAATTTGAAGAAACCGATCTCGAGACCGTCGTCGCGCGTGTGCGCGCGGCCATCGACGAATATCTCGATCAATAAAGCATCAAACGGAAAGGGGAAGAACCATGAAAGTGATCTTCAACACCGACGTCAAGGGACAGGGCAAAAAGGGCGAGCTCAAGGAAGTCTCCGACGGCTACGCGCGCAACTATCTCCTGCCGCGCAAGCTCGCGAGCGAGGCGACCGCGGACAACATCAACGCCCTGAAGCTCAAAGAGAAGGCCAGAGCCCGCCAGATGGAACTGGAGAAGGCGCAGGCCGTGGAAAACGCGAAGAAGCTCGAGGGCGTGCAGGTCATCGTCCGCGCCAAGGCGGGCGGGGCCGGAAAGCTCTTCGGCGCCGTTACCTCCGCCGAGATCAGCAAGGCGCTGAAGGAGCAGTTTGACATCGACATCGAAAAGAACAAGATCGTCCAGGGCGAGGCGATCAAGACCTTCGGTGCCTACACGGTCAAGGCCAAGCTCGGCTATGAGGTAAGCGGAACGATCAATCTGCTGGTCGTCGAGGAATAAAAAAGGGAAAACGGTATGGACGAACTGCTGGGGAAGAAGATCCCCTATTCCTCCCAGGCGGAGCAGGCTGTGATCGGCTCGATGCTGATCGACCCGCGCTGCATCGCGGAGGTCATCAAAAAGCTGCGGCCGGACGAGTTTTACGTCCGCGCCAACCGCGACATTTTTGAAACGATCGTCGCCATGTTCTCCTACGGCCAGACGGTCGACCCGGTCACGGTGCTCGACCAGATGAAGGTCCGCGGCGTCGGCGACGACAACACGCCCGGCTACCTTGCCGAGATCATCCGCGTCACGCCGACCTCGGCCAACGCGATGGAATACGCCGCCATCGTCCGCGACCGCGCGCTGCTGCGCTCGATCGGCACCACGGCGGACGAGATCAACACCATGGTTTACGAGGGCAGCGGCGAGGCCGACAGCGTCCTCGAGGCGGCGGAGGCCAAGATGTACGCCCTGCGCGAAGGACGCGGCACGAGCGGGCTCAAGGAGATCCGCTACGTCATGCAAAACGTCTTCGACGCGATGAGCGAGGCGGCCTCCTCCGGCAGCAGGATCCCGGGCCTGTCCACGGGGCTGCCGGATCTCGACAACATGATCCTGGGCCTTAACAAGTCCGAACTGATTCTGATTGCGGCGCGCCCCGGCATGGGCAAGACGAGCATCGCGCTGAACATGGCGCTGAACGTCGCCATGACCCAGCATAAAAAGGTCGCGGTCTTCTCGCTGGAAATGTCGCGCGAGCAGCTGGTCAGCCGCCTTCTCTCCCGCGCCTCGCTCGTCCCGTCGCAGAACCTGCTGACCGGCCAGCTGACCGAGCAGCAGTGGCGCGACGTCGCGGCCGCGGCCAACACGCTGAGCGAATCGCCGATCCTCATCGACGACAACCCCACCCTAACGGTCTCGGACATGAACGCCCAGTGCCGCATGGTCAAGGATCTCGACCTTGTCGTCATCGACTATCTCCAGCTGATGCAGTCGGCCGGCAGCGGCCACAGCTGGTCGAACGAGAGCCGCACCCAGGCCGTCAGCGACATCAGCCGCATGCTCAAGATCATGGCCAAGCAGCTGAATGTCCCGGTCATCTGCCTCTCGCAGCTGTCCCGCGCCAACGAATCGCGCCAGGACAAGCGCCCGATGCTCTCCGACCTGCGCGAATCCGGCGCCATTGAACAGGACGCCGACGTCGTCATCGGCCTTTACCGCGACGGCTATTACAACCGCGAATGCGAAAACCCGAACCTGGCCGAGGCGATCGTGCTGAAAAACCGCAAGGGCCAGACCGGCACGGTGAATCTGACCTGGGTGCCGGAGTACACCACCTTCTACAGCGTGGAGAAATACCGCGACGATGAGGGATGAGCTGAAGGCAAAGCTCCTGCTGCCGGAAGAAGGGGCGCGCGTGCTGTGCGCCGTGTCCGGCGGGGCGGATTCGATGTGCCTGCTCTCGCTGCTGTGCGATCTCGGCGTCTATACCGTCGCCGCCGCGCACTTCGAGCACGGCATCCGCGGCGGGGAGAGCCTGCGCGACTGCGCCTTCGTTTCCGACTACTGCGCCGCGCACGGCATCCCGTGCTTCACGGAGCATGCCGACGTGCCGCGCTATGCCGCCGAAAACAGTCTGGGGCTCGAGGAGGCGGCGCGCGAGCTGCGCTATGCTTTTCTCGAGCGTGTCGCCGGGCAGGAGGGCTATGACCTTATCGCCACCGCCCACAACGCCGACGACAACGCCGAGACGATGCTCTTAAACCTTGCGCGCGGCACGTCCGCCGCGGGGCTCTGCGGCATCCCGCCGCGGCGCGGGAAGATCATCCGGCCGCTGCTGGGGCTCACGCGCGCGGAGATCGAGGAGCTTTTGGAAGAGCGCGGCACGCCCCACGTCGAGGACAGCTCGAATGCGGACGAGTCGATCCGCCGCAACCGCATCCGCCGCGCGGTCATGCCAGTGCTGCGGGAGCTCAACCCCGCCTTTTCCGCCGCCGCGGCGCGCACCGCCGCGCACCTGCGGCGGGACGAGGATTTCCTTGCCGCGCAGGCCGAGAAATTTATCCGGGAGCACTTAGACGGCGAGGGCATCCCGACCGCGGCGCTCCTTGCACTGCACGAGGCCGTTTCAAGCCGCGTCGTGCACGCCCTGCTCGGCCCCGGCGCGGAGGAAAAGCACATTTCGGCGGTGCTCGCGCTCTGCAGAGGCAGCGAGCGGCACGAGCTCTTCGTGCCCGGACACCGCGTGCTTTGCGAGCGGGGACGGCTTGTGATCGACCCGGACGACGGCGCCGCGATCCCGGAAACGCCGCTTGCCCCGGGACAGACGATCGAGCTTCCCGAGGTGGGGCTTGAGATCCGCTGCGCGCTTGCGGGGGAGGCAGAAATTCACAACTCGTTCAAGACTTATCGTCTGAAATATGAGAGTATAGGCGGGAAGATCTCCTTCTCCTCGCCGCGGCCGGGCGAACGCTTTCGCCTCGCGCACCGCGGCTGTACCAAAACGCTGAAAGCTCTCTTTGCCGAGCGGGGGATGACAGGCCGGGAAAAACGCCTGACGCCGGTCTTCCGCGACGAGACGGGCGTCGTGCTCGTCCCGCCCTTCGGCGTCGCCGAACGCTGTCTGCCGGACGGAAACGGCGGAGAACTGCTGATCATGATCAAAAAACTATAATTTTTTTGGGGGATTTATGGAGAAAGATATTCAGGAAATTCTGATTTCGGAAGAAGAGATCCAAAAGCGCGTCGCCGAGATCGGCGCCCAGATCACGCGCGATTTTCAGGACAAGGATCCGGTGTTCATCGGCGTGCTCAAGGGCTGCTTCATTTTCATGGCCGACCTGATGCGCTGTGTGGACGTCAAGTGTTCGATGGACTTTATGGCCGTCTCGTCCTATAAGGGGACGACCTCTACCGGCGCGGTCAGCATCGACAAGGACCTCTCCGCCCCGATCGAGGGGCGCCACGTCATCCTCGTCGAGGACATCCTCGACTCGGGCGTGACGCTCAATTATCTGAAGAACTATCTGATGGTCCGCAAGCCGGCCTCCATCACGATCGCAACGCTGATGGACAAGCCCTCGCGCCGCAAGGCGGACATTTATGCGGACTATTCCTGCTTCGAGGTGCCCGACGCCTTCGTCGTCGGCTACGGCCTCGACTATAACCAGCGCTACCGCAATCTGCCGTATATCGGCGTGCTCAAAAGCGAAATATATTCATAAAACACCGCACAGACAAGCCAACGTGCTTAGATAGGATGTGACCCACGCTTGAAACCTGAACGCAACAGACAAAGAGAGATCGGCTTTTATGTTCTGATCCTGGTGATCCTCGCCGCGACGATTTTTTCGATGCTCGGCGGGAAGAAGCAGGAGGAACTGGTCTATTCCGACCTCGTTGACCTTTTCAAGGCCGAAAAGGTCAAGTCCTTCGTCACCCGCGGCGACGAGATCGTCCTCGAGCTGCGCACCGACGAAAAGGACAGCGAGGGCGAGGAGATCACCGAGACGAAAACGGTCGAGCTGTACAGCTTTTCCGTCTTTTATCAGGACTTCCGCGAACTGATCGCCCAGCAGCATGAAGACAAGATCATCGAAACCTATGATTACAAAGAAGGTTTCGTCGTCCCGTGGTGGGTTGGCCTTCTGCCGTATATCATTCTCATCGCGCTGGCGATGTGGTTCTGGTCGTCGATGATGAAGCAGGCGGGCGGCGGCGCCGGCGGCTTTACCAAGTTCAGCAAGGCGCGCACGCGCCTCGGCAGCGATGAAAAGGACAAAAAGACCTTTGCCGACGTCGCGGGCTGCGACGAGGAAAAGGAGGAGCTTTCGGAGATCGTCGATTTCCTGAAGGACCCCAAAGCCTATACCGCGATGGGCGCGCGCATCCCCAAGGGCGTGCTGCTCGTCGGCCCTCCGGGCACGGGCAAGACCCTGCTGGCCAAGGCCGTCGCGGGCGAGGCGAACGTCCAGTTCCTGTCGATCTCGGGCTCCGATTTCGTCGAACTGTATGTCGGCGTTGGCGCGGGCCGTGTCCGCGATCTGTTTGACCAGGCCAAGAAGGTCGCCCCGGCGATCATCTTCATCGACGAGATCGACGCCGTCGGCCGTCAGAGAGGCAGCGGCCTCGGCGGCGGCAACGACGAGCGCGAGCAGACGCTCAACCAGCTGCTTGTCGAGCTCGACGGCTTTTCCAACAACGAGGGCGTCATCGTCATGGCGGCGACCAACCGCGCGGACATCCTCGACCAGGCGCTGCTGCGTCCCGGCCGCTTTGACCGCCAGGTCTATGTCGGCCTGCCGGATATCCGCGGCCGCGAGGCCATTTTGAAGATCCACGCGCGCGGCAAGCAGCTTGCCGAGGACGTGGACCTCAACTCCATCGCCAAGGGCACGCCCGGCTTCGCCGGCGCGGATCTTGAAAACCTGATGAACGAGGCGGCGCTCCTGGCCGTGCGCCGGCACCACCGCTTCATCACGATGGAGGATGTGGACGAGGCGATCCTGAAGGTCCAGATGGGCCCGGAGAAGAAGAGCCGCAAGATGTCCTCCCGCGCCCAGCGGCTGACGGCCTATCACGAGGCCGGCCACGCCGTGGCGGGACATTATCTGACGCACGTCGACCCCGTGCACTATATCACGATCATTCCGCGCGGCGGCGCGGGCGGCTTTACGCTCTTCCGCCCGGATGAGGATCTGGAGAACTTCAAGTCCAGATCCGAGATGTTTGAAAACATCGTCATGGCGCTCGGCGGCCGCATGGCCGAAAAGCTCTTCCTCGATGACATCTCCACCGGCGCCTCGAACGATATCCAGCAGGCGACGAACATCGCGCGCAACATGGTCACGGTCTACGGCATGAGCGAGAAGCTCGGCCCGATCACCTATGACAGCTCGGAGCGCAGCATCTTCATCGGCCGCGACTTCGGCACGACCAAGAGCTATTCCGAGGAGACCGCCGCGCTGATCGACGAGGAGGTCAAGCGCATCTTCGACGAGGCAGCCGCCAAGTGCGAGGAGATCCTCTCGGCGCACCGCGACGAGCTCATCGCGATCGCGGAATACCTGCTTGTGCACGAGTCGATGGATGTCGACGAGTTCAACTATTACTTCGAGCACCACGCCTTCATGCCCGTGAGCGCCAAGGACGCGAAGAAGGCCGCCGCCGACAAAACGATCGAGCGCCCCGCGCGCAAGATCTCGATGATCGACGGCTATGCCGAAGAGAAGAAGGACGAGACGCCGTCAGCGGAAGCTCCCGCGGCCGGGGGAGAGACCTCGCCCGAGCAAAGCGCAGCCGACACGACCGAAGAGACAAAAGAATAAGCCTGAAAAAGGAACAAGAAGCAACACCCGGATCTGCGGATCCGGGTGCTTTTTTTGTGCGGCACGAAAAAAGGAATCAATAAATCAATAAAAATATGAAAAAGACGCATTATTTTATTGATTGTTGATGCTTCTGTTGACGGTGCGGCTGGTATGATGAACGTGCAAAAGGGAAATGAAGCCGCCCACGAAGGCGACAGACTGACAAATAAGATTGAAAGGTGGAAACTACCAATGAAGAAAATGAGACGTACACTGACCATGATCCTGGTCCTGGCCATGTTCCTTTCCATCGCTCTCCCCGCCGGCCGCATCTATGCCGATGCAGAGAATGAAGAAGAGATCGTAGAAGAAATCGTCGAAGACATCAACGAAGAGGTCGTCGAAGAGGTCGCCGAAGAGACAGCCGAAGAGACAGCCGAAGAGATCGTCGAAGAGATCGCGCAGAACGAGAACACACTGACGATCGTTTACGATGTCGTCGAGACCAAGTCCAAGGGCAGCCTTTACGGCGATATGCCCACCGTCGTCGAGGGCAACGAGACCCAGGTCGACAGCAGCGAGGACGTCACGATCCACGACCTCGACGCCCACAGCTACCAGACCTTCACCGGCAACGAAAGAGACCGCTTCGCTTACGTCAGCTACGCCTTCAAGGGCTGGATGACCGAAGGCGGCGAGATCGTCACTCCCGGCAGCGAAGTCGCAGCCGAGACCCTGGATGCCGACGGCGACGGCGTCGCCGTGCTCTCCTCTGCCTGGAGCGGCAGCTGGAAGTCCGGCAGCGGCACCCCCTTCGCCAAGTTCTCCCTCTGGACCAACGCCATGAGCGCCAACGAATGCTTCGAGGCAGGAACGCTCCTCGGCGAGAACCTGTCCAGCTACACCCCGTCCGTCGGCGGCTCGATCATGGTCGCGCTCGATGACGAGGGCAACACGATCACCCCCGACGAGCTCGCCTCTCCCTCCCACGGCAACAAAGGCAAGAACGTCGGCGACATCTATAACAACCCCGAGCTGAACTTCAAGGAAAACAACCAGGGCAAGTACATGATGGTCTCCTACATGAGTTCCTCCATCAGCCAGGCAGACGAAGACATCCGCACCCTCGCCTCCACCGGCCTCCACACGAGCGATTCCGAGTCCGGCGACGTGACCTGGAAGCTTGACAACCTCCCGACCGACGAGGAAGTCCTCACCAAGATCTCCTCCTTCGTCAGCAGAGGCATGACGACCATGCGCGACGAGACCGGCAAGCGCATCGAGGCCGACGCCCTCACGACCGAGAATTACGCGGTCCTCTGGTGCCAGGTCAAATACCAGTCCGCCAACAACGACGGCTGGAACATCAACGGCGTGCTCAGAACCAAAGTGAAGGAGCTCAAGGAAGCCGTTGCCGGAATCTTCGAGACCAAGACCACCGAGACCATCGAGACCGAGACCATCGAGACCGAGATCGCCGAGACCGAGATCGCCGAGACCGAGATCGCCGAGACCGAGATCGCCGAGAACGAGATCGCCGAGAACGAGATCGCCGAAATCGAGACCATCGAGACCGAGACCGTCGAGAGCGAAATCGTCGAGACCGAGATCACCGAGACCGAGATCACCGAAACCGAAGCCGCCGAAATCACCGCCGTCGAGACCGCCCCGGCCGCCAAGACCGTCGCGACCGCTCCTGCCGCCGTCCGGAACGACAACGCCCCCGCCGTCGTGACCGAGATCGCCGCGGAAAACACCGCCCGCAGCACCGGGAACGAAGGCGCCGAGATCGTTACGCTCGCTGCCGCGCGTCCCGCCGCCGACACCGTTGAGATCCTTGACGGCGAGCTGCCGATGGCCGCTCCTGTCGTGAGCGCCGGCTCCCTCCACGGCTGGGCGCTGATCAACCTGATCTGCGCGCTCCTGAGCCTGTATATCCTGCTCCCGCTGCTGGGCATGAAGAGCAAGTTCGCGCGCGTCTCCGAGCTGCAGAGCCGTGAGAGCGACGAGCTCAGCGAAGAAGAGCAGAGCTACCTCCGCCGCTTCACGCTGGGTCTGACGGTCGAGATCCTCGCCGGCATCCTCGCCGTCGTGATCTTCGCCCTGACCCAGAACCTCGGCTCCCGCATGCTCCTCGTCGACGGCTACACCCCGCTGATGGCCGCTCTGGCCGTCGCCTGCGGCGCGGTCGACATCGCGGCCCGCAAAGAGAACAGCGCCGAGACCGCCCGGGCCTGAGCCATATCATCCGAGAGAAAACAAGATAACAAAAACCCGGCGTGACCAGAGCGGTCACGCCGGGTTTGTCTTCTTTGCTTTTACAGCGCGGCGATCTTGGCGCCGTCGAGATCGGGCGTCAGCGCCTTCATCTCCCAGCCGGGCAGCGTCAGCGAAAGCGACGTTTCCATCCTGGAAGGAAAGTCCGGCCTGTCGGATACGCAAAGCAGCGTCGGCCCCGCGCCGGAGATGCAGATCGCGGCCGCGCCGCATTCCTGCGCCTCGATGCGCGCGGCGGAGAAGCCGTCGATCAGCGTCGCACGATAAGATTGGTGGATGCGGTCGTCCATCGCAAAGGCGAGCAGCTCCGCGTCGCCGTCGCCCAGCGCCCGCAGCACCAGCGCGCCGCGCGACACGTTGAAGATCGCGTCCTCGCGGGAGACGCTCTCGGGCAGGACACTGCGTGCCAGCGCAGTCGACAGCTCAAACGGCGGGATCAGCGCCGTGAAGAACAGCTTGTCGCTGACGGGGAAGCGGCGCGTCACCGCATGCCCGCCGGCCATGGCCGACACGCTCAGCCCGCCGTAGAGCGCGGGCGCGACGTTGTCGGGATGCCCCTCCACCTCGGTGGCGAGCAGGAACAGCCTCTCGCGCGAGAGACCGAGCTCATACAGCTCGTTTGCCGCCATCACGCCCGCAGTGATCAGCGCCGCGGAGGAGCCGAGCCCGCGCGAAACGGGGATGGAGGTTTTGCCGAAGCGGATCGAGACGCCGCCCTCCTCTCGGACGCCGCAGCGCTCCAGCACGCGCCGGTAGGCGCGCAGCGCCAGATTGTCCTCGTTCCGATAGGCCTCGCCACAGCCGAGGATCTCCGTCTCCTCGGCAAGCTGAAAACTGATTTCATTATAAAGCTGCCAGGCGATGCCGAAGCTGTCAAAGCCCGGGCCGAGATTGGCGGAGCTGGCAGGTACACGTACGATCATGATAATGCCTCCGATAGTTTTGTCTTGATATACGGGATCATCTCATCGATCCCGATCACGTCGCGGTGCAGCACGTCCTTCTCCCGCAGCGCGGCAAGTCTGCGCGGGACCGGTACGCCGGTAAGGGAAGCGAGCGCGTCCATCTGCGCATACTCGTCGCCCTCCGCACGGCCACCGATCGCGCCGAGCACGGCACCGGGGAATTTATAGGGCGAGGCGGTGGAGAGAATGACGAGCGGCACGTCGCCCGGCCGCTCCCGGCGATAGTCCTGCGCGGCACGCACGGCGACGGCCGTGTGCGGGTCGCAGAGATAGCCCTCCTCGCGCCAGAGCGCGCCGATCGTCTCCGCGCCCTCGGCGTCGGTGCAGCAATAGGCGGAAAATTCCGCGCGCAGCTTTTCCATCAGCTCCTCCGGGAAGCGGTAAAAGCCCTCCCGCGCAAGCTGCTCCATGCAGGAGCGGACCAGAGCGCAGTCTCCGTCCGAGACATAGAAGAGAAGCCGCTCAAGATTTGACGAGACGAGAATATCCATCGACGGCGAGTCGGTGCGGTAAAAGTCGCGCCGCCGGTCATAGACGCCGGTCTCGAAAAAGTCCGTCAGGACGCGGTTAGCGTTCGACGCGCAGACAAGCCGCCCGACCGGCAGCCCCAGCCGCTTGGCCATCCAGCCCGCCAGGATATCGCCGAAGTTCCCGGTCGGCACCACATAGTCCACCTTGTCGCCGAGAGCGATCCGCCCCTCGCGAAGGAGCGCGGCATAGGCGATGAAGTAATAGCCCAGCTGCGGCGCGAGACGGCCGATGTTGATCGAGTTGGCGCTCGAGAGCGAGAGGCCGCGGCAAAGTAGCTCCTCGTCGCCGGCGAGAGCGGCGAAAGCCTTTTTCACGCCCGTCTGGCAGTCGTCAAAGTTGCCGCGCACGGCGCAGACCGTGACGTTTTTCCCTTCCTGCGTGACCATCTGCGCGCGCTGGATCGCACTGACGCCGCCGTGGGGATAAAAGACGAAGATGCGCGTGCCCGGAACGTCGTGAAAGCCCTCGAGCGCGGCCTTGCCCGTGTCGCCGGAGGTGGCCGTCAGCACGACGCACTCGCCTCTCTCGCCGCGCTGCGTGCGCGCCGCGGTGACGAGCTGCGGCAGCATCGAAAGCGCCACGTCCTTGAAAGCGGACGTCGGGCCGCGGAAAAGCTCCAGCACATAATCCTCTCCGACCCTGACGAGCGGCGTGAGCTCGTCCGTTTCAAATTTTCCGTCATACGCGCGGCGGCAAAGCCCGTCCATGCCGTCGATGTCCGGCAGCAAGTGCTTGAGCAGCATGGTCTGGATCCCGAGCGCGTCGAGCGTCAGACAGTGCTGCCAGTCAAAGGGCTCCTGAGCGAGCATGGGGTCGACGAACAGCCCTCCGTCCGCCGCGATCCCGCGCAGGACAGCCTCCGCCGCACCGGCCGAGGCGCCGCCCCGCGTGCTGATATAAACCATGCCGCATCCCTCCCGTTGTTTCATATGCCCAATATCATACGCCGGATCGTCAAAGAATTCTACCCTTTTGTGGAAAAGAAAAGAAAAGCTTGCATTTTGACATGGCACCATGATACACTGTTCGCGTACAAAATACAAGTGTCTTTTTATCGCGGATTTACAGAAAGAAGGAACAGATAGATGAAAGTATCGGTTTTGGGATACGGAACAGTCGGCGTGGGCGTCTGCTCGATGCTCGAAGCGGCGCCGGGGCTGGAGCTGCGCTATGTGCTCGTCCGGCCCGGCAAGGCGGACAAGCCGTTTAAGGTCACGTCGATCGAGGAGATCTGCGCCGATCCGGAGACGGACGCGGTGGCCGAGGTCATGGGCGGCCTTGAGCCGGCTTACAGCTATGTCAGCGCCGCGCTGCGCGCGGGCAAGCATGTCGTGACCTCGAACAAGGCGCTCGTCGCCGCACATGGGCCGGAGCTGGCAAAACTCGCGGCGGAGCGGGGCGTGGGCTTCCTCTTCAGCGCGGCCTGCGGCGGCGCGGTGCCCTTCCTGCACAATCTCGCCCTCGCGGCGGAGAGCGACAGGATCCTCTCCATCGGCGGCATCCTCAACGGCACGACCAACTTTATGCTCGACGCGATGCAGCGCCGCAGCATGGACTATGCCGAAGCTCTGAAAGAAGCCCAATATCTCGGCTATGCCGAGTCCGACCCGACGGCGGACGTCTCCGGACTCGACGCGCTGAGAAAGATCATGCTCGGCTGCGCGGTGGCCTATGACAAACTGCCGTGCGACGGCTTCTCGCTCGAAGGGATCGAAGCGGTCACGGCCGACGACGTGCGCCATTTTCGCTCAAAGGATCTGGTGCTGCGTCTGCTCGTCAGCGGGGGAGAGAGCGAGAGAGGCGCAATATATGCTTTCGTCCAGCCCTGCCTGCTGCCGGTCTCGTCGCCCGAGGCCTCGGTGCTCAACAACTTCAACATGGCCAAATACCGCGGCGAAAACGCCGGCGATATCATCTTCATCGGCCAGGGCGCCGGCCGCTTCCCGACGGCATCCGCCGTCGTGCGCGACGTCATCGACATCCTCCACGGCCGCCGCGAGATGATGAAGAGCTCCTGCGTGCGCGTCGCGGCGGACAACAGCGTCGTGAAAAAGCGCTATTACGTCCGTCTGCCGGAGAGGTGCGCCGACAGCCTGCCCTTTGCGGAAAAAGAGCTTGACGGCGACGTGGTGCGCGGCGTGACGGAGGAGATGGCCGTCACCGAGATGCACGCAAAGGCAAAGGAGCTGCGCCTCGGCGGCGCGGCGGTCTTCTTTGCCGCGATGGAGGGATGAGAGGATGCTCAAGGCTGCGAAATTCGGCGGCTCCTCCGTCGCCGGTGCGGAACAATTCAAAAAAGTTAAAAGTATAATAGAAGCGGACCCCTCGCGGCGCATCGTCGTCGTGTCGGCCGCGGGCAAGCGCAGCGCGGACGATCACAAGCTGACGGACCTTTTGTATCTCTGCCACGCGCATCTGACCTACGGCGTGTCCTGCGACGAGATCCTGCAGACCATCGAGCAGCGCTTTGCCCAGATCCGCGGCGAGCTGGGCCTGCGCTATGACGTCGAGGGCGAGATGAAGGCGCTGCGCGCGCGGCTCGACCGCAGCATGAGCGTCGACGAGCTGGTCTCCCGCGGCGAATATTTCACGGCGCGGCTGATGGCCGAATACCTCGGCTATGCCTTCGTCGACGCGGCGGAGTGCGTCTTCTTCGGCTTTGACGGCCAGCTTGACCGCGAGAAGACCGACCGGTCGATCGCCGCCGCGCTCTCGGAGCACGGCCGGATCGTGATCCCGGGCTTTTACGGCCGCCTGCCCACCGGCAAGATCAAGGTCATGAGCCGCGGCGGCAGCGACATCACCGGCGCGCTGGCGGCGGCCGCGGCGGGAGCGGACGTGTATGAAAACTGGACGGACGTCTCCGGAATCCTGATGGCCGACCCCCGGATCGTTCCCGATCCGCGCCCGATCGAAAAGGTCACCTATGCCGAGCTGCGCGAGCTGGCCTTCATGGGCGCCTCGGTCATGCACGAGGAATCGATCGAGCCGGTCAAGGAAAAGGGCATCGCGCTCAACATCCGCAACACCAACCGCCCCGACGATCCCGGCACGCTGATCGTCGGCGACGCGCTCGACCGTGACGACGGCGAGCGCTTCATCACCGGCATCGCCGGAAAGCGCGACTTTACAATCATCACGGTGACCAAGCGCGACATGAACGCCAACCACACGCTCTGCCAGGCGCTGGAGATCATGGATCGCTATCACGCACCGGTCGAGCATATCACGCTCGGACTTGACAGCTTTGCGCTGGTGTCGGGCACGAACGCGATGGGCGACGCGCTCTATGACGTGCTGGCCGACATCCGAAAGACCTGCCGCCCCGACGACGTCCGCGTGCAGGAGGACATCGCGCTCGTCGCGGCCGTCGGCCGCAAGATGAGCTCCCGTCCCGGTATCTCCGGCCGCCTTTTCAAGGCGCTAGGCGACGCGGGCGTGAACATCCGCACGATCGCACAGGGCGCGGATGAGCTGGCGATCACCGTCGGCGTGGACAACAAGGACTTTGAAACGGCGATCCGCGTTCTTTATAACGGTTTCGCGGGATGAGGAAAGGAGAATCATTCATGAAAAAACTGAAAATCGGCGTACTCGGCGCGACCGGCGCCGTTGGCCAGGAGATGCTCAAGATCCTGGAGGAATACGACATTCCCGTTGCGGAGCTCCGCCCGCTGGCGAGCGCGCGCAGCGCGGGCAGCCTGATCCGCTTCAAGGGACAGGACGTGGCCATCCAGGCCGCGACGGACGAGAGCTTCGAGGGCCTCGACTTTGTCCTCGGCGCCTTCCGTCTCGAGCCGGACGTCCCCCTTGTCGTGCCGGAGATCAACGGCGCGGACGCCTTTGACAACAGCGGCCTGATCGCAAACCCCAACTGCTGCACGATCATCGCGCTGATGGCCGTGGCCGGCATCGCGAGACTTTCGCCGATCGAGAAGATGATCGTCTGCACCTACCAGGCCGTCTCCGGCGCGGGCCAGGCCGGCATCGCCGAGCTCAATTCCCAGATGGCAGCCCTGGCGAACGGGGAGAAGCCCGAGGTCAGGACCTTTGCCGCGCAGATCGCGATGAACGTCATCCCCTTTATCGACGCGCCCTACGGCAACGACTATACCAAGGAAGAGATGAAGATGCAGAACGAGGGCCGCCGCATCCTGCACAGCCCCGAGCTGAAGGTCAACTGCACCTGTGTGCGCGTGCCGGTCATGCGCTCCCACTCGATCGCCGTGACGCTGCATACGAAGGAAAAGGTCTCCGTCGCGGACGCCAGAGCCGCTGTCGCCGCCTTCCCGGGCGTGCGTCTGATTGAGGATTACGAGGGCCGCTGCTACCCCACGCCCCTTGACACCACGGATCAGGATCTCGTCTGGGTCGGCCGCATCCGCGAGGATCTGACCGACGAAAACGGTCTGACGCTCTGGTGCTGCGGCGACCAGATCCGCAAGGGCGCGGCGTCGAACGCCGTGCAGATCCTAAAGCTGCTCGCGGAAAAAGAATAAAATAAAGAAAGAAAACAGCCACCCGTCCGGGTGGCTGTTTTGCGTTTTTATCGTTTTCGAAACGCGCGGTAGAGGGCCAGCGCGGCGATCGCGGCGATCCAGCCGATGATCCAGATGTCCTCCGGATCGACGACCCCGCCGCCCCAGAACACGCTGAGAATGGCAAGAAGCAGGATCACAAGCACCGCGCCGAGCACGATGTGGACGGCGCGCGGCGCGCGTTTTCGTTCCTTCGGCCGCATATAGAGCGCCAGCGCGTGGAAGATCAGCGCAACCGTGCCGAGGTAGACCGCGCCGATGAGATCCTCGCGGCTGCGCGGATACGAAAGCCCGGTCACCCCCGCGAGGAAGCAGCCGGCAAGGGCGGCGTCGGCGCACACGCGCAGCATCCAGTGCCCCACGGCATTGGCGTGCTGCCGCTGCCTGGTGATCGCGCCGGGATCCGGATATCCTGCCTCAGCGGCCTTCTCAAACCAGAAAGAAGCCTGCTTTTTGTCTCGCTTGATGCCGATGCCGTCCCGATAGACTCTGCCCAGTTCATGCATGGCAAACTTGTCTCCGGCCTCTGCCCCAAGGCGGTAAAGCTTTGCGGCGCGGGATGGATCGCGCGGAACGCCCTCGCCATCTTCCAGCATCCGCCCGAGATTATACAGAGCGTTGCCCTCGCCCTGCTCGGCAGCTTTTTCATACCAGGACGCTGCGGCCGCAGCGTCCTGCTCAACGCCGACACCTTTTCTAAGACAGTAGGCATACTGGCATTGGGCGCCGCCGTGACCGTCCTCCGCAGCGATACGATACAATTCGGCGGCACGATGTACATCCTCAACCGGCTCATATTCGACGAAGTAAAAGTTGGCAAGATAATAGGTCGCGAGCGTATCTTTGCCTTCCGCTGCCCGGGAGAACAACTCAAAGGCGCGTTGCATGTTTTTTTCCACGCCGATGCCGCATTCATAGCAAACGCCGAGCGCCCGCGTGGCGGGCACATAGCCCTGCGCGGATGCCGCACGATAGAGCGAGGCGGCCCTTTCGCGGTCCTTTTCGATCCCGCGGCCGACCTCACAGTGCAGCCCAAGCAGGAACTGCGCGCGCGGCAGCCCCTGCGCCGCCGCCTTTTCGAAGAGCGCTACGGCCGTTTCGTCGTTCTGCTCCACGCCCACGCCTTCGCGGTAGAGCGCGCCGAGATCGCACTGCCCCTCCGCGCCGCCCTTCTCCGCGGCCTCGCGGTAGAGGGCGACGGCCTTTTCCATATCCTCCTCCACGCCGCGCCCGGCCTCATAGCAGACGCCGAGGTGCGCCATTGCGCGTACGTTTCCCGCCTCTGCGCCGCGCTGCCAGAAGGCTGCGGCCCGCGCCGGATCGCGCTCGGTGCCCTGGCCGGCGGCGCAGCAGAGCCCCGCGAGGAACATCGCGTCGCTGTGGCCGCCGTCCGCGGCAAGCGTGTAATAGCGAAAGGCCCCGGCGGGATCGGGCGCGACGCCGTCGCCGTTGTCATAGCAGCGCGCCGTGATGAACTGGGCGCGCACAAGTCCCATGTCGGCTGCCCGGCGGAAGAGGGAGAAGGCCTTTTCCCTGTCCTCCTCGCAGCCGCGGCCGTTGAAGTACATCACGCCCAGCGAGCAGATCCCCTCCGGATAGTCCTGGCGCGCTGCCTCCTCATAGAGGAGAAAGGCCTTTTTCAGATCGAGCGGCACGCCCTCGCCGAACTCGTAGCACACGCCAAGCAGCTGCTGCGCGCGGGGAAAGTGCAGCTCGGCGGCGCGGGAAAAGAGCGAGGCTGCACGGATGAGATCCTGCTCCACGCCGATCCCGGCGCGGTAACAGACCGCGAGGTTGCAGATCGCGGGGGGATAGTCCTGCTCGGCGGCCCGGGCATAGAGCTCCGCGGCCTTTTTCTCGTCGCGCTCGACGCCGCGGCCGTTTTCAAAGCACAGCCCCAGCGCACTGATAGCGGGAGCGTAGCCGAGCTCGGACGACTCCGAGAGCAGCGCGGCCGCCTTGTTCAGGTCGCGCTCCGTGCCTACGCCCATATCATAGCAATAGGAGAGATAAAACAGCCCCGCCGCGTTGTCGTGCGGCAGCCGGGAGAGGCAGCGGAAGGCCTCCTCGGCGTCGCGCGGCTGCCCGCCGAGCTCGCCGAGCGAATAGACGCCCAGCTCAAAGAGCGCGGCCGCGTCGCCGCTTTCGGCCGCCGCGCGGATCGCGCCGAGCCGGTCCTGCTTCTGCTGGGCAGCCTGCAGAAATTCCGGCGAGAAGAAGACGACCTGCTCCGGCGCCGCTTCGTATTCAGATGAATTCGTTCTGTTCTCGTCCATGTGAGATCTCCCATAGATCGTTCTTATTATGAGAATAACACTTTTTCCCGCCGATGACAACGCTTCCGAAAAGAAGTTGTCGCGGTTTTGAAAGTGTGCTATGATGCAAGACGAAAGCCATCGAAACAAGGAGGAAAAACGCATGTCCTGCACAACCGTTCTGGTCGGCAAGGCCGCATCCAACGACCGCTCGACGATGATCGCCCGCACGGACGACGGGCATTTCGACGTCAAAAAGATGATCGTGCTCGAGCCGAAGAAGGGGAAAACAACATACAAAAGCGTCCTGTCCCATGTTACGATCCCGCTGGAGGAGGGGGCAATGCGCTGCACGGCCTGTCCCAGCGTAGACCCCAAAAACGGCGTCTGGGCCGCCACCGGCATCAACGAAGCCGGCGTCGGCATGACCGCGACCGAAACCATCACCTCCAACCCCCGCGTCCTTGCGGCCGATCCGCTCGTCGTGCTGCAAAAGGCCGAGGGCCGCAAAAAGGAGATCCCCGGCGGCATCGGCGAGGAGGACATCGTTCTGCTCGTGCTGCCCTATATCCGCACCGCCCGCGAGGGCGTGGAGAGACTCGCTGCGCTTCTCGAGCAGTACGGCACCTATGAATCCAACGGCATCGCCTTCAACGATGAAAACGAGGTCTGGTGGATGGAGACCATCGGCGGCCGCCACTGGATGGCGCGCCGCGTGCCGGACGACGTGGTCGTCGTCAACCCCAACCAGTTCGGCATGGACGCCTTTGATCTTGACGACGCGCTCGGCGCGGGGAAGGCGCATCTCTGCTCGAAGGACCTGCGGGACTTCATCACGGAAAACGACCTGGATCTCAACCGGAACGGCGCGTTCAACCCGCGCGATATCTTCGGCTCGCACACCGACATGGACCACATCTACAACACCCCGCGCGCCTGGTTCATGGGACGGTATCTCACGCCGTATTCCCACCGCTGGGAGGGCGAAAATACGGAGTTCACGCCCGAGAGCGACAACATCCCCTGGTCCTTCGTGCCCGACCGCAAGGTTGCCGTGGAGGACGTGAAGTATATGCTCTCCGGCCACTATCAGGGCACGGAATTCGATCCCTATCTCGGCCGCGATACCGGCAAGCGGGGCAAGTACCGCTCGATCGGCATCAACCGCACCGGCGTCACGTCGATCTGCCAGATCCGTCCCGGCATGCCGGAGGCGATCCGGGGGATCGAGTGGATCTGCTTCGGCTCGACGGCCTTTGCCGCGATGCTGCCCGTATACCCGAACGTGCCGAAGCTGCCGAAATATCTTTCGAATGTGACGCTCGACGTCTCGACCGAGAACTACTATTGGGCAAGCCGGCTGATCGGCGCGCTGGCCGACCACGATTACCCGAGCTGCATCCAGCAGATCGAGCGCTATGAAAACGCCGTCATGACCCAGGGACGCCGGATCGTGCGCGAGTATGACCGCCGCATGGCCGAGACCGGCGACTTCTCTCTTGCCGCCGAGGCCAACGAAAAGCTGTGCAAAATGGCGCGCGAGCAGACCACCGATACGCTTGGCAAGGTGCTTTACGAGTCGAGCATGCATATGAAAAACGGCTTCAACCGCGCGGACAACTAAGCGACAAGGACCAGAGCCCCGTTTTTGAAAAAACGGGGCTTTTTTTGGTAAAAGGACTTCATTTTACGGCCGGGACGGTTTATAATGAAACGACTCTTTTCCTGGAGGATGACGTGGTTTTTTCAAGTATGACCTTTCTGCTGCTCTTTCTGCCGATCGTGCTGCTTCTGTACTTTCTGGCGCCGGGGCTGAGAGGGAAAAACGCGGTGCTGGTCGCGGCGTCGCTGCTGTTCTACGCCTGGGGCGAGCCGGTGTGCGTGCTGGCGATGCTCGGCTCGACGGCGGTGAACTATCTCTGCGCGCGGGCCATCGGCGCGGCCACGGATGCGCGCAGGCGCAAGGCGGCCTGCGCGCTCGGCGTGGGCGTGTCGCTTGCGCTGCTCTTTTATTTTAAATATTTCTCGTTCCTTTTTGAAAACGTGGCGGCTCTCCTTTCGCTGAAAGTCGCGGCGCCGCAGATCCGTCTGCCGATCGGGATCTCCTTTTACACCTTCCAGGTGCTGACCTATACCATCGACGTCTACCGCGGGAAGGTGGGCGTGCAGAAGAGCTTCTGGAAGCTGCTGCTGTACGTCAGCTGCTTCCCCCAGCTGATCGCGGGCCCGATCGTCCAGTACGCCGACATCGAGCAGCAGCTCGACGCGCGCACGACGAGCGTGGAGGATTTCAGCACCGGGATCGAGCGCTTTGTCACGGGCCTTGCAAAAAAGGTGCTGCTTGCCAACCTCTGCGGCGCGGTGGTCGAGGCGATGCCCGGCGCCGCGGCGAGCTTTGCCGGCGCGTGGTATCACGCCTTCGTCTACACGCTGCAGATCTATTTCGACTTTTCCGCCTATTCGGACATGGCGATCGGGTTGGGGCGCGTGCTGGGCTTTCGGTATAAGGAAAACTTCAACTACCCCTATGTCTCCCTGTCTGCCACGGAGTTCTGGCGGCGGTGGCACATCTCGCTCGGCAGCTTTTTCCGCGACTATGTCTACATCCCCCTCGGCGGCAACCGCCGCGGTGCGGCGCGCACGATCCTCAACCTTCTGATCGTCTGGACGCTGACGGGCTTCTGGCACGGCGCGGCCTGGAACTTTATGATCTGGGGGCTTTACTTCGGCGTGCTGCTCGTGCTGGAGCGCACGGTTTTCAAGCGCGTGCTCGACCGCGCGCCGAAGGCGCTGCGCTGGGCCGTGACCTTCCTTGTCGCGGTCGTCGGCTGGGCGATCTTTTATGAGACCGACCTCGCCGCTCTCGGCGGCACGCTGCGCGCGATGTTCCCCCTTGGCGGCACGGCGCTGCCCTTCTGCGACGCGGCCTCATGGAAGGTCATGCGGCGCTGGTCGCTCTTCCCGCTGGTGGCCTTCGTCTTTTCGCTGCCCGTCGTTCCGGCGGCAAAACGGCTGTTGCTCGCCCGCGGCGGCGAGCGTACGGCCGCGATCGTGCGCGCGTGCGCCGTCGCGCTGCTCTTTGCCCTGTCTCTCGTTTTTCTCGTCGGACAGAGCTACAATCCCTTTATCTATTTCCGCTTCTGATCCTGCTTTCGGATGAAAAGCAGACACCGGTATAAAACGGAGTTTTTGCCATGAAGAAGTATCTTCGATTTGCCGAAAACTATATCCTTCTGCTCGGCTGTCTGACGCTGGGGCTCTTCCTGCTGCTCTTTGCCGATCGATCCGGCGGCGTGTCCGAAACCGAGAACCGCACGCTGCAGCCCTTTCCGGAGCTGCGCGCCGACGCCGTTGCCTCCGGCCGCTATATGGAGGAATTTGAGAACTATCTCTCCGACGCCTTCCCCGCGCGCGAGCGGATGATCGCCGTGTCGAACGCGCTGACGGGCGTGTTCGGCAGGACCGACGCCCAGGAGGAGGCCAGGCGCGTCTTTGACGAAGAGCTTGGCATGATCGATGATTTCGCACCGGAGGAGAGCGCGCCTGTATCAGCCGCTGCGCCGAAGCAGGAGGAGACCCTTCCCGCCGCCGAGGCAAAGAGCGCCGCGCTCTGGGTCGTGCGGGCGGACGGCACGGTCAAGAATATCGAGCAGTACACGCCCGAGACCGTGTCCCATGTCGCATCGGTGCTCAACCGCTACCGCGAAGCGCTGGGCGAAAACGGCCGGATCTTCCTCGTCAATTCTCCGGCCTCGGACGTGGCCAACGACGTGCTCGACACGCACCGCTATGCCGACTGGGGCTATGATCTTGATGAGGCAATGCAGCCGCTGCTTAACCGGGGCGTAAAGATCTATAATGTGCCCAGGCTTCTTGAGCCTTACCGGGATGAGGGCGCGCTGTTCTCAACGAGCGACCTGCACTGGTATGTCAAAACGGCGTGGCGTGTTTCGAATGCCTTTGTCGAGGACCTCGGCTACGCTCCGACGGATTATTACGACTATGACTACTATCTGCGTGACACGATCCGAAACGGACCTTATACGCCGGAGCAGCTCAAGGACATGACGATCACGCGCGAAAACCTGATGGTGCCGCGGATCCTCTCGCCGGTGACGGCCTCGTGCATCACCGGCCTGACACAGCGCGAGCCGACGGAGATTTATAACTTCAGGCAGCACGGCTATACGATGTATCTCGGCGGGGCGAAGGGGCCGTACCGCCTGTTTGAAACGGGCTTCCATACCGGCCGCAGCGCGCTGATCATCTCCGACAGCTATGCCTTTGCGATGGCCTACTATCTCTTCCCCTATTATGACAGCATCCTGCAGACCGATCTGCGCAACAACAACTACAACCTCGACCTCGTCGGCGCGAGCATCCGGGAGTACATGGAATACTACGACGTCGACGACGTTTACATCATCACCTGCCAGTGGACCTCGATCAACGGGCCGGTCTTCTCCTGGCGGCTCGAGCGCTTTCTGGACGCGGCGGACATCGCATAGCGGGGAGGAGAGACGATGAACGAGAAAAAAGCGGTCATACGGACGATCTTCCTCTCAACGCTTGCGTTTGCGCTGCTGCTCACGGCCGCGCTTGCGTTTTCCGCTGCCGCGGCGGAAAGCCTTCCGGAACGGATCGAAAAGGCGCTTGCGCGCGGCGACACCGCCCGCGCCTCCACCCTGACCGCGAGGATCAAAGACGAGGAGCTGCGCGCAGCGTTCGAAACCCGCTGCAGCTTTGCCGAAGCGGCCGCCTGCATGGAAGCGGGCGAGTGGCGCGAGGCCGCGGCGCTTTATGCCTCGCTCGGCGACGCCTCCGGCGCAGCCGAGGGCTATGCCGAGGCGCGCTACCGCCTGGCGGAAGAGGAGCTGGAAAACGGTGCCTGGGACGAGGCGGCCGCGCACTTTGACGCACTCGGCGCCTATGCCGACGCGCCGGAGGAGGCGCAGCGCGCCCGCTATGAAAAGGCCGACGCGCTCGAGCGGGAGGGAGAGGTCCACGAGAGCATCCTCCTGTTCCACAAGCTCGGCGATTACGCCGACGCACGCGAGCGGGCGATGAAGCTTGCGGTGACGATCTGCGGGCGGCGGGATCTCGACGCGGCGCTGGCCGCGGCGCGCTATCTCTCCCCGTCCGAGGTCGCACACCGGAACGAACTGAAAGAAAAGCGCGATTCCCTGCCGAAGGACGTCGTGGCCGTCGGGTTCTACCATACGGCCGCGCTCAGGCGCGACGGCACGGTCCTCGCCTGCGGCGACAACAGCTATGGCGAATGCGACGTGAGCGCCTGGCGCCATGTCAAGGCGATCTGCGCCGGCGCGTACCACACCGTCGGCCTTCTCGAGGACGGCACGGTCGTCGCTGCCGGCCGCAGCGACGAGGGCCAGTGCGAGGTGGGGGAATGGCGAGACATCGTCGCCATAGCGGCGGCGGACTGGGCCACCTTCGGGCTGAGGCGCGACGGCACGGTCGTCGTCTGCGGCTTCAACGGCTATCCCACGCTTTCCGACTGGACGAAGATCACGGCGATCTCGGGCGGCTCCTATGCGCTCGCCGCGCTGCGGGAGGACGGCGACGCGCTGCTCTCGCATGAGAGCGCGCGCTCGGACGAGCTGCACGATCTGTGCGGCATCGCCGTCAATACGGGCTATGCCGTCGGCCTGCGTGAGGACGGCAGCGCGGTCTGCGCCGCCGCCGACCTCTCCGAATGGACGGACATCGTCGCGGTCGCGGCCTCGGCCAACGCGGTCCTGGGGCTCGACGCGCAGGGGCGCGTCCACGCCGTCTTCTTCCACCCCGACGCGGAGCTCGACCTCTCTCCTCTGCGCGGCGTGGCCGCGATGGCCGCGGGCGGGACGCACTGCGCCTTCGTCACGGAGAGCGGCGACGTCATCACGCTCGGCGAAAACGAGCACGGCGAGTGTGAAACAGGCGGCTGGAAGCTGTCTTAAACGTGCCGGTACTTGTGGACAGGCCGGGAGCATGCTATAATATATGAACATGAAAAGTCAGAACAAAGGAGATCGACATAGATGAAACTGGGTATCGTAGGTCTGCCGAACGTCGGCAAGACGACGCTGTTCAACGCGCTCACAGGCTCCCAGGCCGAGACGGGCGCCTATACCGTGGCCGGGGCCAAGCCCAACGTCGGCGTGGCCAAGGTGCCGGACGAGCGGCTCGACTGGCTGGCGGAGTATTACCACCCGAAGAAATACAGCCCCGCGACGATCGAATTCGTCGACGTGCCGGGTGTGGCCGCGGGCGGCAAGGGCAACGAGGTCTTCCAGGCCATCCGCCAGGTCGACGCGCTTGTCGAGGTCGTGAGGTGCTTTGACGACGACAGCATCTTCCTTGAAAAGGCCGACGCCGTCCGCGACGCCGAGAGCTTTGAGCTGGAGCTGATCCTGGCCGACATCGAGATCGTCGAGCGCCGCCTCGACCGCGCGAAGAAGAACGCCAAGAGCGGCGACAAGAAGTACAAGCGCGAGGCGGAGATGTGCGAGGCGCTGATCGCCCACCTTGAGGAGGAAAAGCCCGCGCGCGACTTTCCCTTTACCGACGAGGACAAGGACATCCTGACCGACGGCGGCCTGCTGACCGTCAAGCCCGTGATCTATGCCGCCAACATGGACGAGAGCGGCATGGCGGATCTTGCGAATAACGCCAATTATCAGGCTCTTGCCGCCCACGCGGCGAAGCAGGGCGCGGCCGTGCTGCCCGTCGCGGCCAAGTTTGAGGAGGACATCGCCGGGCTCGACGCCGAGGAGGCGCAGATGTTCATGGCCGACCTCGGGCTGAGCGAGACGGGGCTTGACCGTCTGATCAAGACCTCCTATGAGCTGCTCGGCTACATCTCCTTCCTCACCGCCGGCGAGGACGACGTCCACGCCTGGACGATCGTCAAGGGCACCAAGGCGCCCAAGGCCGCCGGAAAGATCCACACGGATATCGAGCGCGGCTTTATCCGCGCCGAGATCGTCGCCTTTGAGGACCTCAAAGCCTGCGGCAGCATGGCCGCGGCCAAGGAAAAGGGCCTGTTCCGTCTCGAGGGCAAGGACTATGTCATGGCCGACGGCGACGTGACCATGTTCAGATTCAATGTATGACGCTTCCCTGTGCAGCCCGCGAGGGCCGCACGGCATTTTTGTATTCTAATAGAAGGAGACGATCGGGATGCTTCCGAAAGATCCGATGATCCTGCTCAGCGTCGTCAATACCAGACTGCGCGACGAATACGACTCGCTCGCCGCGCTCTGCGACGATCTCGGCGAGGACGAGGACGCGCTTCGCGCCCTTCTTGCCGCCGCCGGCTTTTCCTATGACGCGGCGCAAAACCGCTTTCGCTGAAAAGATAGGGAAACAGTACAGAAAAGGCTGCAGGAAATCAGAACAGACAGCCGAGCGTCTATGCTGGAAAAGAAAGAAGGGACTGAATGTCTGTTATACTGGGACTGTTGGTTACCGCTGCCCTCTACGCAGTTTTTCCTCTTGTATATGCTTTTTTGCAGGATGAAAGCATTACAAAAACGAGATTTACTGTCTACTGCTTTCTGCTTAACATCTCAATATTACTTGGGTTCTTTATTTTTGCAGGCGTCATGCGGCGGGATCGGCCGTCGATTGTTCCCTATGTTCTTTGGACATCAATCTTTGCGGGAATCGGCACAAGCATCCTGAGAGGGAAAAATCTTATTGAAGATCCCGCAGCTGCAGCACGGGAAAAAACCGAGGGGCGTCCGACGCGTTACGTTTTCCAATGTGAGAAATGCGGCTATCAGTCGACCGGCTGGTACAAAGAGTGTGCACAGTGTCATGCTATTGACAGCTTTGTTAAAACAAAGGTTGCTGTTGAAACGACATATCCAGAGCCTGTTCCCTCGGTGAAAGCTGATACTCCAGTGTATGACACCCCCGTTGCAAGGGAGAATCAAGGTAGACGACCGCTGTTCTGCGAGAACTGTGGGCTGAGACTTCCGACCGGCGAAATAATCTTTTGCCCCCGGTGCGGATGGAAAGTGAAAAAATAAGTCATTTTTCCCGTCGGCAGCTCTTTTCTGCGTGATTCTCTGCTTGACAGGGCAAAATAAGGATGATAAGATTCTCTATTGTCAAAAGGCTTTGACGGAGAAGGTTTTTCCGCATCGCGCCGTCACAGAGAGAGCCGCCCCGGGCTGAAAGCGGCTTACGGACGAAGGAGAGATCACCGCTCCCGAGCCGGAGGGAGAAAATGCCCTCCCGCGCGGCGCGCGTTAAGCGCATCAAATGAGTGAAAAGTTCAAGGTGGAACCGTGCTTACCAACAGCACCCTTGGCGCTATTCTATGAGAGCGCCAAAGGTGCTTTCACTTTTTCGGAGGGAGAAAACATGAAGATCATCTACAAGGACGGCCATGTGGACGAGTGCCCGCAGGAGGAAGAACTGCACGTCATCCGCCACACGGCGGCGCACGTGATGGCCCAGGCGATCAAGCGTCTGTTCCCGCAGGCGGACTTTGCCTATGGCCCCGCGACCCAGAACGGCTTTTACTATGACGTCGACCTCGGCGATACGAAGCTGACGCCGGAGGATCTCGAGGCGATCGAAAAGGAAATGAAGAAGATCGTCAAGGAGAACCTGCCGATCAAGTCCTTCGTCTTGAACCGCGAGGATTCGAAAAAGCTGATGGAAGAGCGCGGCGAGAAGTACAAGCTCGAGCACATAGACGACCTCAGCGAGGAGAGCGAGTTCAGCTTCTACCAGCAGGGCGAGTATGTCGACATGTGCCTCGGACCGCACCTGACCTATACCAAGGCGCTCAAGGCCTTCAAGGTCACGCAGCAGTCCGGCGCCTACTGGAAGAACGACAGCGAGAACAAGATGCTCACGCGCATCAACGGCGTGGCCTTCCGCACGGCCGAGGAGCTGGCCGAGTGGGAAAAGCAGCAGGCCGAGGCGCGCGAGCGCGACCACCGCAAGATCGGCAAGGAAATGCAGCTGTTCATGACCGACGATCTCGTCGGCCGCGGTCTGCCGATGTTCCTGCCCAACGGCTACACGGTCTGGCAGGAGCTCGAGACCTACATCAAGCGCAAGGAGCGCGCCCAGGGCTATCAGCACGTGCTCACACCCTGCGTCGGCACGGTCGACCTGTACAAGACCTCCGGCCACTGGGATCACTACAAGGACAACATGTTCCCGGCCATGGAGCTCGAGGGCGAGGCTTACGTCCTGCGTCCGATGAACTGCCCGCACCACATGCGCATCTTCGCCAACCGTCCGCGGTCCTACCGCCAGCTGCCCCTGCGCATCGGCGAGATCGCGCACGACTTCCGCTATGAGTCCTCCGGCACGCTCAAGGGCATCGAGCGCGGCCGCCACTTCTGCCAGAACGACGCCCACCTCTTCTGCATGCCAGAGCAGATCAAGGACGAGGTCGCCGCGGTCTGCGATCTGATCTTCGACGTCTACCGTGACTTCGGCATCACGGACTACCGCTGCGTCCTCTCGCTGCGCGACCCGGCCGACAAGAAGAAGTACCACCAGGACGACGCCATGTGGGATCACGCCGAAAGCGCGCTGCGCGAGGTGCTGACCGAGCTCGGCATCCACTTCACCGAGGAGATCGGCGAGGCCGCCTTCTACGGCCCGAAGCTGGACGTCAACGTCAAGCCCGCCGTGGGCGCCGAGTACACGCTCTCCACCTGCCAGCTGGACTTCTGCCTGCCGGCGAAGTTCAACCTCCGCTATATCGACCGCGACGGCAGCGAGAAGTGCCCCGTCGTCATCCACCGCGCGATCCTCGGCTCGCTTGACCGCTTCATGGCCTACCTGATCGAGGAGACCAAGGGCCGCTTCCCGGCCTGGCTCGCGCCGGTCCAGGTCAAGGTCCTGCCCGTCAGCGAAAAGACGCTCGATTACGCCCGCGCCGTCACCGAGGAGCTTGAAAAGGCTGATCTGCGCGTTGTGCTCGACGAGTCCAACGAAAAGATCGGCTATAAGATCCGTCTGGCCCAGCAGGAGGACCGCGTGCCCTACATGCTCGTCATCGGCGCGCGCGAGGCCGAGGGCAATACCGTCGCCGTCCGCACCCGCAGCGGCGAGGATCTCGGCGCGATGCCGCTTGCCGATTTCATCGCGAAGATCAGCGAAGAGATCGCCTCGAGAGCAAGATAAGATCCCGGCGCATCCATTCGCCCTCATCCGTCAGACAAAGTCTGACACCTTCCCCCAGGGGAAGGCTGCAATGTATAATTATTTGAAAATCCTCACAGACTTGTCTGTGAGGATTTTTTGTTTTGAGGTGATCCATTTGAGCGAAAAAAGGAAAAAGCTGCTGCTCGCGCTCGCGGTCGTCTTTGCCTTCAACATGCTGGCCATCACGCTCGCGACGCGCGCACACGCCGATCTCTACAAGCGCGGCGCCTCCGGCGCGACGGTCACGGAGATCCAGACCCGTCTGAAGGCCTGGGGTTATTACGACGGCGCGGTAGACGGTGTTTACGGCAGCCGTACCGAAGCGGCCGTGCGCTATTTCCAGCGTAAAAACGGGCTCTCTGTCGACGGTCAGGTCGGCAGCGCCACGCTCGCCGCGCTCGGCATCCCCGCGACGGGCGGCGGCGGACAGCGCGGCGGCGGAGAAGGGGACGAGTATCTCCTGGCTCGCATCATTTCCGCCGAGGCGCGCGGCGAGCCCTATGACGGCCAGGTCGCGGTCGGCGCGGTCGTGCTCAACCGCGTGCGCCACCCCTCCTTCCCGGACACGGTCTCCGGCGTCATCTACCAGACCGACGCCTTCACCGCCGTCTCCGACGGACAGTTTGACCAGCCCATCGCCGAAAGCGCCTGGCGCGCGGCGCGTGACGCGCTCGGCGGCAGCGACCCCAGCGGCGGCGCGCTGTACTATTTCAACCCCGCCACCGCGACCAGCGCCTGGATCTGGTCGCGCCCGCTGATCGTCACGATCGGCAGCCACCGCTTCTGCGCCTGACATCCTTTACCCCGAGTTTACAAATCCCGGTTGAAAACAGAAATATAATAAGGTATAATTTCTCCAAAGAAATGCTTTGGAGGCAGCTATGTCATACTGCAAGAAATGCGGCGCCTATATCCCGGACGGCCAGGACGTGTGTCTGGCCTGCGGCTTTGACGAGGCTGCCGAGAAGAGAAAACAGAACACCTCGTCGTCCTCCGCCTATGCCTATGCGCCGAAAAGCGACGACGAGCTCCGCCGCGAGGAGGAGCTGCGCCAGCGCGCCGAGCAGCGCCGCCGCGAGCAGCAGGAGATGAACCGCAAGTGGGCCGAGAGCGAGCAGCGCCGCCGCCAGATGCGCGAGGACTTCGAGCGCAGCCAGGCCGAGGCCGCCCGGCGCGCCAGGGAGCAGCAGTATCAGCGCACCCTCAACGAGGACGGCTATGCCACGCTGCACCGCAACAAGCCTTACGGCAGCGACACGTCCTTTGAGACCTCGCTTTCGCGCGTACTCTCCTATATGTCGTATGTCAGCTTCCTCTGCTTCCTGCCGACGCTCCTCGGGATCCAGGATCCCGCGACCAAATTCCACGCCAAGCAGGGGAGAAAGCTCTTCTTTGCCTCGCTGGTACTCAGCTTTATCCCGGGAATCAACACGATCGCCTGGCTGTTCCAGGTCGCGCTCGCCGCCATCGGCATCCGCAATGTGTACAACGGCAAGATGGAGGAACTGCCCGTCATCGGAAGACTGGGAGAAAAGTAAGCGGAAAAATAAACAGGCGCAGCGCCCCGGGGCGGGAGGAAGCCCCTGGGCGCTTTTTTCGCGAAACAAGGTCCGGTTTATGTAAATCTCGCCTCGCGGTTTTGTTACTTTTGCCGGAAAGCCGCTTGTATTTTGTGTTGGAATCACAAGAAAAACCACAAGATTTGGGTGCTTGAAAAATTTATCAAAAAAGCATCAAAAAAGCGTTGACAAGTTCCAATCCAGGTGCTATATTACATGTCACCCGGAAAAAACCGGGGTGGATCGAGCCTGTCGAAAAACTTTTGATTGCATTGAGAAATGTGAAAAAAAGCTTGACATGGACCTTCCTCTGTGCTATATTAAACAAGCTGCCCCCTTGGAAGAGGGAGCGGGGATGTACCTTGAAAATTGAACAATGTAAGAACAGCTTATGCAAAAATAAG
>ONSW01000069.1 GCA_900320595.1 uncultured Eubacteriales bacterium | reverse complement strand
GCAAGCAGGAGAGCGTCGATCCGGGAAAGACTCATCGGTAGAGCGCCTCCCCGTTTTGATTGGTCAGATTATAGGCACAGAAGGGCACCATGCCGTAGCGGCTGTCTACCTCGCAGATGTGGCAGCGCTGCAGCCGGTCGAGATCGAGATTCCACGCGTCCTGAAACACCATGCCGGACACGGCAAAGGTGCTGCGCCGCGCCTGCTCGAGAAAGGCGTCGAGCGCGGAGGTCTCGCTGAGAGCGTCATCCTCGCCAAAGGCGGATACAGCTCCGCTCCACTGATCGGCCACGGACGTGCGCGAATCGTCGGAGGTCGTGCAGCAGCAGCCGCCGCTCTGCCGGCGGGGGAGGCACTTGAGCGTGCCGCCCTGGCCGATGCGATAGCTCGCGTGGAACGAGCAGTAGGCGCTTTCCGCTCCGCCGCCGAAAAAATCGGAGGCGTGCATCAGACCGTCGGTCTGCTCTTCGATCAGGACCAGGAGCTTCGGAATCGTGATCGGTCGCTCCGGACGCGCAAGCGCACAGCGCCCGAAATAGCTCAGAGGCTGAAAATGTACGCCGCGGACAGCCGGGGAATGATCCAGCGCAAAGCGTAAAATCGCGCCGACCTGATCCTCGTTCACGCCGCGCGCGATCACCGGGACGAGCACGACGCCCAGCCCCGCCGCGGCGCAGTTTTCGATACAGCGTTTTTTCTCCTCGAGAAGCGCCTGGCCGCGAAGCGTTATGTAAACCAAATCGTCGAGCGCGTCAAACTGCAGGAACACGGTGTCGAGCCCGGCGTCCTTGAGCGCCTTGGCATAGCCCTCCTCGGCGGCCAGGCGCAGGCCGTTGGTGTTGAGCTGGAAAAAGGAAAAACCTTTTTCCCGTCCCATGCGGATGATCTCCGGCAGATCGTCGCGCACCGTTGGCTCGCCGCCGGAGAGCTGGATGTTGAACGGGCCGCCGTGGGCCATGAGATACTCATATTGTTTTTCAATTTCTTTGAGACTGAGATCCGGTTTCGGCTCTTCTCCCGCGGCGGCAAAGCAGACCGGGCAGCGCAGGTTGCAGCGCCCTGTCAGCTCCAGCAGCATGCAGCAGCCCTTGCGCAGATGCGCGGTGCAGAGGCCGCAGTCGTTGGGGCAGCCCTTTTCCGGCGCTCGCCCCTCGCGCGGAGGATCGACGGCGGTGTTTTCGCTGTTCCAGCGGAGATACGAGGCCAGATTGCCCTCCCAGATCAAAGCGGAAAAAGCGCCGTGTTCGTCACAGCGCTTGTCGAGATAGATGCCGTCCTTTTCCGAACGCTTCTGCGCGTCGATGACGCGCAGGCAGACCGGGCAGACGCTTTTGGTTTTTCCGATGATCATACAAGTCCTCGCTCTGACAAGATTTCCATGCACTTCTCATAGGTCGCTGCGATGATCTGCGGGCAGTATTCCACGCGCTTGGCCGGGTTGCCGCGCGTGATATCGCGGCATTCGATGCCGCCGTAGTCTGCCGTCATCTCATCGGTGAACCACTGCGTAAATTCACCGAGCGCGCTCTTGTGCTCGGGATGATCCATGCCGGTGTCCTCGCCTTTGCCGGTGAAATACGAGATCACACAGGCGCCGCCGGTCATGCAGCCGCAGCAGTTCTGGGAAAAGCCGACGCCGCCGTTGAGGCCGCCCATGGACTTCACGAGGCCGGGGTTTTCCTCGCCGACGGTCTCCAGCATCAGGATCGCCAGGATCTGGCCGCAAAAATAGCCGCAGCGGCTGAGCTCCAGGATTCTGTCAAACAGGTCCATCTTATCTGTCCTTTCTCGCGATCACGATATAATAACCGCACTTTCCCTTCGGCAGTGCGCAGCAATCCGTCTCCTCCCGCCACAGGGCCTCGAGATAATACTCCCGCCACTGCGGCGTGAGGTCCTCGCTGTGCAAAACGGTAAAGCCCGCCGCCGTCAAAAGCGGCACGGGGGCATCAAAAAACACGTCCGACAGCAGGAGCTTTCCCCCGCGCTTCAAGAGACGATTGGCCTCCCGCAGCGCCCCTGGCACGTCGGCGGAGACGAAGAACGCGCACTGGCTGAGCACCGCGTCAAAGCTGCCGTCCGGAAACGGCGCGGCAAGAAAGTCGGCACGCAGCACCTCCGGCGAGCGCGGCGAGAGGTCGATCCCATCGGCGTCAAAGCCGCTCTTGCGCAGCAGGCGGAGCGTTTCGCCCGTGCCCGCGCCCATATCCAGCACGCGGGCGCCGCGGGGCAGTTCAGCCTGTTCCAGCATATGGAGGGTATGCGCTTCTCCGCCGGGGTGTCCGTTCATCATTTATCCTCCAGCGCCCGTTCAACGGACGCGACCTTGCCGAGCGCCAGCTCCTCCGGCACATAGACGAAGCCGCAGACCGGGCAGACCGGCAGCTCCACAGGAAAGCCGTTGTCCAGATACATGAATTTCGCCTTTCCCTTTTCCAGCGGCACGCCGCATTTATAACAGGTAAGTTTTCCCAGAGGATCTACGGTATAGTAGTTTTTTTCTGCGGCCATGTTTATCCCTCCCGCTTTTCCACTCGCATGCGGTGGCTGTACGCACGGTGGACAGTAAAGCTGTCGTCGCCCTCGCGGGCGAACTTGACCCAGAAGGTCGCGTTGCCGACGCGCCTGCGCGCCACAAGCAGCCCGTCCTCGGCGTCAAGCACGGCCTCGCCTGTCTCGCGAAAGTCCTGCAGGACGGCAATCACGTCGTCGGTCAGGATCATGCGGTCGTCCATCATGCGCCGCGCCTCATCGGTATAGTTCAGTTCAAAATCCAGCTTCATCTCTGCCGTCTCCTCGTGCCACAGCTCGTGCAGCAGTTCTTTTTTCAGTACAAGCCGGTTGCGGCGCTTTTCGCTGATATCCGGCGGGCTGCCTGCGTCCGTGCCGTAGCACAGCTCGAGCAGATGGCGCGATTCGCGCCCCTGACGGGCAAAACGGTCTCGGCAGGCCATACAGTAGCTGATATACGGCGCGTCCGAGCGCTCGAGACACTTCTCCGTCATTTCCGCCGCCACCTCGCGGTTGGCATAGGCGGCAAGCCCGCCGTAGCCGCAGCAGGGGGAGCGGTCGCCGGAATAGGGGGTGTCGATCAGCCGACAGCCAAGCCGGGAGGCAAGCTCGCGGATGGCGGCTTGCGTTTCTTCGTCGCCGCGCGCGCCGCAGGAATCGTGCAGCGCCGCCGGACGGTCGAGCCCGTGAGCCCCTTCCGGCAGCCCAAGGGTAAGCAAAACGTCCCAAATGCCTTTTATGGTAATGCCCTCGTGGGTCGAAAGTTCCTTTTTACAGGTCGGGCAGCCCGCGATCACGATCGGGTCACCGAGGCGGGCCAGCTCGCGGTCGATAAATTCCCGCGTCTGCGCCTCCATCTCATAGCGCCCTGCCCAGTCACAGATCGCGCCGCAGCAGCCGAGCATCAATGCCACGCCGCCTTCGAGTCGCGCGCAGAGATCCTCATAAGCGGCGCGGACGGTATCGGGCGCGATGGCCGCGGCCTGGCAGCCGGGGAAGAAGACATAGCGGCACTTCTCATAGCCCGGCTGTGGCCGTGCGAGGAAGGCTTCGTTATTGGAAAAGAGCATGTCCATCAGCGCAAACTCGTGCGGGGCAAGAGGCATCTTGTCCGTCGAGACCATGTTGCGCCGCGCAATATGGCAGACCTGCGCCATGTCAAAGCCCCTGGGGCAGACGACGCTGCACTGTCCGCAGAGCGAGCAGGCGTTCATGGGCTTGTTGAGCTGATGGTCGCCCATTATGATCTGGGTGTTGTTATAGATCTCCCGGGAGAGCAGCCCGGGATATTTTTTGTAGTGCTTTAGATAGGCGCAGCTCTTCATACACTCCTCGCAGCGGCACTGGAGGCAGCGCTTCGCCTCCTCCTGCGCCTGCGCGGCGGTATAGCCGCCGTCGGGGATTTCCACCCGCCGGAGGGCTTTTGCCTCCGAAAGGTCGGTATAGAGCTCGCTTTCACACGCGCCCTCCTGACCGCGGGTGTTGCGGGGGTCGAGCTTCTGGGCCAGCCTGTCGACGGTCAGCGCGGCCTTCTTCGCGCCGAAGGCGGCGTCCATGACGCTCTCCTCACCGCCGCAGACGAGCTGCTCTTTTTCGCAGAGCATCAGCTCCGGGATGACAGAGGAGCTGGGGCAGAGACGGGTTCGGACCGTCTCGGACATACACAGCACGTCGAACGCAGCGCGCTTATCCTCCACAAACGCGCGGTCGATCGCACAGGAAAATTCAAATTGAATATCCTTGCCGCGCAGACGCTTCAGCTCAAGGGCAAAGGCCTCCTCGTCCAGAAAGCCCGCCGCGCAGCGCAGAAAAGCGTCCAGATCGGCTTGCTCGCAGAACACGGTCAGCGGATAGGCCTTCTTTTCAAGCTCACCGGCCAGCAGAAGCGGAAACAGGCCGGAACCGAGGATGGCAACCGTTTTGCGCTTTTTCATGCGGAAGACGCTTCCGCCGCGCGAGACCTCGCCATAGCGGGCGACGGCCGCCTCGATCGCACGAATCGCGACCGCGTCGCCGATCTCGCCGAGACGGCATTTCCCCTCGCACGGCGCTTCGCAGCCAAAGGCGAGCACAAGCGGGAAGGGCGCGATCTTTTCATACAGCCCGAGCGCCTTTTTAAAATCGCCGTCCGCTGCTGCCTTGAGAAAGGCGCGCGTGTCCAGCTTCAGCGGACAGGCGGCGTTGCAGAAGGGCGGCTCCTCATAGACGCAGCGCGCGACCATGCTGTCCATCTCTTCCTTGGAGATCTTATTGACCTTGTAGACGTGGGTCGAGCCTCTCTCTTGGATCTGGGCCAAAGCGCACACCTCCCGTGGGAATGTAAACCGGGGATGTGGGACGATCGTCCCACATCCCCATTATAGCATTGCGTATCGGATTTGAAAAGCTTACTTCTCCAGCGCCTTGAGAGCCGCGAGCACCTTGTCCGGGCGAGCCGGGATGCGGGTGATGCGGGCACCGGTGGCGTTGTAGATGGCGTTGAGGATGGCCGGGTGCGGCGCATCCAGCGGGGCCTCACCGCAGCCGGCAGCACCGTAGGGGCCGTTCGGACGGTAGGTCTCGTTGAAGTGCAGCTCGATGTCGTCGGGGATGTCGTTCGGGTACGGGATGCCGCACTTGAGCAGGCTGGTCTCCTTCTCAAGATCGTCGAAGTCCTCGCTGAGCGCAAGGCCGATGCCCTGGGCAAGGCCGCCGTAGAAGTTGCCCTCGACGAGCAGCCGGTTCATGATCGTACCGACGTCGGCGACACAGGTGAACTTTTCAACCTTGACCTTGCCGGTCTGGGTGTCGACGCAGACCTCGGGCAGGAAGATCGTGTACATGTAAGTGGCGAAGGGTTCGCCCTGGGCGGTATCCTGGTCG
>ONSW01000068.1 GCA_900320595.1 uncultured Eubacteriales bacterium | reverse complement strand
TACAACGATTTCCCAATGCGTCCACTCGGCTGGCTTTCACCTAAACAGGCTCTTTCTTCTTTTCCTGACTCTGTCACACATCATTGACAAACCTACAAACGCCGCGGCGGCAACGAAAAGCGGGCCGGAACGGCCCGCTTTTCGTGTTTTGTTGTCCACTTCGCACCGCGTTTTATACTAGAACCTCATAAAAACCTTTAATCGTTTAAAGGTTTTTATAGCACCGTAAGGTGCGTAGAGGTTCTGCATGATAAGTGAGGCTCGAAATCTTTGATTTCGCTAAGCCGAACTTATACACAGTAGACGGATTTTCAGCGCCTTTTGCGCTGAAAATGCCGCAGAACTGCGGCTTATCTGATTAAAGAATTTAATCAGATAATAGTATTAGAACATCGTGATATACGCGTCGCGCTCGGCGCCGACGGAGACGTACTTGATCGGGCAGCCGACCTTGTCCTCAATATAGCGGATATAGTCCAGCGCCTCTTTCGGCAGATCCTCCTTTGTCCGGCAGGCGGAGATGTCGCAGCAGAAGCCGGGCACGGTCTCGTACACGGGCTTGGCCGCGTTGAGCTCGTCGATGTCGGAGGGGAAGACGTCGGTAAGCCTGCCGTCCACCTCATAGTGCGTGCAGACGGGGATCTCCTTAAGATAGCTCAGCACGTCGAGCTTGGTCAGCGCGATGTAGGTGCAGCCCTGCATCTGCGCGCCGTAGCGGGAGGCCACGACGTCAAAGCCGCCGACGCGCCGCGGTCTGCCCGTGGCCGCGCCGTACTCGCCGCCCGCCTCGCGCAGGGCGTGCGCTTCGTCGCCGAAGAGTTCGCAGGTGAACGGGCCCTCGCCGACGCAGCTGGAGTAGGCCTTCATGATGCCGATCGACTCGTCAAGCTTGGCAAACGGAATGCCCGCGCCGATCGGGGCGTAAGCCGCGAGCGTCGTCGAGGCGGAGGTATAGGGATAGATGCCGAAGTCGATGTCGCGCAGCGCGCCGAGCTGGGCCTCGAAGATGACGGATTTTCCCTCCGCGATCGCGCCGCTCAAAAACTCGGTCGTGTTGCAGACATAGGGGACAAAGGGCCTGCCGTATTTCTCAAGCCAGGCCATGATCTCATCGATCTCGACGGGGCTGTGGCCATAGCCGCGCTCGACCGTCAGGTTTTTCCATTCCAGAATGCCCTCAAGCCGCTCGCGCAGCGTGTCCCAGTGCAGCAGATCGCCCATGCGGATGGTCTTTTTCATGTACTTGTCGGCATAGACCGGCGAGATGCCGCGGCGCGTCGAGCCGAACTTCTTGTCGCCCAGACGATCCTCCTCGAGGCCGTCGAGCAGCTTGTGGTACGGCATGCAGATCGTCGCGCGGTCGGAGATCTTCAGATGCTTCGGCGTGATCTCGATGCCGCCCTCGCGCAGCCGCTCGGCCTCGCCGAAGAGGTGCTCCAGGTCGATGACGATGCCGGGGCCGAGGACGTTCGCGGTCTCGTCGCGCAGAATGCCGGAGGGCATCAGGTTCATGATGAACTTGCCCTTTTCGTTGATGACCGTGTGGCCGGCGTTGTTGCCGCCCTGGTAGCGGACGACCACGTCATATTTCTCGCTCAGAAGGTCGACCATGCGGCCCTTTCCTTCGTCGCCCCAGTTTGTTCCTACGATCGCTGTCAGCATGTCTCTTTCTCCTTTTTATACGTTGATCTCGGCCTTCGCGCCGAGCTCGTTTTTGTTCTCTTCCAAAATCGGCCGTACCGTCCCGGCAAGGAAACGGCGGCACTGCCGCTCGGCAAGGCCGGTAAAGGCCGCCGGGTCGGCGATTTTGTCCAGCTCCTCCTGTGAAAGGGAGAAAAGCGGGTCGGCCGCGATGCGCTCGAGAAGGTCGTTTTCGCGCCCGAACTGCTTGACCTCGGCCGCGGCGGCGACGGAGTGCTGCCGGATCGCCTCGTGCAGGCTCTGGCGGTCGCCGCCCTTTTCGCGCACGCAGTACATCAGAATGTTCTCCGTGGCCATGAAGGGGAGCTCGTCGCGCAGGTGCTTTTCCACAACGGCGGGATAGACCTTCATGCCGCGCGCGACGTTGATAACAAGATTCAAAACCGCGTCGGCGCAGAGGAAGGCCTCCGGGATGCTGATGCGGCGGTTGGCCGAGTCGTCCAGCGTCCGCTCCAGCCACTGGGTCGCGGCCGTGACGGCGGTGTTCTGCACGTCGCAGATGAGATAGCGCGAGAGCGAGCAGATCCGCTCGGAGCGCATCGGATTGCGCTTGTATGCCATGGCCGAGGAGCCGATCTGATGGCTTTCAAAGGGCTCGTCGATCTCCTTGAGATTGCTCAAAAGCCGGATATCGGTGGCGAATTTCGACGCGCTCTGCGCGATGCCGGAGAGCACCTGCAGCACGGCGAAGTCCGCCTTTCGGGTATAGGTCTGGCCGGAGACGGCCTGGCAGGCGGAAAAGCCCATCTTCTCCGCGATCATGGCCTCGAGCCGCTCGGCCTTTTCCGCGTCGCCGTCGAACAGGGCAAGGAAGCTTGCCGCCGTGCCGGTCGTGCCCTTGCAGCCGAGGAGCTTGAGCTGCGAGAGCTGAAAATCAAGCTGGTCAAGGTCAAAGAGCAGGTCGCCTATCCACAGACACGCCCGCTTGCCCACGGTCGTTGGCTGGGCGGCCTGGAAGTGGGTGTAGGCCAGCGTCGGCAGTGCGGCGTTCTTCTCCGCAAAGTCCGCCAGCGCCGCGACGGCGTCGAGCAGCAGGCGGCGGATGAGGCGCAGCCCCTCGCGCATGCGGAGGATGTCGGTGTTGTCCCCGACATAGCAGCTCGTCGCGCCGAGATGGATGATGCCCCGCGCCTTCGGGCAGGCCTCGCCGTAGGTCAGCACGTGCGCCATCACGTCGTGTCGCACCTCGTGCTCGTGGCGCGCGGCGGCTTCATAGTCGATGTCGAAGATATGCGCGCGCAGCTCCTCGAGCTGCTCGTCCGTGATCGGCAGCCCGAGCGCCTGCTCGCTCTCCGCCAGCGCGACCCAGAGTTTTCGCCAGGTGGAGAATTTCCAGTCGTCGGAGAAGAGCCTCTTCATCTCCTCGTCGGCATAGCGGCCGCAGAGCGGATTTTCATAATATTCGTGCAAGGTCATTCTCCTTCCGTATAAACAGCGGTGCCGGTGCGTTTATGCTCGCTTTGGCGATGATAGCGTTCGATGATCGCGCGGTCTTTTTCATTTGCCGTGCCGGCAAGGATGAATTCGTCGATCGCGGCGTAGCTCACGCCCATCTCCTGCTCGTCGGTCTGGCCGTCGAAGAGCCCGGCCGAGGGCGCCTTGTCGATGATCTGCCGCGGCGCGCCGAGGTATTCGAGAAATTCAAACACCTCGCCCGCCGTGAGGTCGGCGATGGGGTTAAAGTCGCTTGCGCCGTCGCCCCACTTGGTGTAATAGCCCATATAGCGCTCGCTGCGGTTGCCGGTGCCGGCGACGAGCAGCCCCTCGTTCGCCGCGACGGCATAAAGCGCCGTCATGCGCAGACGTGGGGCAAGGTTGATCCTCGCCGCATCGGTCATTTTTTCTTCCCCGCCGAGCGCGGCAAGCAGCGCCTCCCGCGTCGGGGAGAGGTCGAGCGTGCGCGTTTCGATCCCATAGGCGTCGGCAAGCGTTTTCGCGTCGGCGGCGTCGGCGCCGTAATTGCGCTTTGAGCCGCAGGGCAAAATCAGCCCGACCGTCTTGTCGCAGGCCGCCTTGCACAGGATGCCGACAAGCGCGCTGTCCTTGCCGCCGGAGTTGCCGAAGACGACGCCCTTGGCGTGGGCGCTCTCGACGAGCGCGCGGATCCAGGCGACGCGCTTTTGAAATTCGCTTTCGTAATCTTTCATGCTCTTCCCTCCCGGCGCGGCAAAGCCCTACCTTTCTATTATCCTTCTATTCGCGGCGAAAATCAATCTTTTTATGCGTTCTTTTTCGTTTTTTCTCCCGGGACACAGGTGCGGCGGTTGACAGGCGCGGACGCGGCGTGTATAATCATTCCGCCTATGAAAACAGTAGGAATTGCAGGAGCGTACCATGATCACAAAAGCCCTTCGATGTCCCTCCTCCCGCTGATCGCATACAATAAAAACGGGAAGGGATTGGAACTATGTTTGAAGATATGAAAGAACTGGTCGCGGCCTATAAGGCGCGCGATCCCGCGGCGCGCAGCACGCTGGAAATTCTGCTGCTCTACCCCGGCGTCCGCGCGGTGAGAAGCCACCGCGTGGCCCACTGGTGCTATAACCACAAGCTGTACTTCCTCGCGCGGCTCATCTCCCAGCGCAGCCGCCACCGCACCGGCATCGAGATCCACCCCGGCGCGAAGATCGGCCGCCGTCTCGTCATCGACCACGGCATGGGCATCGTCATCGGCGAGACCGCCGAGATCGGCGACGACTGCCTGATCTTCCACGGCGTGACGCTGGGCGGCACGGGCAAGGACGTGGGCAAGCGCCACCCGACGATCGGCAACAACGTGCTCATCGGCGCGGGCGCCAAGGTGCTCGGCCCCTTCAAGGTCGGCGACAACAGCCGCGTGGCGGCAAACTCGGTCGTCCTCAGCGAGATCCCGCCCAACAGCACCGCCGTCGGCGTGCCGGCGCGCATCATCCGCATCGACGGGAAAAAGGTCAACTATGTCGGCGACGTCGACCAGGTCAGCGTGACCGACCCCGTGGGGATGGAGCTGGCCGCGCTGCGCAGGGAGCTGGACGATCTGCTGGCGCTGCACGAAGAGGAAAACCGGAATATCCTGTAACAAAAAAGGAGCTGCGATGCAGCTCCTTCTTTTGTTATTCCACGCTCTCGACCGTGAGCGTGCCGCCCGCCACGCGAAAGCGCACGGTGAGCGAGGCAAAGCTCATGGCGTAGAGGCGTTCCGGATCGCTGTGGTAGCGCGGGCGCGGATCGTTTTCGAGCACGCCGCGCAGCGCCTCCCGCTTGTCCGGCGGGACCTTTTCGAGCGCCGCGGCCGGGAAGACCACCTCGAGCCGTTCCCCGGGGTCGGGCGCAAAGCCGCCGGCGGCGTCGGGATGACAGTCGGCATAGGGCAGATAGGGCTTGACGTCGACAGCACCGTGCCCTTGTCCTCGGTCTTTTCAAGGCCGAGAAGCCGCACACAGCTGAGCCCCAGCGCGTTGGGGCGGAAGGGCGAGCGCGTGGCGAACACGCCGAGGCGCGTATTGCCGCCGAGCCGCGGCGGCCGCACCGTGGGCGAGAAATCATCGCGCACGTTCTCGGAAAACTGCCAGATCAGCCAGAGATGCGAAAAGCCCTCGATGCCGCGCAGCGCCTCGTCGCTGCGGTATTCGCCGTCAAACACGACGCGCCCGCGCAGCTTCTCTACGATGCCCGCCTGGCGCGGGATGCCGAACTTTTCGGGAAAATCGCTTTCGATATGCGCGATCGGACGGATCGTGACCTCGTTCATAGGTATGCCCCCAGGGCCGAGACGATCAGCATCGACACGCCGTTGACGGTCATGTGCAGAAAGATCCCGGTCCAGATCGAATCGGTTTTTTCATACACGCGCGCAAGCAGAAAGCCCGCGGGCAGATACTGCAGCACATACAGCCAGGCCGTCGGATCCTGCGCGGCAAAGCTCCACACGTGGTACACGGCAAAGAGCAGCATGCTCGCGCCGTAGGCCGCGGCGCGGCTGTATTTCCGCACGAGGCCGAACACGCCGCCGCGGAACATCGGCTCCTCGACCAGCGGCGCGAGGAAGACCGCGATCGCCGCCGTGCGGCTTAAATTTTCCCCCGCCATCGAAAAGATCGCGGCGTTGTTGGGATTATCGGTACGCTCGATCGCGAGCAGCGCCAGATTGATCACGAGATTGCACAGCAGCAGCGTGCCGTAGGCCTTGGCGATCTCCAGCAGCGCCGCGGGGCCGTAATCGCACAGCGCGTCGAACTCCCGCCGCAGAAAGCGCCACAGGAAGATAAGCATGAACGCCGTGCCGACGGCGTAATAGATCGCGTTGAGCGTCGCGGTGTCGAGCGCGCGCAGAAACGGCAGCGCGCCGAGAAGTTTCGGCAGCAGGTACACATGCACCGGGATATAGCCCAGCGCCGCGGCCCGCTCAAGCGTCGTCATGCGGCTGGTAAAGCCGCGCGGTTTCCTCTCCTCCATGGCCGCTCAGCCCCTGGCCTTTCTCTGCAGCTCGAAGAGCAGGTTCATCGCCTCAATGGGCGTGATCGTGTTCAGGTCGGTCGCGCACAGGATGTCGCGCACCTCGTCGCCGCCGACGTCGGCAAGGCTGATCTGCCCGTCCTCCGTCTTTTTCACGCCGCCGCCGAGCGCGGCCGTGCCGCCCGCGGTCAGCTCCTTGAGATAGCCCTTCGCCTTGCCGATGATGCTGTCGGGCAGACCGGCGAGCTTGGCAACCTCGATGCCGTAGCTGTCGTCGGCCGCGCCGCGCACGATCTTGCGCAGGAACACCAGCGTGCCGCCCTGCTTTTTGGCCGTGATGTTATAGTTGCGCACGCCCGCGATCTCGCCCTCGAGGGCTGAGAGCTCGTGGTAGTGCGTGGCGAACATGGTCTTGGCGCCGAGACGGCGCTTGTCCGCACAGTATTCGAGCACCGCCCGCGCGATGGCCATGCCGTCGAAGGTCGAGGTGCCGCGGCCGATCTCGTCGAGGATCAGCAGCGAGGCGGGCGTCGCGTGGGCCAGGATGTTCGCCATCTCGTTCATCTCCACCATGAAGGTGGACTGGCCGGAGGCGAGGTCGTCCGAGGCGCCGATGCGCGTGAACACGCGGTCGACGATGCCGACGAGGGCGCTCTTTGCCGGGACGAAGGAGCCCATCTGCGCCATCAGCACGATCAGCGCCGTCTGGCGCATATAGGTGGATTTACCGGCCATGTTCGGGCCGGTGACGATCGCGACGCGGTCGTCGGTGTCGTTTAAGGTCGTATCGTTCGGGACAAAGAGGATATCCTTCATCGTCTGCTCGACGACGGGATGGCGGCCCTCGACGATGCGCAGCGTGCGCGAGGTGTCCACCTCCGGCTTCGTATAGCCGTTGCGCACGGCCACCTCGGCGAGCGAGCAGAGCGCGTCGAGCCGCGCGACCGCGGCGGCGGTCGCCTGGACGCGCTCGACCTCGGCGGCGACGGCGTCGCGCATCTCGCAGAAATAGCGGTATTCAAGCTCGTTGATCCGGTCGCGCGCGGTCAGCAGCGTGTTTTCCAGCTCCTTGAGCTCCTGGGTGAAGTAGCGCTCGTTGGAGACGAGCGTCTGCTTGCGGATGTAGTCGTCGGGGATCGTCTCCTCCCCGGCGGATTTGGGCACGTCGATGAAATAGCCGAAGACCTTGTTATAGCCGACCTTCAGCTTTTTGATGCCGGTGCGCTCGCGCTCGCGCGCCTCCAGCTCGGAGACGAGCCGCGCGCCGTTGTCGCGCACGTCGCGCAGATGGTCGACCTCCTCGGAATAGCCGGGGCGCAGCACCCCGCCCTCGCGTACGGAGAAGGGCGGCTCGTCGCAGATCGCCTCGTCGATCCGGCGGCGGACGTCCTCGAGGACGTCCATCGCGCCGATCTCGCGCAGCTCAAGAGAGCGGAACGGGGCCAGCTGCTCGGCAAGGCGCGGCAGCACCGCGCAGCAGTTGCAGAGCGAGCGCAGATCGCGCCCGCCCGCCGTGCCGTAGACCGTGCGGCCGATGAGGCGCTGCATGTCGCCGATCTCCTTTAAGGTCAGCATGATCTCGCCGCGCGCGACGTTGTCGCGGTACAGCTCGTCCACCGCCGTGAGACGGCGGCCGATGGCCACGGCACTGAGCAGCGGCCGCTCGACCCACGCGCGCAGCAGCCGCCCGCCCATGGGCGTGCGGGTCTTGTCGAGCACCCAGAGGAGCGAGCCGCGCTTTTCGCCGCTGCGCAGCGACTCGGTCAGCTCCAGGTTGCGGCGCGTCGTCCAGTCGAGCTCCATGAACCGCCCGCCGGAAAAGACGTCGAGACGGCCGATGTGCGCCATGTCGCATTTCTGCGTCTCGGCGATATAGCCCAGCAGCGCGCCAGCGGCGCAGACGGCGGCCGGCGCTTCGCCGAGCCCGCTCTCGTCCACGTCGGCAAAGCCGAACTGGCGGCACAGACGCACCGAGGCGCCGAGGTATTCAAAGCCGTCGCCGCCGCTTTCAATCATCGCGTCGAGCTTTTTCGTCAGGAAGGAGACGATCGCACCGTCGCTCTCGGCGCCGAAGGAGAGGATCGCCTCGCGGGGAGCAAAGCGGCCGAGCTCGTTGACGATGTCCGCGGCCGCCCTCGAGGTAGACCGCGCAGAGGTAATTGCTCTTTCCCTCCTCGAGCATCGAGCTCTCCGTGACCGTGCCGGGGGTGATGATGCGGATGACGTCGCGCGAGACAAGTCCCTTGGCCAGCGCGGGGTCCTCGGTCTGCTCGCAGATGGCGACCTTGTAGCCGCGGGCGATCAGGCGGGCGATATAGGCCTCGGCGCTGTGGTAGGGCACGCCGCACATCGGCGTGCGCTCCTCGGGATCGGCGACGTTGCGGTCGCGCGTCGTCAGCGCGAGATCCAGCTCGCGCGAGGCGACCTTGGCGTCGTCGTCGAACATCTCGTAAAAATCGCCGAGCCGGAAGAAGAGCAGACAGTCCTTGTGCTGCTCCTTGATCTCGTTGTACTGCCGCTTCATCGGCGTAAGTTCGGCCATGGTCAATTCTCCGTTTCTGTTTTTTTCGCTGCGGGGATCCGTCTCAGGATATCCTCGCACACGCCGGAAAAGTTTTGTGCGACCGCGTTGTTCGGATAACGGACAACCGCGATCCCTTTTTCCGCAAAAGCTTTTTCTCTTCTTTGATCGTATTCCAGCCCGGCTTCTTCATAATGCTGCGAGCCGTCCAGTTCGATGGCAAGCCGGCAGGATGGGATGTAAAAATCCGCTATGTAACAGCCGATCCTTGCCTGCCGCTTGACTGTTACGGGGAGTGTCCTGAGGAAGCCGAACCAAAGCTTTCGTTCTTCCTTTGTCATGTTTTTCCGAAGTTCACGGGCATACTGCCGCAGACGCGGCGCATAGTATTCCATTTGCTTTCCTCCGGCCGTCCGGACCTTTTCCCACTTTCCGAAAGCGTCTGACCTTCCCCGCGCACGGGGAAGGGGGACCGCGTCAGCGGTGGATGAGGTCCCTTTTCTCGTGTCCTTAGACAGCCTTTGGGAGACCTCATCCGCCCCGGTGTGCGCACTGGGGCACCTTCCCCGTGCGCGGGGAAGGCTATTTTATGCAAGCTCTCCGTACAGCGCCCAGGTGTTGGAGGCAGTGATCTTCACCTCGGCGAACTGCCCGATCAGGCCCTTGTCGCCGCGCAGGTGCACAAGTCTGCCGCCGTTCGTGCGGCTCGAGAGGTTGTACTCCTCCTTGCCCGTCTCGCCGTCGATGAGAACGCGGACGGTTTTTCCCTCGTATTCCTTGTGCTTCTCGCCGGAGATGCGGTTTGCAAGCTCGGTGAGCGCGTCGAAGTGCTTCTGCTTGTCCTCGCGCGTATAGGGATCCGGCATCGTCGCCGCGGGCGTGCCGACGCGCTTGGAGTAGATAAAGGTGAACATCGCGTCGTAGCGCACCTCCTCGCACAGCGAGAGCGTGTCGGCAAAGTCCTCCTCCGTCTCGCCGGGGAAGCCCACGATGATGTCCGTCGTGATGACGATGTCCGGCATATAGCGCCGCGCCGTCTCGATCTCCGAGAGGTACTTCGCGCGGTCGTAATGGCGGTTCATCTGCTTTAAGATCCGGTCGCTGCCGGACTGGACCGGCAGGTGGATGTGGTGGGCGCACTTTTCGCACTCCGCCATCGTGCGGAAGAGCTTCTCCGTCGCGTCGCGCGGGTGGCTCGTCATAAAGCGGATCAGAAAATCGCCGGGGATGGCGTTGATCATGCGGATGAGATCGGCAAAATCCACGTTCTCTTCGAGGTCCTTGCCGTAGGAATTGACGTTCTGCCCCAGCAGCGTGATGTCCTTATACCCGGCGGCGACAAGCTCGCGCGCCTCGGCTACGACGTCCTCCGGCAGACGCGAGCGCTCGCGCCCGCGGACATAAGGGACGATGCAGTAAGTGCAGAAGTTGTTGCAGCCGTACATGATCGAAAGCCAGGCCTTGACCTTGCCGTCGCGGCGCACCGGGATGCCCTCTGCCACGGCGCCGTCGTTCTTTTCGGCGGCGAAGACGCGCCTGTGCTTTTCCATGACCTGCTCGAGCAGCTCCGGAAAGCGCCACAGCTCGTGCGGGCCGAAGACCAGGTCGACCACCGGATAGGACATCTTGATCTTCTGCGCCATGTGCTCCTGCTGGACCATGCAGCCGCAGACCGCGATGATCTGCCCCGGCCGCGCCTTTTTCGAATGGGTCAGCGCGCCGACGTTGCCCAGCACGCGCATCTCGGCGTGCTCGCGCACGGCGCAGGTGTTCACGACGATCACGTCGGCCTGAAACTCATCCTGCGTGAAGCCGTAGCCCATCTCGGCGAGATAGCCGCGCAGCTTTTCGCTGTCGGCCTCGTTCTGCTGGCAGCCGTAGGTGTCCACCATCGCGAGCGGGCGGGCGCCGTCTGCCGTGACGCGCTCGAAGATCCGCGCGCAGACCGCCTGCTGGCGCTCGATTTCCTTTTCGTCGATCGTTTTTCTGATATAAGCCATAAACTTTCCTCTCCGGACGGAAAAAAGATCCATATGATATCAGTTTATAATAGCATAAAAGGTGTGGAAAATTCAACTGAAATCCTGTATACTGGGGACATCGAACAAACAGGAGAAAAACCGCTATGAGTGTTATCAATATCCTCTCCCCCCACGTGGCGGACATGATCGCCGCGGGCGAGGTCGTCGAGCGCCCGGCTTCCGTGATCAAGGAGCTGTGCGAAAACGCGCTGGACGCCGGGGCGAAGAACGTCACCGTCGAGATCCGCGGCGGCGGCGCGACCATGATCCGTGTGACGGACGACGGCTGCGGCATGTCGCCGGAGGACGCGGGCGTCGCCTTTCTGCGCCACGCGACGAGCAAGCTGCACGACGAGCGCGGGCTTGAGGCTATCGCGACGATGGGCTTCCGCGGCGAGGCGCTTGCCGCCATCTCCGCCGTGTCGAAGATCCGTCTTGTCACGCGTGAGCGCGGCGCGGCCGAGGGCACGCTCGTCCTGCTCGAGGCCGGCGAGATCACGGAGATGCAGCCCTTCGGCTGCCCCGAGGGCACGACGATGGAGGTACGCGAGCTTTTCTACAACACCCCCGCGCGCCAGAAATTCATGAAATCCGACCGGGCCGAGGCCTCCGCCTGTCAGACGGCGGCGCTGCGCTGCGCGCTGGCGCACCCCGAGGTCTCCTTCCGCTTTATCCGCGACGGCGAGGAGCAGTTTTTCTCCCCCGGCGACGGGCGCGAGGATTCGTGCATCTATTCCCTGCTCGGGCGCGCGGTCGCGACCGACATGCTCAAATGCACCGGCGACAACGACGGCGTGCGCGTGTCGGGCTATGTCTCCTCCCCCTCGGCCGGACGCGGCAACCGCAGCGCGCAGTATTTCTTCTGCAACGGGCGCGCGATCCGCTCGCAGCTGCTGCAGGCCGCGCTGGAGCAGGCCTATCGCAACACGGACGTCAACGTCCACCCCGCCAAGACCGAGGTCAAATTCAGCGAGGAGCGCAAGGTGTTCGACGCGGTGTACTACGCCGTGCTCAGCGCCCTGACGGGCGAGGAGCGCACCAAGGCCCCCGCCGCCGAGCTGCCCGCCGACATCCGGCCGAAGGAGAATTTCTACCAGTCCATGAGCGCCGAGCAGTTCCGCGCGAACGGCTATGCCGCCGCGCCGGACAAGAGCGGCGCAAAGAGCGCGGCGAAATATACCGAGAGCGCCGGGACGCCCGCCTCGTACGCGAAGCCCGCCTCCGGCGCCTGGAAGCCCACCGGACTGCGCGCCCCCGACCCGGCCTGGCAGACGCGGCTCGACCTTTCTCCCGCCCGTCCGACGCCGTCCGAGCCGAAAGCCGTTGCCGTGACAGGCTTTGAGCCCCCCGCGGGCACACGGATTGTGGAAAAAGCTGTTCAAAATGTTGAAAAGCCGCGCCTGCCCGACCACAAGATAGTGGGGGAGGCGATGAAGACCTATATCATCGTCGAGGTGAATGACGAGCTGCTGCTGATCGACAAGCACGCCGCGCACGAGCGCATGATCTTCGACCGGCTCAAGGCGCAGGACCGCAGCATCATGGCGCAGACCCTGCTCGCCCCCGTCACGATCCGCCCCGACGGCGCGGACGGCGAGCTCATCGAGCGTTACGGCGAGCTTTTCACCTCGCTGGGCTTTGAGATCGACCCCTTCGGCGCGGAGGAATACGTCGTGCGCGCGCTGCCCGCCGACGTGGACGCGGCGGACGTGGCCCCCGCGATCGAGGAGATCTGCGAAAAGCTGCGCCGCGGCAAGGCGCCGCAGCCCGAGGACGCGCGCGACGAGATTTTGCACACCGTGGCCTGCAAGGCCGCGATCAAGGCCGGCTGGGACAACTCGCCCGAGGAGCTCGAGCGCGTGGTCGCCTCCGTGCTCTCCGGCGCTGTCAAATACTGCCCGCACGGCCGTCCCGTCTCCGCCGTTGTGACGAAGAAGGAGCTCGACAAGCTCTTCCGGCGTATCGTATGAGCGCGCCGAAGGTCATCGTCGTCGCGGGGCCGACCGCGACGGGCAAGACAAAGCTCGGCATCCTGCTCGCCGAGCGCTTTTCCGGCGAGATCGTGTCAGCCGACTCGATGCAGCTCTACCGCCGCATGGACATCGGCACGGCCAAGGCCACGGCGGAGGAGCGCGCGCAGGTGCCGCACCACATGCTCGATGTGGCCGGGCCGGAGGAGGATTACTCCGTCTCCCGCTATGTCGAGGAGGCTGCGCGCTGCTGCGACGACATCCTCGCGCGCGGCAAAACGCCCGTGATCGTCGGCGGGACGGGGCTGTATATCGACTCGCTCGTCTCCGGGCGCGATTTTGCCGAGCGCTCCGAGGGCGACGAGGCGCTGCGCGGGAGCATAAGCGCGCGCTATGACGCCCTGGGCGGCGAGGCCATGCTCGAGGAGCTGCGCTCCTTTGACAGCGAGCGCGCGGCGAAGCTGCACCCGTCGGACAAGCGCCGCATCGTCCGCGCCATCGAGATCTACCGGCTGACCGGCGAGACGATCAGCGCGCACGACGCGCGCACGCGCGCCCTGCCGCCGCGCTATGAGGCGCTGCGGATCGTGCTGAACTATCGCGAGCGGAGCGAGCTCTACGCGCGCATCGACGCTCGCGTGGACGACATGGTCGCCTCCGGGCTCTTTGAGGAGGTCGAGGGGCTGCTGAAAAGCGGGCTCTCGCCCGAGAGCACCGCCATGCAGGCCATCGGCTACAAGGAGGCCGCCCAGGCGCTCTCCGGCGCGATCGGCCGCGAGGAGGCCATTGCGCTCATCAAGCAGAATTCCCGCCGCTATGCCAAGCGGCAGGTGACGTGGTTTTCCCGCTCTCCGGACGCGCTGTTCCTCTCGTGGGACGGCACGCCGGATTTTGAAAAAGCCCTCCGGCTTTCGACAGAATTCCTCATCGCGCGCGGTTTATCATAAGGCTGCCCGTCCTGCCCGCAAGGCGGACGGAGCACACTACATGATAACGGGCGGCGCGCGGCGTTTGCGGCCGACCCGCGAGAAAAAAGGAGTCGGCTGACATATGCAGAAAACGCAAAATCTCCAGGATCTGTTCCTCAATCAGGTAAGAAAAGAAAAGCTCGCCGTGACGATGTTTTTGATGAACGGCTTTCAGCTGCGCGGGATCATACGGGGCTTTGACGGCTTTACCGTCATCCTCGATTCCGAGGGCAAGCAGCAGATGATCTACAAGCACGCCATCTCCACGGTCGTACCGGTCAAGCCTGTCGTGCTGGAGACCGAGAGCTGACGCGCGGCGCGGCTGCACAAATTCCGTCCCGCCTTCCTCTGCCCCCGGCAGCGGCGGGCCGCAATTCCTCATCCGTCAGACAAAGTCTGACACCTTCCCCCGGGGGGGAAGGCTATAAAGAAAGAGAGATAGAAAATGACCATCACCGAAAATGTTGCGGAAGTCAAGCGGAGGATCGCCGCCGCGGCCGAAAGCGCCGGGCGCGAGCCGTCTGAGATCCTGCTTGTCGCCGCGTCAAAAATGAATGACGCCTCCCGCGTACGCGAGGCGGTCGCCGCAGGCGTGGACGCCTGCGGCGAAAACCGCGTGCAGGAGATGCTGGAGAAAAACGCCCTCGGCGCCTACGAGGGCGTTCCGCTGCATTTTATCGGCCATCTCCAGAAGAACAAGGTCAAGTTCGTCGTCGGCACGGCCGCGCTGATCCACAGCGTCGATTCCCTCGCCCTGCTCGAACAGATCGACCGCGTCGCGGCCGCAAGAGGGCTTGTGCAGGACGTGCTGCTCGAGGTCAATATCGGCGCGGAGGCCTCCAAGTCGGGCTTTTCGCCCGACGAGATCCCCGCCGCGCTCGCCGCCGCGGGGCAAAAACACAATATATGCGTCCGCGGGCTGATGGCGATCCCACCAATTTGTGAAAACGGGGAAGAAAACCGTCAATATTTTGAAAGAATGAAGCAGCTTTTTATTGACAATTGCGAGAAAAAATACGATAATGTTCGTATGGATTTTATGTCTATGGGCATGAGCGGCGACTATGAGACCGCCATCGCCTGCGGCGCGAACATCGTTCGCGTCGGCAGCGCCATTTTCGGCGCCAGGATCTATCCCGAAAAAAACTGAGCGATTCTCTGGAGGATAAGCCATGGGCTTCATGGACGAGCTGAAAAAACTCACGCAGCCGTATGACGATGATGACGATTTCTTTGAAGGCGCGAGCGAGAGCGAGCGTTCTTCCGCCGCGGCGGTAAGCGCCGCGCAGATGCAGTTTGAAAGCGCCTTCGGCGAAGAGAGCGTTTCCGCGCCCGAGCCCGCGGAGAAGGAGAGCGCCCCCAAGGCGCCGTCCGGCGGCGGTCTGTTCGGCGCGCTCGGCGCCCGCCGCGCCCAGAGCAAGCCGCGCAATCCCCTGCGCGAGCGCACGGTCAACTTCGGCGGCAGCGACACCCAGGTGATCCTCTTCAACCCCAAGACCTTTGACGAGGCGGGCGAGCTGGTGGGGCACATGCTGCAGAGCCGCTCGGTCGTGATGACGCTCGAGGGCGTGCCGACCGAGAACGCGCGCAGACTGCTCGACTTTATGTCGGGCATCGCCTTTGCGCTGCAGGGAAAGATCACGCCGATCTCCGCAAAGACCTATTTCGTCACCCCGCAGAACGTCGACGTCGTCGGCGCGCAGAGCGAAGCGCCCGAGACCGGCGGAGATTATTTTTGATCCACAGTTAAAAAACAGCTCAAACTATAGAAAGACTATAGGATAACAACGACATGCGCGTCGAGAGCAGATGGCGAGAGGATTTGTGTCTCCGACGATGACGCTTTTTCGCAGATGTACTTTGTGTACTTCAAGAAAAAGCGGCGAAGGCGAGGCGCAAATCGTCCGCAAGATGCCGAAGACGTGTATGGCGGCGTTATCCTCCAACAAAGAAAGGTGGATAAAGGTATGATTACCGCACAGGACATTCGTGAGAAAACGTTTGATAAGGCCAAATTCGGCGGATACGACATGGCTTCCGTCGACGATTTCCTCGAGGATCTGGCCGAGGAGGTCACCGCCTCCCAGAAGGAGAACGCCGTTCTCAAGAGCAAGATGAAGATCCTTGTCGACAAGATCGAGGAATACCGCGCCAACGAAGAGGCGCTGAACATGGCCGTACTGAGCGCGCAGAAGCTCGCCGTCCAGATCGAGTCTGAGGCCCGTGCGCGCGCGAACGCGATGCTCGCGGAGGCCGACCGTCAGGTAAATGCCAAGATCGGATCCATCGCCGAGCAGGCCGACGCCGAGGAGAACCGTCTCGCCGCCGCGAAGAGCGCGACGCTGAAGTTCCTTGATTCGATGCGCGAGGTCTGCAACAAGCAGCTGCAGAACATCGAGGACATCGGCAACGGCTTCATCCCCGAAGAGAAGGCCGCCGCCGAGGCCGCTGCCGCCGAAGCCGCCGCCCAGGCTGCCGCCCAGGCCGCTGCGCGCGCTGCCGCCCAGGCCGCCGCTCCCGCTCCCTCGATCGATGACGCCGTCCGCAGCATCGAGCGCTCGGTCTCCCGTATCCAGCCCGAGGAGAGCGTCAACATCGACATCTCCCCGGCGATCGACGTGCCTGCCAAGCCGGAAAGCCGTCTTGACAGCACCCAGCCTTTCTCTTTCTGATCCCAGATCGACCCATCTTCGGGGCGGGCGCAACGCTGCGCGCGCCCCCTTACCCTTATTTTAAGGTAAACGACTGATGCGATCCGACGGCCTTTTCCGGCCCCTTTTCGGGGCGATCCGCCGCGTTTGCGCCGTTTGCCGGCCACTCTAACCTTACAGGAGAACACCCAATGGCACAGGATTTTAACGCTACGCTCAATCTGCCGAAAACCGATTTTCCGATGCGCGCCGGTCTGCCCAAGCGCGAGCCTGAAATGCTCCGGCGCTGGGAGGAGGAGCATCTGTATGAGGAGATGCTGAAGAAGAACGAGGGCAAGCCCCGCTTTTCTCTCCACGACGGCCCTCCCTTCTCCAACGGCAACATCCACATGGGCCACGCCCTGAACAAGTCCATCAAGGACTTTATCGTCCGCTCCTACGCCATGCGCGGCTACTATACGCCGTACATCCCCGGCTGGGACAACCACGGCATGCCGATCGAAAGCGCGATCATCAAGGAGCAGAAGCTCAACCACAAGGCCATGAGCGTCGCGGATTTCCGCAGCGCGTGCGAGGCCTATGCGCTCAAGTATGTGGGCATCCAGCGCGAGGGCTTCAAGCGTCTCGGCGTCGTCGGCGACTGGGATCACCCGTACCTCACGATGGACAAGGGGAGATCCGCATCTTCGGCCGCATGTACCGCAACGGCCACATCTACAAGGGGCTCAAGCCCGTCTACTGGTGCCCCAAGGACGAGACCGCCCTGGCCGAGGCCGAGATCGAATACCAGGACGACCCCTGCACCACCGTTTACGTCCGCTTCCCGATGAAGGACGACCTCGGAAAGCTCTCCCACCTTGATCTTTCCCGTCTCTCCTTTGTGATCTGGACGACCACGATCTGGACGCTGCCGGGCAACCTGGCCATCGCGCTCAACCCCGTGGAGGAATACGCCGTCGTCCGCGTGCCGGACGGCGAGATGTTCATCATGGCCCAGGCGCTGTGCGACAAGGTCATGCACATCGGCGGCTTTGACGAATACGAGATCGTCGAGACCCATCCGGGTCTGTTCTTTGAAAACATGCTGGCCCAGCACCCGTTCCTGGACAAGACCTCGCGTCTGCTGCTGGCCGACTATGTCACGATGGATTCCGGTACCGGCTGCGTGCACACCGCGCCCGGCTTCGGCGCCGACGACTATCAGACCTGCATGCGCTACGGCATGGAGATGGTCGTGCCCGTGGACGACCAGGGCCGCCACACCGACTATGCCGGCAAGTACGCCGGGCTGAAGACCGAGGAATCCAACCCCATCATCCTTGCCGATATGCGGCAGAGCGGCATGCTCTTTGCCAGCGAGGAGATCGTCCACAGCTATCCGCACTGCTGGCGCTGCAAGAACCCGATCATTTTCCGCGCGACGCCGCAGTGGTTCTGCTCGGTCGATTCCTTCAAGGAAGAGGCCGTCAAGGCCTGTGAGGACGTGCGCTGGCTGCCCGCCTGGGGCAAGGAGCGCATGGGTGCCATGATCCGCGAGCGCGCCGACTGGTGCATCTCGCGTCAGCGCCGCTGGGGTCTGCCGATCCCGGTGTTCTACTGCGACGACTGCCATAAGCCCGTCTGCACCGACGAGTCGATCGAGGCCGTCGCGACGCTGTTTGAAAAAGAGGGCAGCAACGCCTGGTTCGACCGCGAGGCCGCCGATATCCTGCCCGCCGGCTTTGTGTGCCCGCACTGCGGCGGCACGCACTTCACCAAGGAGACCGATACGCTCGACGGCTGGTTCGACTCCGGCTCGACCCACTATGCCGCCATGCAGCGCGACCAGGGCTTCTGGCCCTCCGACATGTATATGGAGGGCGGCGATCAGTATCGCGGCTGGTTCCAGTCCTCGCTGCTCGTCGCGGTCGGCGCGCTGGGCAAGGGCGCTCCCTATCGCGAGTGTCTGACCCACGGCTGGACGGTGGACGGCGAAGGCAAGGCCATGCACAAGTCGCTCGGCAACGGCGTCGATCCCGCCGATATCGTCAAGGAATTCGGTGCGGATATGATCCGTCTGTGGGCCGGCTCGGCCGACTATCACGTCGACGTGCGCTGCTCGAAGGAGATCTTCAAGCAGCTCGGCCAGAACTATCTCAAGTTCCGCAACACCGCGCGCTACTGTCTCGGCAACCTCGACGGCTTCAATGCCGACGATCTGGTCGCCCCCGCGGACATGCTTGCACTCGACCGCTGGGCGGTCACGCGTCTCAACGCGCTGATCGAAAAGGTCGAGAGCGCTTACCGCAATTACGAATTCCACGTCGTCTCCCACGCGATCAACGACTTCTGCGTGGTAGATCTTTCCAGCTTCTATCTTGACATTATCAAGGACAGGCTGTACTGTGAGGAGAGAGACGGCCTTAAGCGCCGCAGCGCCCAGACCGCGCTGTTCCTGATCCTCGACAGCATGACCAGGATGTTCGCGCCGATCCTCGCCTTCACCTGCGACGAGATCTGGCAGGCCATGCCGCACCGCGCCGGTGACGACGGCCGCAACGTCCTGCTCAACGAGATGAACAAGCCCTTTGCGGACTATGCCCTCTCCGAAGACGAGATGGCCCGCTGGGAGCAGCTGATCGCGCTGCGCAGCGACGTCAACGGCGTGCTCGAGGCCGCCCGCGCCGACAAGCGCATCGGCAAGCCGCTCGAGGCCGCCGTGGCGCTCAAGGCCGAAAGCAAGGACGCCGCCGAGCTGCTCGGCCGCGTCTCCGACATGGACCTTGACGAGCTTCTGATCGTCTCCGAGTGTCTCATCACCGACGACGAGAGCGCCGAGGATGCCGTCCGGGGCAGCGGAAGCGCCGTTCCGGGGCTGCAGATCTCCGTGATCGAGGCGCCCGGCACCAAGTGCCCGCGCTGCTGGAAGCATTCGCTCCACGCCGATCCCGAGACCGGGCTCTGCCCGCGCTGCGCCGCCGTCGTCGCGAAGCTCTGACAAGCTTTCCCCCGCCGGAGACGGCAGGGAAGTCATCCGCGTTTTTCTCTTCCCCCCCACGCAGGCAACAGCGCCGCCTTGTGCGCTGCGAAATCCAATGCCGCATCTGCGGCGGATAGGAGATAATTATGCTGTACGCCATCGTTGCTTTGCTGGTCATCATTCTCGACCAGTGGACAAAGTTCTGGGTCGCCGGGCACATCGCGCTCAACACCGGTTCGCGCGATCTGATCCCCGGTCTGCTCAAGATCGTCAACATCCATAACGACGGGGCCGCCCTCGGCTTCCTCAGCGGGAAGAACGCGGGCATGCTCTTCATCGTTCTCTGCGCCGTGTTCACGATTTTCGTGATCGTCGCGCTGGCAACGAAGCTGATCAAGTCTTCGGTCGGCCGCTGGAGCCTGCTCTTCATCATGGCGGGCGGTCTTTCCAACTGCATCGATCGTCTGCTGAGCGGCTATGTTCAGGATATGTTCCTGCCCACCTTTATGGATAATCTGCCGATCTTCAACGTTGCGGATATCTTTATCACCGTGTTCTGCCTTGTGTTCATCCTGTTTGTTCTCTTCGGCGGCAAGAGCGACGAGGAGGAAGCGGATGACGACGACGAGGAGGAATACGAGGACGACGAGGATGCCGGTGACGACGACCTCGACGAGGAAGAGGAAGAAAAACCCTCCCGCACGCACATCAAGTCCTCCTTCAAGCCCGCCCGCAGGGACGAGGATGATGAGGACGACGAGGATGTCGACGAGGAAGAGGAAGAAGACGAGGAAGAAGAGGAAAAGCCCGCCCGCAGACGTATCGGTTCCTTCTTCAAGTCCGCCCGCAGGGACGAGGACGAAGACGAAGACGAAGACGAGGAAGAAGAGGACGAGGAAGACGCCGACGAGGAGGAAGAGGACGACGATCCGCCTCCCGCACGCCGTCCCTCCAAGTATGACCGCGCCGCCCGCGGCGGAAAGAAGCCCGTGAAGGGCGGTCTCCGCTGGAGCCGCGAGGAAGAGGACGACGAGGACGAGGACGAAGAGGAAGACAAGCCTGTTCAGCCCGTACGCAAGCCCCGCCCGGAGAGAAAGGCGACCACCCGCCGCGACCGTCAGGCCGAGCTGGACGAGAAGTACGCCCGCTATAAGGCCGAGCGCGCCGCGCGCGAGCAGCAGTGGGCCGCCCCGGCCGAGGAAAAGCCCGCCGTCGTCGATCCCGCCGATCCCTTCGCCGAATGGGATGCCGCCAATGCCGCCCAGGCGCAGGCTCCCGTCCGCCCCGCTGTGCCGGAAGCGCCGAAGCCCATGGATAGCGTGCCTGTCGCTCCCGCCCCGGCTCCGGAAGCGCCGAAGCCGGCCGCCAAGCGTACCGACGACGACATGAACTTCACGCTTGAGGACATCCTCGCGGAATTCAAGTAATCATATGGACGACAATGTTGTCATTGTCACGGCAGAGGAGAGCGGCGAGCGAGTCGACGCTCTCCTCGCTCGCCATCTGCAGGGTTTTTCGCGCAGCGCCGTGCAGCGTCTGCTCGAGAGCGGCGCGGTGCTCCTCGGAGGCAAGGCCGTAAAGAAGAATTATCTCTGCGCGGCGGGCGATCCCTTCCTCGTCACGCTGCCGGAGCTTGCGGAGATCGAGCTCGTTCCGCAGGAGATCCCGCTTGACATTGTGTATGAGGATGAGGACGTCATCGTCGTCAACAAGCCGCGCGGCCTTGTCGTACACCCCGCGCCGGGCCACCCGGACGGAACGCTCGTCAACGCGCTGCTCTGCCACTGCGGCGACACGCTCTCCGGCATCGGAGGGGAAAAGCGCCCCGGTATCGTCCACCGCATCGACAAGGACACCTCGGGGCTGATCATCGCGGCGAAGAACGACGCGGCGCATCTTGCGCTCTCGTCCCAGCTGTCGGATCACAGCCTCTGCCGCGAATACGAGGCCGTCGTGCGCGGCCGCCTGCGCGAGGATTCCGGTACCGTCGACGCGCCGATCGGCCGCCACCCGACCGACCGCAAGCGCATGGCCGTGACGCAAAAGGCCTCGCGGAACGCCGTGACCCACTGGGAAGTGATCGCTCGCTACGCCGGCTATACCCACATCCGCTGCCGGCTCGAGACCGGGCGGACGCATCAGATCCGCGTGCACATGGCCTATATCGGCCATCCGCTGCTCGGCGACTTTACCTACGGCGCGCCCTCGCCCGACAAGGGGCTGGAGGGGCAGTGTCTGCACGCGCGTCGGCTGCGCTTCGTCCACCCGACGAGCGGCGAGCTTGTCGAGTTGGAGACCCCGCTGCCGGATTATTTTACGGAAGTGCTCAAAAGGCTTGGAAATCCCGAATAAACGGAGGAATGAAGGATGAAAAATATCAAAGGTCTGCTGCTTGCCGTCATTGCGCTCGCGCTGGTGATCGCCGCGGTCGTGCTGGTCGTCAAGATCGTCAAGGGCGCGCTCAACACGATCCTCGGGATCCTCGTGATCATCGCGCTCGTCGTGATCGTCGTGTGGATGTTCGCCTACGCCGGGCGGCACAGAAAATAAGGCGCCATGCGCTTTGAAATCTGGGAACGCTCTATGCGCACGGGGTGGAGCAGATCCCTCCGGTGTGATGATCGTCCCGGACGGGGAGGAGCGTGTTTTCCTTGCCTGGGATGAAGTCCGGCATATTTACATTTCCCGCTTGCTTCCGCGGCGTGGGCAACTCGTCGTGGAGACGGAACCAAGAACTTACGCCGTGACCATCTGTGAATTCGTCCCTTCTCGTCGCCTGCCGAAAGTTCAGTGTCGCTTTTCTCTCATTTCCGATGACAAGACTCCGCGATATTTTGAGATGGAGTCTGTTTTAGCTCATTTCCGGGATGATAGGATATTGAAACAGATTCAGTCTGTCCGACCTTCGCCGTAAGAGCCGGCGCACACATCTGTTTTTTTATCTGGCTTGGTCAGTTTCCATTTTCTCTTTGCTCGTGCAAAGAGAAAGTGGACAAAAAGAGAAAGCACGTTTGAGGGGGGAAGATTTCGATTTCTTCCCCCCTCAAAACACCCCCTAATTGAAACGACAAAGGAGGGGACTCCTCCCCTCCTTTGATTCACCCCGACATGGTGCGAGAAAAGGCGGCGTCCTCCGTTGGGAGGACGCCGCCTTTTTTATCGGGGGCGTATTACGCGATCTCCGTCATTTCGATCTGCTGCGCCATGGACTGATAGCCCGTCGCGCGCTCCGTAAAGGTCTCCTCGCTGATCTTCTCCGCGCCGCTCACGTCCCAGCTGTCGTCGCTGACGGAGAAGTACGGCTCGTTCTCGTCGAACCAGGCGTCGATCACGACGCCCTCTTCAAAGCGCAGCGCGCCGGATGCGTAGGAGTAGAGAAAATCGCCGCTGTTGTATGCGCTGTTCGAGCCGTGGTTGTAGAAACGGCCGTCCGTTCTGTAGACATAGCTGTTCCGCTCCCAGCCCGTAAAGACCTCCTTCGCCTCGTCGCCGTCCAGTGCAAAAAGCTCCAGCACCAGACCGCTGTCGTCGCAGGGGCCAATCAGCAGCTCCTGCGTGCCGTCGCCGTCCAGATCGATCAGCGCATAGCCGATCTTTCCGTTCACCTCGGGCGAGCAGACCACCGACACGAGCGCGTTCACGCCCTGCTCGTCGCATTTTTCGCGGTCCCATCCCTCCCGGATCGCCTGCGCATAGCGCTCCAGAATCGCGGCATACGGCGCCGGGAGCGCGGCGTTCTCTGCCTGTGTCTCCGCGTCGGGCTCTTCCGCAGCCGGAGCTTCCGCTGCAGGTTCTTTTTCCGCGGCAGGCGCTTCCACTGCCGGTGCCTCCGCAGCCGGTGCCGGAGCGGCAGGCGCGCTCTGTCCGCAGGCAGCCAGTGCAAAGGCCAGGATCAGGGTAATGATAAGATAACTCTTTCTTTTCAAATCAACACGTCCTTTCTTCCCAGACAAGATAGACCTTTTTGGGGGAAAAGACAAGCCTCGCGGGGCGGAATTAAGAAAAGCTAATAGATAAGAAAAGCCGCAGAGCGATGCTCTGCGGCTTCCTTTCATTCCGATCGGTTCAATAATTCTCTTCCCGGACTTCGAAATAGCTCTGCGGGTGGTTGCAGACCGGGCAGATCTCCGGCGCCTTGGTGCCGACGACCAGATGGCCGCAGTTGCGGCACTCCCAGACCTTGACGCTGCCCTTTTCAAAGACCTGCGCGGTCTCGACATTGTTCAGCAGCGCACGGTACGCAGTCTTATTATACTTGGTATACTTCATGATACTGCCAAGAGAAAGCAAACTCCCGGCCTTCGCTTTTCTTTGGTGAGAACCGGGAGCCTGTAAATATAAACAAACAATAATCCAAGCAAACGCCAGCACAAGAGCCCCAGGCGCATACCTTATTTCATTTCGGATTCTAAGCTGCTTTTGTCAAGTCTGGTGCCCTGGGTTGCTTGCTGCCGAGCAATTCGCAGGCGGAGGGGATGCTTGTAAAAAAACATAGAAATTACTGGAATGGCAGCTCTTTTTATGATAAAATATAAAATGGTTTATTGTAGGTGCCTATTTGAACAGTTGAAACAAGTAGAATGGCGTAGAGAACGGCAGTGCCATGCGTATTCGACACCCGAAAAAATGTTGAAATACGAGAACTGCCAGACCTCAATGAAGCCTCTCAAGGCGGTAATAACAAAGAATATTGCTACACCCGTTCCTGATTCATGACAAGCATAAGAAGCCATAGGGAGCATTCACTCATGAAAAAGATTGTCACTATTATTGTCAATGTGATCATTATCAGATAGAACACTTTGAGAGCACAATGGTCACCATGGAAAAGGTGACGGAGAATTACCTGGAGGGCGAGCAGCAGATCTGCGACGTTTGGGCGCACTATATCAACAGTGAGCACATGACCATGGAAGAGGCGGTTTCGTTTATCCGTGCCTCCCATGTGCTGAAGAACGCCTCGGCACATCTGATTTCTCTCGACACCTCCACGGGCCTTTCCACGCGTCCGAAACAGGGTACGGCTGATGACTATGCTGTTTCCTACAAGCAGATAGCTCTCCTGGAAAACGCGGATTGGATCAATGAGATCGGGGAGTCAATCAACATAACCCGCGCTTACACCAATCCGATGAACGGCGAGCAATCCCTTGCCTTCTGCAACCGTGTTATGCTCAATGACTTGGAAAGCGATTCTCCCGAGGCAGCTGTTCTGCTGCGGGTTATTCCCATCTCGGAGCTGGAGCAGAAATGGGTTTTCCCGCAGACAGAGCTGGTGAACGCCGAGTTGTCCATGATCGATGCCAATGGGGATTACATCCTGAAAGGACCCAGCTTTAAGAACGCCCGTTTCTTTGAGTTCTACAAATCATATAATCCAACAGACCCTGAATCAGCGGGCAGGCTGTTCGACAGGATCACCTCATCGACGGGCTCCGTTTCGATGCTCAACTCCCACGGGCAGGAATGCATCCTTGCGTTTACCCCTGTCACAGCAACTTCCGGTTGGACGCTGTTGGGTTTCGTGCCGGCAAAGGATCTCCATGTGGATGTGGAAAACTGGCTGCTGGTCGGCGTTGTTTCTGCGGGCCTCCTGATTCTCTTCCTGCTTGACCTGCACTATATGCTTTACTTGAACAGGCGATTTCAGGCCGCAGCACGGGAGGCGGAATCCGCAAGCAAAGCAAAGACCGATTTTCTCTCCACCATGTCTCACGACATCCGCACGCCCATGAATGCCATCATAGGCCTTACGACCATTGCCGAGAAGAATCTCGGGGATGTGGAGTCGACGGGTGAAAACCTTCGGAAAATCAGCCTGGCCAGCAATCATCTGCTGACGCTGATCAACGACATT
>ONSW01000067.1 GCA_900320595.1 uncultured Eubacteriales bacterium | reverse complement strand
GCAGATCGGCGTCCCCCAAGAGCTGACTGCGGAGCTTCTGAACACTCTGATCGAGAAGATCATCGTCCATGAAGCAACGGAAGACGACTTCGGCTTCCGGCAGCAGGAAATCGAGATCATCTTCCGTTTTGTTGGCAAGATCGATTGAAATGTAAAAAAGTATCCTTAACTAAAGGAATGGAGGCGGGTCTTGACCCCCTCGAGCTCCCCCGCGGCTCTGTTGTCTGAGCTTTCTTGGATGTTCTTTGACAGTCTCGCAAGCCGGGGCTCCGAATGGAGCCCCGGCTTGCGCCTGTTTGTCAGTGTTTGTCAGTCAAAAATCTGCCCGGGCAGCTTCAGCTTTTCTTTATAAGGAAAGCTTTTGTCGAACGCCTCGACCGCCTCGTCCGATACATAGTAGCCCCGCGGCGTCTGATAGACGCCGCTGACGCCCTTCAGATAGCCGGGAATGAGCTCTTTGCACAGGAAGAAGGAGTCGTCAGCCCCTGCCGGCAGGTCGTGATAGCGGATGGAGAAGTTTCTGGCATAGGTAAAGCCGCTGTGGCCGTAAAAGCCGATGTTGCCCTCGAACAGCACCGCGCCGAAGCCCAGCGCCGCCGCCCGCTCCAGAGAATAGTCCAGCAGCTTTTTGCCGTAGCCCTGCCGCTTGAGCGCGGGGGTGATGCCGATGGGTCCCATGGTCAGCACATCGATCATGCGGCCGTCGTCGGCCTCGATGACCGTGCGCATGAACATATTCTGGCCGATCAGCTCGCCGTCCTTTTCCATGACGAAGTCCAGCTCTTTGACAAAGGCCGGATCGCCGCGCAGCACATGGATCACATAGTGCTCGCTGCAGCCGGGGCGGTATACGTTCCAGAACGATTCGCGGACAAGATTTTCGACCGCGCGGTAGTCCTCTTTTGTTTCCGTGCGGATGATAACGTCATTTGTATTCATTATTTAAGGTAAGCGGGATAATCCTAACCACGGTTTTTCCGGGCTGGAACCCGCCCTTCCTTCGTTAAAATACTCGGCAATACGGAAGTATTCCCTGCGTTTTTGCCTCGGCCGGACGAGTTCCAGTTCCGGGAAAACTCTTCGACCAAAACGGATGAGATTTCGGATGATTTTGCGTGCGGAGGACGCAGGCTTGCCTTTCGCAAGTCAAGGACGACAAGCGTAAAAGCGCCGAAAGATCGCCGTTTTGGCGGGTTCGGATTATCCTGCTTACCTTAACCCTCCTGAAAATTGTTGACTTCAATTGCCTTTCAGCGGGAGGTTTGTCCGATCGTCGGCTGCCATGCATGCAGGCAAATGCTCCGGTGGAGCATTTGATCGCAAAAACCTCCCGGTCAGCCCACAATCTCCGGTTTTATACAGAATTTCAAACAATGCGCTCCTTATTCATAATATAATCAAGCCTTGCGGCTCAATTTGCTCTTGCTTAGCGGTGGATATACATCCTTGTCATCTCCGGCTCCCTGTCCCCCTGCACCATACAGAGGAACTCCCAGCCGTAGCGCTCGTAAAAGGAGGTATGATCGGTAACAAGATACAGCGGCGATATGCCTTTGGCGCGCATGTCCTCCACCGCCGTGTTCAGCAGCCGTCCGGCTATTCCCTGACAGCGGCAGTCTTCCTCGGTATAGACCGCGCAGACATTCGGCGCCAGATCCTTGCGGTCATGGAAGTCGTTTTCGATGACCCCCAGCCCTCCGATGATCCGCTCGCCGCTAAGGCACAGATACCAGCCGTATTCCGTTTCGCCGTTCAAATAGGGACGCATGCATTCCAGGTAAGCTTCCGTCGGCACGCCCCATTTTTCATGGAACCACGCAGCGGCCTCCTCTGTCAGCTCCGGTCTCTCGCGCAGGGTGACAAACGCATAGTCCTTCAGATTCAGCGCGGCCTCGGCGTTGTTTCCGGTGATCATGCCCAGCTTTTCACATGTCTCCATCTCGGCGCAGCTGCCGCAGGTTTCGATTCCCCGGTCCAGTGCGCACCGGCGGATCGGGCAGAGCGATTCGCAGTAGGGCGTTTTTACCCCGTCGACCCGGCAGCCGACACAGCGGATCATCTCCGGCGTGATCTCCACGCCGTTGAGCTCAGACCAACGTGCGGCGACCTTCCGCCGCAGCGCTTCGTCGTTCGCGACCGTTGCCAGCCTGGCCTCACAGCTTTCGCAGTCCAGGCCGCAGATCGCGATATAGTCTTTCATTTTTTCTCTCCCGTGCCCCCTGCTTGCCTCTTTTTTATTATCATAAGGAACGCGCGCCTGCCTGTCAAGCGCAGATGCACAAAGGGGAAACGCGGGGATCGCGCGCATTTTTCCGGATTTGTCCAAAGTGTGAATTTTACCTTTTCTTTCCGGCGAAACTATTGACAAAGCAAGGTCTCGATGGTATATTAGCACTCGTAAAAGGAGAGTGCCAACAGTCGGCAGTATGGAGTGCTAACATGGCGATCAGTGAGAGAAAAAAGAAAATATTGGCCGCCGTCGTAGACGCCTATATCCGCACAGCCGAGCCGGTCGGCAGCAAGGCCATCGCCGAGAGCGCCGGACTGGGCTGCTCAAGCGCGACGATCCGCAACGAGCTGGCAGAGCTGGTGGCGATGGGCTATCTCGAACAGCCGCATACCTCCGCCGGCCGCGTGCCGACGCCGATGGGCTACCGCATGTACGTCAACGAGCTGATGGATCAGCAGAAGCTCAGCATCGAGGAGAGCGAGGAGTTGAACCGCCGCCTCAACCAGAAGCTGCAGGAGCTCGACGACACGATCAGCGACGTCAGCCGTCTTGCCAGCCAGCTGACCGATTATCCGGCCATGGCGCTGACGACGCGCGAGGCGGTGACGATCCTCCGCTTCGATCTCATCTATGTTGACGCGAACACCTTTATCATCGTCGTGATGCTCTCGGACCACAGCGTGCGCAACAAGCTGGTGCGGCTGCCGATCTCGGTGGATGAAAAGATGATCCGCAAGCTCTCGACGCTGTTCAACGCCAATTTTACCCACATCGGCGAGGACGCGATCACCCCGGTGCTGATCAACTCGACCGAGCGCAGCGCCGACGACACGATGGGCATCACGGCCGTGATCTCGTCGTTCGCGATCGAGGTGCTGTCCTCTTCCGCCGCCCCGTCCGCCTTTGTCTCCGGCGAAAACCGGCTGTTGAGCCAGCCGGAGTTCCGCGACCCGGACAAAGCGCACCGCCTGATGAGCTATCTCTCCGGCGGCGGGCATATCCTGCCGGAGGGCGGCATTTTTCCGGACAGCAACGAGGTCCGCGTGCTGATCGGCCCGGAGAACGTGGCCGAGGAGCTGAAGGATTCGAGCGTGGTGATCGCAAGCTATGACGCCGGCGACAACACCCGCGGGCTGATCGGCGTGGTGGGCCCGACGCGCATGGACTACACCGCCGTCGCCGCCAAGCTCCGCTTCCTGGCCGACGGCCTTTCGAGAAGGCTCGGCGGGGGCGAGGCGCCGCCCGAGGGCATGCACAACAAGCTGATCATTAAGGGAGACACGAACGATGAGTGACGAGAAGAAGACCGAAGAGGTCAGGGAAGAAGCGGCTGAGGCCGAGACCGAAGAGGAAAAGGCCGAAGAGAAAAAGGCCGAAGAGAAAAAGGCGGAAGAGCCGAAGGAAGAGAAAAAAGAGAGAAAAGGAAAGGCAAAGGAAGAGAAGGCCGAAGCAAAGGAAGAGAAAAAGGCCGAGAGCCCGCAGGGCGCTTCCGACGCCTATTTACGGCTGCTCGCGGAGTATGACAACTACCGCAAGCGCAGCCAGAAGGAAAAGGACAGCCTCTATGCCGACATCAAGGCCGACACCGTGACAAAGTTCCTGCCGGTGTATGACAATCTGGTCCGCGCGCTCAACCAGGGCACGGAGGACGAGGCCTACCGCAAGGGCGTGGAGATGATCATGAACCAGTTTTGCCAGACGCTTGAAAAGCTGGGCGTGACGAAGACCGAATCGCTCGGGCAGAAGTTCGACCCGAAGTTCCACAACGCGGTGATGCATGTGGACGACGAGGAAAAGGGCGAAAACGAGATCGTCGAGGTCTTTCAGGAGGGCTTCATGCTCGGTGAAAAGGTGATCCGCTTCGCTATGGTCAAGGTTGCTAACTGACGGACAAAACCGTTTGTTATATATAGTTGTTAATAAAATAGTTCGATATACAGGAGGAATTCATCATGGGTAAAATCATCGGTATTGACCTTGGAACCACCAACAGCTGCGTAGCCGTTATGGAAGGCGGCGAGGCTGTCGTTATCGCGAACGCCGAAGGCGCGCGCACCACGCCGTCCGTCGTGGCCTTTGCCAAGAGCGGCGAGCGTATGGTCGGCCAGGTGGCAAAGCGCCAGGCCGTCACGAACCCCGACCGCACGATCTCCTCGATCAAGCGCGAGATGGGCTCGAATTACAAAGTGACGATCGACAACAAGAGCTACACCCCGCAGGAGATCTCCGCGATGGTGCTGCAGAAGCTCAAAGCCGACGCCGAGGCCTATCTGGGCCAGAGCGTGACCGAGGCCGTCATCACCGTCCCCGCCTACTTCACCGACGCCCAGCGTCAGGCGACCAAGGACGCCGGCAAGATCGCCGGTCTCGACGTCAAGCGCATCATCAACGAGCCGACCGCGGCCGCGCTGGCCTACGGTCTGGACAAGGAAAGCGACCAGAAGATCATGGTCTACGACCTCGGCGGCGGCACCTTCGACGTGTCCGTGCTGGAGATCGGCGACGGCGTCATCGAAGTGCTGGCCACGGCGGGCAACAACCGTCTCGGCGGCGACGACTTTGACGCGCGCATCGTCAACTACCTCGTCGAGGAGTTCAAGAAGTCCGACGGCGTCGACCTCAGCCTTGACAAGGTCGCCATGCAGCGTCTGCGCGAGGCGGCCGAGAAGGCCAAGATCGAGCTCTCCGGCGTGACCACCTCGAACATCAATCTGCCGTACATCACGGCGGACGCCACCGGCCCGAAGCATCTGGACGTGACGCTCACCCGCGCGAAGTTCAATGAGCTGACCCATGACCTGGTCGAGAAGACCGTCGGCCCCGTGAAGCAGGCGCTGTCCGACTCCGGCCTGAGTCCGAACGAGATCAGCAAGGTGCTGCTCGTCGGCGGCTCGAGCCGTATCCCCGCCGTGCAGGAGATGGTCAAGTCCCTGACCGGCAAGGAAGGCTTCAAGGGCATCAACCCCGACGAGTGCGTCGCGATCGGCGCGGCCATCCAGGGCGGCGTTCTCGGCGGCGACGTGCAGGGCATCCTGCTGCTGGACGTCACCCCGCTGTCCCTCGGCATTGAGACGCTCGGCGGCGTGTGCACGAGACTGATCGAGCGCAACACCACCATCCCCACCAAGAAGAGCCAGGTCTTCTCCACCGCCGCGGACAACCAGACCTCTGTCGAGGTCAACGTCCTGCAGGGCGAGCGCGAGATGGCCGCCTACAACAAGAGCCTCGGCCGCTTCCAGCTCGACGGCATCGAGATGGCCGCCTACAACAAGAGCCTGGGCCGCTTCCATCTGGATGGCATCGCCCCGGCCCGCCGCGGCGTGCCGCAGATCGAGGTCACCTTCGACATCGACGCCAACGGCATCGTGAACGTCTCCGCCAAGGATCTCGGCACCGGCAAGGAGCAGCACATCACCATCACCTCCTCCAGCAACATGTCCAAGGAAGACATCGACAAGGCCGTCAAGGAGGCCGAGAAGTATGCCGCCGAGGACGCCAAGCGCAAGGAAGAGGTCGACACCCGCAACCAGGGCGATCAGATGGTCTACCAGACCGAGAAGACCCTGCAGGAGATGGGCGACAAGCTCGATCCGGCCGACAAGAGCGAGGTCGAGAGCAAGCTGCAGGCCCTGAAGACGGCGCTGACCGGCACCGACACTGCGGCCATCAAGCACGCCACCGAGGAGCTGACGCAGGCCTTCTACAAGGTCAGCGAGAAGCTGTACCAGGCGGCGGGCGGCGCCCAGGGCTTTGATCCCAGCCAGGCCGGCGGCCCGAATCCGGGCAACCCGGGCCAGGGCGGCAACGGCGGCCAGGACTACTACGACGCCGACTACACCGTCGTGGACGACGACAACAAATAAATTCTGAATTCGGAGTTCGGAATTCGGAATTGAGCGCCGCATATGCGGCAGAGAATGAGAGCTTAGAAACGCGCAATTGAGGCGGGGCAATCCTCCGCCTCAATCGTGCGCATTATGGGAGTTACGCCTATGAGCGAAAAACGCGATTATTACGAGGTGCTGGGCCTGCAGAAAGGCGCGACGGCGGAGGATATCAAAAAGGCCTACCGCAAGCTGGCCAAGGCCAATCACCCCGACCTGCACCCCGGCGACAAGGCGGCCGAGGAGCGCTTCAAGGAGATCAACGAGGCCTATGAGGTGCTCTCCGACGACGACAAACGCGCCAAGTACGACCAGTACGGCCACGCGGCCTTTGACCCCAGCCAGGGCTTCGACGCGGGTGGCTTTGGCGGCTTTGGCGGCTTCGGCGACCTGGGCGATATTTTCGGTGATA
>ONSW01000066.1 GCA_900320595.1 uncultured Eubacteriales bacterium | reverse complement strand
TGCCTTTCGGTTTTGTCTGGACAACTCAACCTTAATACAGGCCACTCCTATTCGCTATCTTTTTTTACTTACTGTCACACATCATTGTAAACCCTACAAGGACTTATATGCTACAACATAAAAAGAGAACTCCCCGTAAGAGGAGTCCTCGTTGTAATCTCGATTCATTAAAAGTCTATTTCGTATTCGAAAAGTCTCCGGCTTTCTTTTTCTGCCTCGTTTGTTATTGTTGCGCTTGCTTCTGCCTTCATAGCAATCAATGCTGCGTCGATTTTCATAGCGTCTTTGATTTTAATGCCGGATGATTGCGTAAAGCTGACCGAGACTTTTTGGTGCGTCAACGCATTTTGTGCCATTCTTAACTCAATCAAATTCTGAACATTGAGATCCTTTTGCAGATAAACAAGTTCAGGCCGTTCAGGTTCATGCCCCGGACAATCCATTTCAGCCGCGATTCCAATCTTTTGATATGTGCTCTCGCTCTTCTCATGGCTGCCGTCAAGATGTCCGGATTGCTTTGGCGCAACTCTCAACCCGGCTTTCGCATGGGCTTTGTTTTGCGAAGTTTCCTTCTTTTCCTCCATCAAAGTTACCCGGAAATGCTTTGCACCCAGTTTCTGCGCAATCTGCTGCAGTTCATTCGCGCGTGCCATTTTCAGATACGTGAAGTAGGAGTCCAGTGCAATATAGTGATCCCGGTCCGACGGATCTACATAATAAATTTCGCTATCTAAATTAGGGTAGAAATTCAATCCAAAAGCGGCTGCTTTATCGCGATAGATGTTGAGGATTTTCAATTCCTTCGCTTCTAAAAAATGACCAACCGAGCCCTGACAGACGTCACTTTCCTCATGTTTTTTATCTCTCTCGGAAATTCGGATCAATTTCGGCAAAACGAAATCCGCACTATCTATGTAATCGGCAAAGACTGGGCACAATTCTGCTAACTGCTTTTGTCTCCGTTTTTCCTCTTGGCGCTCGTTCCATTTGTTTCCGGTCTCTTTCACAGCATTTTTAACCGAACCTGTCACAACAGAAATGTCATCTATCTTGATTCTTCCATCACCATTTTGATCGACTGCGTCTACTACTGCTTTTTTTGCGTTTTCGAAAAGACCCGTAGTGGCCTTACCAACATTTGCGGCAGCATTTCCAAAATTGATTTTCTTCTTTTCCATTTGTATTCTACGCTCCTTTTCTGATGAACTTCATATATAGGAACTGTAAAACTTGCGTATCCCTTATTATAATTATTTTATCACGCATATTCTCTATAATCAATTTTATTCGATCGACTTTCTCAAAAACCGACCCGACTGCGACTCGTTTCGCTCGCCGCATAAGTTCGCGTTAGCCAAATCAAAGATTTGGACGCTCACTTATCGAACGGCCCGGTCTCGTCGTCACCGACGATACCAAAAGCAGGGCACCCCTTTTGGGGTGCCCTGCTTTTGGTGCCGGTGACCCGACTCGAACGGGCACGGTCTTGCGGCCAAGGGATTTTAAGTCCCTGGTGTCTACCATTCCACCACACCGGCGTGTGCCTAAACAATTTACCATCCGAGCCGCCGCCTGTCAAGCGCCGCCTTTCTTCTTCCACCGCTTTAAATCGCTGAAATTCCGCTTGACAAAAACCCGAAGGGCGTGGTATCATGCAACCAAACCGAAGAGGAAGAGTGAGTAGGTCTCTCCTCCTTTCCCCCAGAGAGCCGCGGATGCTGGGATCGCGGCGGAAAGCGTCAGACCGAATGGACTTCCGAGGGCAAACAGAAACGCCGCCAAGGCGGAGTATGGGCGACGGAGCGGACTTCTCCGTTAATAACGATCCGCGTATGACGGTACGCGAAAAGAGGGCGTTCTTTAAGAGCGCCAAGCCGGGTGGCACCGCAGGAAGATTCCTGTCCCAGCAGCGTTGCTGGGATGGGATTTTTTGTTTTTTCAGGAGGGCATGCACGATGAAAAAGATCCCCGGAAGACGATGGCGGCGGTAAGGGTACAACAGCAAGGAACGAAAAGCCGTCTGTCACGAACATCGAAAGGAGAAAACAATCATGAGTATGAAATCCCCCGAGATCCCCTATAAGATCTATCTTTCCGAGGACGAGATCCCGCAGGCCTGGTACAACGTGCGCGCGGACATGAAGACGAAGCCCGCGCCGCTGCTCAATCCCGGCACCGGCAAGCCGATGACGGCCGAGGAGCTCGGCGTCGTGTTCTGCGAAGAGCTGGTCGCGCAGGAGCTCGACAACGACACCGCGTATATCCCGATCCCGCAGGAGATCCGCGACTTTTACAAGATGTACCGTCCCGCGCCGCTGGTGCGCGCCTATTGTCTGGAGGAAAAGCTCGGCACGCCCGCGCATATCTATTACAAATTCGAGGGCAACAATACCTCCGGCAGCCACAAGCTCAACTCCGCCATCGCCCAGGCCTACTACGCCAAGAAGCAGGGCCTCAAGGGCGTGACGACCGAGACCGGCGCCGGCCAGTGGGGCACCGCGCTTTCGATGGCCTGTGCGTATCTGGGGCTTGACTGCAAGGTGTTCATGGTCAAGGTCAGCTATGAGCAAAAGCCCTTCCGCCGTGAGGTCATGCGCACCTACGGCGCCGAGGTGACGCCGTCGCCGTCGAACACCACGGCGGTGGGGCGCAAGATCCTTGAGGAGTTCCCGGGCACGACCGGCTCGCTCGGCTGCGCGATCTCCGAGGCCGTCGAGGTCGCGACCGCCAACCCCGGCTACCGCTATGTGCTCGGCAGCGTGCTCAACCAGGTGCTGCTGCACCAGAGCGTGATCGGCCTTGAGGCCAAGACCGCTCTGGACAAATACGGCGTGAAGCCCGACATCATCATCGGCTGCGCCGGCGGCGGGTCAAATCTGGGCGGTCTGATCGCGCCCTTCATGGGCGAGAAGCTGCGCGGCGAGGCGGATTACCGCTTCATCGCCGTCGAGCCGGCCTCCTGCCCCAGCTTCACGCGCGGCAGGTTTGCCTATGACTTCTGCGACACGGGCATGATCTGCCCGCTGGCGAAGATGTACACGCTCGGAAGCGGCTTTATCCCCTCGGCCAACCACGCCGGCGGCCTGCGCTTCCACGGCATGTCGCCCACGCTCTCGCAGCTCTATGCCGACGGGCTGATGGAGGCGCGCGCCGTCGAGCAGACCTCGGTGTTCGAGGCGGCGGAGCTCTTTGCCCGCGTCGAGGGCATCCTCCCCGCGCCGGAGAGCAGCCACGCGATCCGCGTCGCGATCGACGAGGCCTTGAAGTGCAAGGAGACGGGCGAGGCGAAGGACATCCTCTTCGGTCTGACCGGCACGGGCTATTTCGATCTGGTGGCCTATCAGAAGTTCAACGACGGATTGATGAGCGATTATATCCCCACGGACGAGGATCTTGCGAAGGGCTTTGCGGGCCTGCCGCAGATCCCGGGGCTGGGCTGAAATCCGTTTCCCCCGCAGAGTCTGCGGAAAAAGATTGACAGAGAAAGGGCTGTTGCCGTTGGCAACAGCCCTTTTTTGCTATGTTTCTTTGGAAGTCTGCGCCTGATGCGCCGCCGGGGTGCCGAGGAATTTCTCCATTACCCGGTACAGCGGCCGATAGAGCGCCAGCGTGAACACAAAGTTGCCCCCGCAGTGCGTCAGGTCATAGGGGATGCCTGCGACCCACATGGCGAAGAAGCCCTCCCAGCCGCCGTTGATGGCGAACCATTCGAGATACATCAGCGGCCCGAACACGAGGCCGAACACCGCCGCGATCACCGCCCAGAGGAGCGCGGAGTCGTTTTTGCGGAAGGCCATCGCGATCGCGACCAGGAGCGGCCAGGTGTAGAGATAGCCGAACCACCAGACCCCGCCGCCGAAGATCAGCCCCTCGAGCATGACGTAAACGGCGACGGAATACATCGCCCGCCAGCCGAAGAAGACCGTCGTGAGAATGATAATCACGGCGTTGAGGTTGATGTTCGGGATCGAGGCCAGAGCCGCCTTTGTCGCAAAGAGCAGCGCGCCCATCAGCGCGAGGATGCAGATCTCCCTGGCGCTGAGCTTACCAGCCGGTCGTGAGGGTGATCTCATAGCTCTCGCCGTCCGCGATCATCGTGTCGTCCACGCCGGTCATGAGCATCTCGCCGCCCTTGGTGAAGCACCACCACTGCTGTGCGCCTTCGTCGGCGGTCTCGCCGTCGACCGTCAGCACGTACAGGCCATACTCGCTCTCCGTGCCTTCGATGAGCTTCTGCTCCTCGAGCGCGCCGCGCAGGTTCTCCGCGTCGGTCGCAATGGCAAAGTCCTTGCTCGAGCCGTCGCCGTGCACGACGGTGACGGTCAGCTTCTTGCCGCCCTCCTGAGCCGCCGGCTTATTGGCGTTGTAGATGACGAGCGCGCCGATGACGAGTACAAGCAAAACCGCCACGGCAATGATGATGTTTCTGGTTTTTTTGTTCATTTCAAACCTCTCCTTTCTTATGTTGAGGAAAGCATCATCCGGATCGTCGTCGGCATCTTGCGGATCCTTTGTCCCCTGCCTTCGTCTTTTTCTTTTGCAATACACAATGCGACTCACTTCGTTCGCATGTATAAGTTCGCGTTAGCCAAATCATAGATTTGGACGCTCACTTAAGTATTCCTGCAAGAAAAATCCTTTGTCAGGAGACAAAACCTCTCGCAAGCTGCTCTTGCCGTTCCGGCTGCTGCTTTCCTGATCGAACATCACACAAGGAAAAAAGAGAGAAGATGGGGCATCTGACCCATACCCCAAATTCGTCCGGAAGTCCGCGGATCCTTGTGCGACACGACGCCTCCCTTCGGCGGCGCCGTACGGGCAGGTCTTCTGACTTTGGAGGCTTTGGATGACCGCCGTAAAACGTCGTTCACCCGCCGTCCCGCTTCACAGTGACGGCCTCGCGTGAGAATTGCACTCACATTCCCCTGTTGACTGCGGCCCGGTCTCCGCCTGCGCGGATACGGCGCAGATCCCGTTTCGATCGCTTGCGCGAAAAGTATAGCACGCCGCCGCCGGGAAAACAATCCCGGCGGCGGCAAATCGTCGTCAAGTTCTTCTGATGTCTCTCCGAAAAAAGGGGGGCAAGAGCTCTGCGTCTTACAGATCGACCTTTTCGAAGATAGCCTCCGCGCGGCGGGCGCCGAGCGCGGTCAGCAGCACGAAGAGCGCGGCTCCAACGGCGAGAACGGCCAGCTTTGCCGAAAGATGCTGCGGATCGGGCGTGTCGAGCACGTCGCGGAAGAAGGGCAGGACAAAGCTGCAGGCCTCAAGGGCAAAGATAAAGAGGAACACGCACAGCGACACGACCAGAAACGGCTTGCCGACCGACGCGGGGTTTTTGTACAGCCGCGGCAGGAACAGCGCGTTGAACACGCCCGCCACGACAAGCGCCAGACCGAAGAGTGCGACGTTCACGTCCATGCCCGCGGGGTTGGGCCCGAGCTTCAGCGCGCCGCGCGCTATCGCAAAGGGCACGCAGACAGCAAGCTGCAGCAGCTCCGTGATCGCGAAATACAGCGCGCGGGCGCGCACCGCGTCCCTCTTGCGCACGGGCAGCAGCAGCGTGTAGTACAGATCGTTGTTCTCCCGCGCCGAGAGGCAGGCGTAAAACAGCCCCAGCGAGGCAAAGAAGCTCGGCAGATACATGGGGTAGCCGGGGATCAGCATCATCGCCCCGAAGGCGAGGAACATCCAGCTTGTCGGATGCGCAAAGAGCGCAAATTCCTTTTTCAGCAGCTTAGCCATCGTCTCTCGCCTCCCTGTCCAGATGCACCATGATCTCCTCGAGGTCGGACGTATGCCCGCCCAGTTCCTCCAGCGCGCTGCGCTCGACGAGCGCGGTAAAGCCCTCCTTGGCGCGTTTGCAGCGATCTCGCCGTTTCGGATATAGGTCACGTCGTCGGCGCATTTGTCGAGATCCTCGGTGATATGGGTCGAGAAGAGGATGCTCACGCCCTCGTCGGCAAGCGTGAGGAACACATCGCACAGCTCGTCGCGCGAGACGGGATCGAGCCCGCTCGTCGGTTCGTCGAGGATCAGCAGCTCGGCCCTGTGGCTGAGCGCGAGGGCGAGCGCGTACTTGACCTGCATGCCGGCCGAAAGCGCCTTGGGCGTTTTGCTCTCGTCGAGGGCAAAGAGCTTCAGATAGCGCTGATAGGCCGCCTCGTCCCAGTTGTCGTAAAAGCTGCGCGTCACGGCCGTGATGGCGGAGAGCTTTTTGCTTGGGTAATAATTCGCGCCGCCTGAGACAAAGGCGATGCGGCGCTTGATCTCCTGCTCATGCTCCGTGAAGCCGAGACCGAAAAAGCTTACCTCGCCCGCGGAGGGGTGGACGATGTTGAGCATGCTCTTGAGCGTCGTGGTCTTGCCCGCGCCGTTGCGGCCGATGAAGCCCATGATCCGTCCGCGGGAGAGCGAAAAGCCGACTTCCTTCAGTCGGAACGCCGGATATTCCTTGCAGAGGCCCCGGATCTCCAGCACCGTCTCAGCCATCGTCTTCGCCGCCTTCCATCAGACCGTGTACTTTTTCGATAAAGGTGTTGAACACGCCCTTGGGCGGGATCGCAATGCCGCGCTTTTCGTCCGCCAGCAGAATGATCGTGTCCCCGGGCTCGATCGAGAACATCTCGCGCATCTCCTTGGGGATGACGATCTGCCCCTTTTCGCCCACCTTGGCCGAGGCGGCCAGTTTGTCCTTCGGTGCTTTCATAGCGGCTCCTTTCCGTTTGAAAAGTATGATTTGTTATACTAATCATACTTTATACCCCTTCTTAAGAAAAGTCAAGAAGTTTTCATCTTGCACCGCGGCGCGTCGAATGGTATGATAAATTGATTTAATATCAGTATAAGAGAGAGACGCATGAAATATAAATGCCTGGTTTTTGACCACGACGACACCGTGGTAAACAGCACGGCGACGATCCACTACCCCTGCTTTCAGCTTTTCCTCGATGAGCGTTATCCGGGGCGGAGGTGTTCGCTGGAGCACTATTTTATTGCCAACTTCTCCCCCGGCTTCCTCGAGATGTGCCGGGGCGAGTACGGCATGGACGAGGACGCGATCCGCGACGAGACGGCCTACTGGCTGAACTATGTCGAGACCCATGTCCCCACGGCCTACCCGGGCATCCGCGAGATCATGGAGCGGCAGCGCGCGGAGGGCGGGCTGATCGCCGTGGTGTCCCACTCGCACGAGAGGAACATCCTGCGCGACTGGGCGGCGAACGGTCTGCCGGCGCCCGACGCCGTCTACGGCTGGGAGCGGCCGGAGGAGGAACGCAAGCCCTATCCCTTCCCGCTGGAGGATCTGATGCGGCGCTATGCGCTGCGGCCGGAGGAGATGCTCATGATCGACGATCTCAAGCCCGGCTATGACATGGCCCGCGCCGCCTCCGTTCCCTTTGCGGCGGTCGGCTGGGCCAACGACATCCCTCAGATCGAGAGCTTTATGCGCCAAAACTGCAAACGGGTGCCGATCAACATGATCTTCACCGAAAAGGTACATAACGGCGAGATCGGCTGGGACACCTTCATCGGCGGCTATCGCTACGAATACTGCCTGCACGCCACGATCGTGGACTCCAACAACGACATCGCCAAGGGCATGTGGGACTATCTCGGCGGCTATCAGCCCTACCGGCATATTCTGGCCCCCTATATGGGCGAGGACCCCGACACGGTCGAGGAAAAGTTTTATGAGAACAACTTTTTCACGCCGCGCCAGATGATCTATGCGCTCAAGCTCCTTGCGACCGAGTCCGAGCGCTTCCCGAAGCTGATTGACGAGATGCTGCAGGCCGAGCCGAACAAATATTTCAAGGCGCGCGAGCACGACTATGATATTGCGCAGAAATACGGCTACTGGCCCGACCCGAACAGC
>ONSW01000079.1 GCA_900320595.1 uncultured Eubacteriales bacterium | reverse complement strand
TTGCTCAGGGCGCGGTTATAGTCATCGGAGCCTTCTACATAAGGCGTCGGGCGGAAGTCGTTATAGTCCGTCTTGGGCCTGCGCACGGCGGCGGAGAGGTTCGGGTCGGTGACAGGAAGGCTGCTGACACAGCAGGGGATGATGTCATAGCCGACGATGCTGACCGTGCCGTCCGTGCTGCGCTCGACCTTCAGCTGGACAATGGCGGTATCCTGGTCGGAGGGGAAGGAGGAGCCGCCGAAAATGAAGTTGCCCATCGAATAGAGGATGATGCCGCCGTTATATTCCTCCATCGGCTGAAGGCAGTGGGGGTGGGAGCCGTAGATGATGTCCGCGCCCTCGTCGATGCAGCGGCGGCAGATGTTGACCGTTTCGGGGGTTCTCTGCTCGGGGTAATAGTTCAGCTCGATGCCCATATGGAAGGCGCAGATGATGAGATCAGGCTCTTCTTCTTTCAGCGCGTGGATCGCGGCGACAGCCTTTTCCTCATCGGGGCGGAAATCGCCGTAGGCGTTGCTGAACTGGCAGTAGATGCCGAGACGAAGGCCGTTCGGCGTCGTCACGATCTGATACTCGTCGTTTTTGCCGTAGGGGATGCCGTATTCCTCAAGCGTGGCCCAGGTGTCGCGCTTGCCGGCCGTGTGGAAGTCATCCGAGTGGTTGTTGGCCGTCGTGACAAAATCGACGCCGCCCTCGAGCAGAATATTGGCCGAGGTGGTAGGCGCACGGAAGGAGAAAGTCTCGATCGAGGAGAGATACTGGTCGGAGAAGGTGCACTCGAGATTGCCGATGGTGTATTCGTCATCGCTGAAATACTTCACGACGTTGGAGAAGGGATAGCCGTAATCGCCGTTCATCGTGGCTTCAAAATGCACCGGAGTACCGGGCGCGCCCGTCAGCGTCAGATCGCCGATAAAGCTGATCGTATACACCTCGGGCTCAGGCTCGGGGGTAGGCTCCGGCGTGGGCTCGGGCGTGGGAGCAACGACCTCGGGGGTCACTTCAGGCGTGGCGGCAACGGGAGCGACGCTCTCCTCCACAGGGACAGGCATATTCACGTCTGTGTTAAGGGAGGAACCTGAGAAATCAGAGCGCATGAAAAGCAGGAATCCGAGCGTGGCGACGGCGCAGAGAAGGGCAAGCGTACCGAACAATTTTTTCATCTATCATTAACCTCGCAGCTGGAATGTCGAATAAGGCCGAAAACAGATGTATTATAAAGAACAATTCGCGGGAAAGCAAGAGAGGATTCTTATTTTTCCCCGCCAAAGCAAAAAAATACCGGCTTCCCGCATGATCGGGAAGCCGGTATCCTGTTTCAAAATCAGAGAAGACCGCTCTGGGAGAAGATCGGGGCGAAGACCAGCGCGACGACCGTCATCAGCTTGATGAGGATGTTGATCGAGGGGCCGGAGGTGTCCTTGAACGGGTCGCCGACCGTGTCGCCGACGACGGCGGCCTTGTGCGCGGGAGATCCCTTGCCGCCGTTATGGCCTTCTTCGATGTATTTCTTCGCGTTGTCCCAGGCTCCGCCGGCGTTGGACATGTAAATCGCGAGAAGCACGCCCGTGACGAGCGAGCCGGCCAGCAGTCCGCCGAGAGCCTCGGTGCCGAGCAGGATGCCGACGAGAAGCGGGCAGATGACGGCCATCAGACCGGGAACGATCATCTGATGCAGCGCAGCCTTGGTCGAGATCGAAACGCAGGAGCTGTAATCCGGCTTGGCGTCGCCGTCGAGGATGCCGGGAATGTCGCGGAACTGGCGGCGGACTTCCTCGATCATCTTATAGGCCGCCTTGGAGACGGAATCCATTGTGAGGGCGGAGAAGGCAAAGGGAAGCATGCCGCCGATGAGAAGACCGATGACGACCTCAGGGGAGAGCAGGTTGATGCTGCCGAGCTTGACCTGGTCGGCGTAGGAGACGAAGAGCGCCAGCGCTGTCAGCGCGGCGGAGCCGATGGCAAAGCCCTTGCCCATGGCGGCGGTCGTGTTGCCGACGGCGTCGAGCTTGTCCGTGATCTCGCGGACATGGGGATCGAGACCGCTCATCTCAGCGATGCCGCCGGAGTTGTCGGCGATCGGCCCGTAGGCGTCAACGGCGACGGTGATGCCGGTGGTCGAGAGCATGCCGACGGCTGCGAGCGCGATGCCGTAGAGGTTGCCGGTGGCCATATAGGAGATGTAAATACCGACGGAGATCAGCACGATCGGCACCCAGGTGCTCTGCATGCCGACGGCGATGCCGCTGATGATCGTGGTGGCGGAGCCGGTCTCGGACTGGTCGGCGATGCGCTTGACGGATTTATAATCCTCGGAGGTATAGACTTCGGTGACCTTGCCGATAACGAGACCGACAAGCAGACCGGCGACGATCGAGAAAGCGCAGAAATAGCCGCCGAAGAAAAGCTTGCTGAAGACGACAGAAGCGATCGCAACCAGCGCGGAGGAGATATAGGAGCCCATCTTCAGCGCGGCGTGCGGGTTGGAATTGTCCTTACCGCGGACGAAGAAAGAGGCGATGACAGAGGCGAAGATCCCGATCGCGGCGATCACGAGCGGGAAAAGCGCGCCGGCGTTCGAGAAGGTCTCGTGCAGGCTCGCGTGCATCGTCACGCCGAGTGTGAGCGCCGAGACGATCGCGCCGACATAGGACTCGAAAAGGTCGGCGCCCATGCCGGCCACGTCGCCGACATTGTCACCGACGTTATCGGCGATGACGGCGGGGTTGCGCGGGTCATCCTCGGGAATACCGACCTCGACCTTGCCGACGAGGTCAGCGCCGACGTCGGCAGCCTTGGTATAGATGCCGCCGCCGACGCGCGCGAAAAGGGCGATCGACGAGGCGCCGAGAGAGAAGCCGAACATCGAGCTGATGTTGCCGGTGATATAGATGAGGCTGCAGCCGAGCAGACCGAGACCCACGACGCACATGCCCATGACCGAGCCGCCGGAGAAGGCGATCGACAGGGCCTTGTTCATGCCGCTTTCCATGGCGGCGTTTGCCGTGCGGACGTTCGCGCGGGTGGCCACTCTCATGCCGAAGAAACCGGCGGCGATCGAAAACAGCGCGCCGAGCAGAAAACAGACGGCCGTTCCGATGTCGATGAAGATCGCGATCAACGCGAAGAGGACGACGATGAAGATCGCAAGGATCCGGTATTCCGACATCAGAAAGGCGTTGGCGCCCTCGGCGATGGCGGAAGCGATCTCCCGCATCCTTTCGTTGCCGGCGGGAGCCTTGGAGACATAGACCGCCTTGTAGGCGGCAAACAGCAGGGCTACCACGGAGAGGACAGGCGCAAGCCATACCATGCTTTCCATATCAATACTCCTCTCAAAAAGACTGAAAAAGAGAACCAAGTCCCTTTCCTTTGGTAATTTTAACTTATTTGACGCTTCTTTTCAAGGTGCGCAAACGGCTTTATCATGCAAAATCAACAAATTTATGGAAAACAACGAAAAAGAAAAAGCTGTCAGAAAGCTTTTTGGCAACATGCACAAGGAACAGAGAGCCCCTGTTTCGAAAAAAGAGCAAAAGCAGCGAAACAGCATCGAATCAAATTCTGTTTTGACGCTTTTTTGCGGAAATGCACCGGGATGGAAACAAAACAGATGTCTGCCGTTTCGTGTCAAAAGAATAGATGCGATGCGGCCCGGCTTTTCTCGCATGTGAGCTACGGAGGGGAGGAAAGGAATGGTAAAAAAATGGTCGAAAAACAGAGCTCAAACTTGACGATGATGGAAAAAGTAGATACAATAAAATACGGACAATACTAACTGCAAAGGAGAACACGGCATGGACAACAAGCTGATGCAGTATATCCCGCAGGATGATATCTTTCTTTTTAATACAGGCAACGCGCAGAAAGCCTGGCTTTGCTTCGGCTGCCGTTACAGTCTGGTGGGCGAGTTCAACGGATGGGACCCGTCTGCCACGCCGATGGAGCGCATCGAGGGCGGCGTATGGGCCGTCTTTGTTGAGAACATCGGACTGGGCGGACTGTACAAGTTTGCGGTGACCCAGGCAAACGGCAAGGTCGTATGGAAGACAGACCCCTTTGCCGCATGGGCGCAGAACGGAAGCGACAATGCGGCCATGGTCTATGACGACCATTACGAGTGGACAGACGGGGCGTATATGAAAAAACGCGCGAAGCGCGACTTTATGCACAGCCCGATGAGCATTTACGAGGTGCACGCCGGCTCGTGGAAACCGTTCAGCTATGAACGCGCACAGTACCGCGATCTGGCGGACGGACTTGCGGAGTACTGCAAGGAGATGGGCTATACGCATGTCGAGCTGATGCCGCTGATGGAGTATCCGTTCGACGCC
>ONSW01000064.1 GCA_900320595.1 uncultured Eubacteriales bacterium | reverse complement strand
TGCTGATCGACGGCGGCTTTGCCGGAAAAGTCTGCGCGCTGACGGGGTCGCATTTCTGCTCGGCCGAACGGCAGTATCGCTTTCCGCTCGAGTACGGCGGCCTGCGGGCGCCGACGGCCCAGTGGACCGTCACGGGTTCCGGCGCTGTCATACTGGGGGCAAGAGGGAAGGGACCGCGCATCACGCACGTCACGACTGGCGTGATCTGTGACGCGGGGATAGACGATCCGGCCAACATGGGCGCGGCGATGGCGCCGGCAGCGCATGCCACGCTGACGGCGCATTTTGAGGATACCGGCCGGAGCTTTGATGACTATGATGCCGTGTTTACGGGCGACCTCGGCGCCGTCGGCCATGACATCCTCCAGTCACTGCTCCATCGGGACGGTTATGATACGGGCGTAAAATATATGGATTGCGGCATGCTGATCTATGACGTCAAGGCGCAGGGCGTCAACAGCGGCGGCAGCGGCTGCGGGTGCAGCGCTTCGGTGCTCTGCGCGCACATCCTGCCGGCGATGGAGAAGGGGATCTGGAAGCGCGTGCTCTTTGCTGCGACCGGCGCGCTGATGTCGCCGACCAGCGCCCAGCAGGGCGAGAGCATCCCCGGCATCTGCCACGCGGTCGTCATCGAAAGCGAGGTGGAATGATGGAAACGATCCTGCAATATGTTAAAGCTTTTCTCGTTGGCGGCACGCTGTGTCTGATCGGGCAGATCCTGATCGACAGAACGCGGCTTACCCCCGCGCGCATTCTGACAAGCTATGTCGTCGCCGGGGTCGTGCTCGGGGGCCTGGGGCTGTATCAACCGCTGGTCGATTTCGCGGGGGCAGGGGCGAGCGTGCCGCTGACAGGCTTCGGAAACCTGCTGGCCAAAGGCGTGCGCGAAGCCGTAGCCGAGAAGGGGCTGATCGGCGCTTTTACCGGCGGGATCGGCGCCGCGGCGGGCGGCATCTGTGCGGCGGTGTTTTTCGCGCTGCTTGCCGCGCTGCTGTTCCGGGCAAAAGAGAAGAAATAAATTATGTAAACCTAAAGAGACCGCGGGATCCGCGGTCTCTTTTCATAATTTGACATGAGGAGCAGAACACATTATAATATCCCATAAGGAACCCATCCTGAACAAAAGGGGGTTGAGGCCGATGGAAAAGCCCAACCTGGACAAGCTGAAAAACAAAGGCACGGCTGCCACGGCCGCGACAATCGCGGCGGCGGGCGTGCTGATCGGCGGCGCGTTCGAGGCGCCGGCGGATATTTTGCAGAACGACGACATGGCCCCCGCGCCCGCGCCGATCATAGAGGTGCTCGACGCCCAGGCCGAGCCGGACGGCGGCGACGGCGAGGATGAAGCGGTCGCCGACGAGGAAGAAGAAAAAAAGCGGGGAGGCGTTCGTGCCAAAACGCGCGAGCTGATCTTGCGGATGCCGCTTGCTGTGCGCGCATGCGTGGTCGTGCCGCTGTGGTGCGTCGGCTGGGCGATCATCAGCCTTGCCTCGCTCCTGTGGGCAGGCGTTTTGTCTCCCGTCGGCTCCGAGATCCTCAAATGGGTGCTGATCGCGCTGATGATACTCGCGGCGGTGACGCTCACGGTCAAGACGGTTTTCCCCAAGACACCGCTGAAAAAGATATTGAACCGTCGCACGCTTTTATGGGTGCTCGGCGGATCGACGGTGTTCTGTATCGCGAACGTTGTGCTGCAAAAGCTCTATCCCGAAGCGCCGCGCCTGTATGACATCGCGCGTGCGGTCGCGTCGGCGGCGCTGCTAGTCAGCGCGGTGATCCCGGTTTTGAAGCATGAGAAAAAGGAGCGGCAGAAGCGCGCTGAGGAAGAACGGGCTGCCCTGGAGGCGGAAGAGACCGCCGCTCTCGAGGCCGAGATCGAAACGCCCGAGCAGGCGCAGGCGCGCGTCGAGCGTGAGGTGCTGGCCATGGCCGACAGCGTGAGCTTCCGATAAAAGCAGCTGATAATAGAAATCAAAAAACACAGTCCGAGTGGACTGTGTTTTTTGATTAGAAAGAGTATGGCTTCCCGTCAAGCACGGTCTCGATCAGCTCGTCGCCCCGATAGCGGAGCTTGAGTGAGAAGAAGGGATGCTCTTCCACAAGCAGCCGTAAAAAGATCTTGTCGCCTTCCCAGAGCGGAAGGTACAGGATCTCGCCGCGCTTTTTCCAGGCGAGGACGCCTTCGCTGCACTCGCGCAGCTCGCCGGTGAAGCTTGCGGACGTGAAGAGGTGCATGTACTCCGTGCCCCACTCGTCCGAAACAAAAGTGACGATGCCGCGGTAACGCCAGGAGAGAAGCTTTAGCCCGGTTTCCTCGTATACCTCGCGCAGCAGGCAGTCCTCCGGGCTCTCGCCCTCCTCAAAGCCACCGCCCACGCCGATCCATTTCCCGGCGTTTTCGTCCACGGCCTTTTTTACCCGGTGCAGCATCAGCACCTCGTCGCCGCGTTCCAGATAGCACAGCGTCGTATTTCGCATGGAAAAGCCTCCTTTGGCGGAGATTTGCCTGCATTATAGCACGCCGGGCGGGAAGATTCAACCGATGGACGGTTGACGGAAGCTGTCCCGGCGGGTATAATACAGGGCGCTGAACATTTTTGAAACACTTTGGACCTTTTTTTGGTGAAACCATGGCAAATCCGGAAAAAAGACAAAAGAATAAAGCGACCTGGGCGCTGATGCGGCGCTTCCTGAAGGGGAGCAAGCGCTTCTTCGTGATCAGCATGCTCTGCGCCGCGCTGGCGGCTTTGGCCGACATGATCTCCCCGCAGATCATCCGCGCGGCGATCGACAACGCGATCGGCGGAAAGCCGGCGGAATTTCCCGCGTGGGTCATGCGCGGCGTCGACGCCATGGGCGGCTTTGCCTATCTCGGCGAGCATCTGTGGATCATGGCGCTTGCCGTCGTTGTCGTGGCCGCGATCAAGGTGGCGAGCCAGTATGTCTTTCGCGTGAGCAACACCAAGGCGTCCGAGACGCTGGTCAAGACCATGCGCGACACGGCCTTTTCGCATATCGAGCATCTGCCGTTTTCCTGGCACATGAAGAACCGCACCGGCGATATCATCCAGCGCTGCACCTCGGATATCGACACGATGAAGAACTTTGTCTCCGAGCAGCTGACGAATGTTTTCCGCATCCTTGTCATGCTGATCCTGAGCCTGATCTTCATGTTTTCGATGGACGTTCCTCTGACGCTGATCGCCTTTATCCCGATGCCGTTCATCATCGGCTATTCGCTGCATTTTCACACCAAGTTCCGCCAGGGCTTCATGGACTGCGACGAGAACGAGGGCAAGCTCTCGACCATGGCCCAGGAGAACCTGACGGGCGTGCGCGTCGTGCGCGCCTTTGGCCGTGAGCGCTTTGAAAAGGATAAGTTTGAGGCGCAGAACGCGTATTACACCTCACTGTGGGAAAAGCTCGGCACGATCATGAGCCGCTTCTGGAGCACCTCCGATGTGCTCTCCGGCACGCAGGTGATGCTGGTCGTCGTGTTCGGCGCGGTGTTCTGCATCCGCGGCCGGATGGAGGCCGGCGAGTATGTGGCCTTTATCTCCTATAACGCGATGCTGATGTGGCCGATCCGCATGCTCGGGCGCATGATCGCCGAGATGAGCAAGGCAGGCGTCTCGATCGAGCGTATCCGCTATATTATGGATTCGCCTGTCGAGCAGGACCCGCCCGACGCGCTGACGCCCGAGATCCGCGGCGACATCGTGTTCGACCACGTGTCCTTTGCCTATGAAAACTGCCCGCCGATGCTGCAGGACGTCAGCTTCTCGATGGAAGCGGGCACGACGCTCGGTATCCTCGGCGGCACGGGCAGCGGCAAGTCCACGATGATGTATCTCCTCGACAAGCTCTATCCGCTTGAAGAGGGGAAGGGGACGATCACGGTCGGCGGCGTCGACATCCGCAGGATCAAGACCGACTGGCTGAGAAAGCATATCGGCATCGTCCTGCAGGAGCCGTTCCTTTTCTCCCGTACGATCAGCGAGAATATCGCCATCGCCTGCGACGGCACAGACATGACCAGCATCAAGGCCGCAGCCGCCGCCGCATGCCTTGACGAGACGATCGATAGCTTTTCAAAGGGCTATGATACCTTTGTCGGCGAGCGGGGCGTCACGCTTTCCGGCGGGCAGAAGCAGCGCGCGGCGATCGCGCGTACGCTTACGGGCGACACGCCGATCATGATCTTTGACGACTCGCTCTCCGCCGTCGACACCGAGACGGACGCGAAGATCCGCGCCAGGCTCGAGGAGCGTTTCGGCACTGCCTCGATCATCCTGATCTCCCACCGCATCACGACCCTGTCCAAGGCCGACAAGATCCTCGTGCTGGAAAACGGGCGGATCGTGGAGCAGGGGACGCATGAAGAACTGAAGGGCGCGGGCGGCATCTACCAGAGTATCTATGAGATCCAGTCCGGCACGGCAAAGGAGGCGCAGGTATGAAAAAGACCTCCGAACAGACGAGCGGGCTGAAATTCTTCGGCATCGGCAAAATGCTGCCGTATCTGAAAAAATACCGCGGGATGATGGCCGCGATGGTCGTGCTTGCGGTCTGCGGCAGCGCGATCGACATCGGCACGCCGCTCCTGCAGCGCTATGCGCTCAACCATTTTGTCGGGCTCGGCACGCTCGACACGATCCTGCCCTTTATTCTGATCTACATCTGCGTGATCCTCTTTACCGGCGTGACCAACTATTTCTCCGCGCGCAACGCGCTGTGGCTTGAGGTAAGGCTGGACAAGGATCTGCGAAACGCAGCCTTCGAGCATCTCCAGACGCTGTCCTTTTCTTATTTCAGCCAGAACAGCGTCGGCTATATCCACTCGCGCGTCATGTCCGACACCTCGCGCATCGGCGCGCTCTTCTCCTGGACGATCATCGACAGCGTCTGGCAGGGCGCTTACGTCATCGGTGCGGTCGTCGCGATGCTGATCGTCAACGCGCGTCTCGCACTCCTGGTGCTCACGATCCTGCCGCTGCTCGTGGTGCTCTTCTCGATCTTCCAGAAGAAGCTCGTGCGCATCAACCGCGAGATCCGCGAGATCAACTCGAAGATCACCGGCAACTTCAACGAGGGGATCACCGGCGCCAAGACCGTCAAGACCCTCGTGATCGAGGACAAGATCGAAAACGACTTCCGCGCCGAGACCGGCAATATGCTGCGCCGCTCGGTCTACGCTTCCCATCTGCGCGGCATGTTCGCCGTGACGATGAACTTCGCCTCCTCGCTTGCGCTTGCCATCGTGCTGTGGCGCGGCGGCTTTATCGCACGCAGCGAGGTCGGCACTTTCTCCATGTTCATGTCCTATGCCCAGGGCATGATGGAGCCGATCCGCTGGCTGGTCGACGCCTTCTCCGATTTTGTCACGACCCAGGTCAACATCGAGCGCCTGACCAGACTGTTGGAGACGAAGCCGGACGTGAACGATACGAAGGAGGTCATGGATCTCTACGGCGACAGCTTTGAGCCGAAGAAGGAGAACTGGGAGCCGATCAACGGCGATATCGAATTCAAGGACGTCTCGTTCAAGTACCCCGACGGCAACGAATACATCCTCGAGCATTTCGACCTGAAGATCCCCTTCGGCACGAACGTGGCCATCGTGGGCGAGACCGGCGCGGGCAAATCCACGCTTGCCAATCTCATCTGCCGCTTCTATGAGCCGACGGAGGGCAGCGTGCTGATCGACGGGCGCGACGCGCGCGAGCGCTCGCAGCTTTGGCTGCACAGCGCGATCGGCTATGTCCTCCAGACACCGCATCTCTTCTCCGGCACCGTGCGGGAGAATCTGCTCTACGCCAATCCCGACGCCACGGACGAGGAGATCGAGCGGGCGCTGAAGCTCGTCTCGGCCGACGAGGTGGTCGCACGGCTGGAAAAGGGGCTGGAGACCGACGTGGGCGAGGGCGGCGACATGCTCTCGACCGGCGAAAAGCAGCTGATCTCCTTTGCCCGCGCGATCCTGGCCGACCCGCGCATCCTGGTGCTGGACGAGGCCACTGCCTCGGTCGACACGATCACCGAGCAGAAGATCCAGAATGCGATCGACACGATCATCCGCGGCCGCACCTCCATCGTGATCGCCCACCGGCTTTCCACCGTCCGCAACGCGGACATCATTCTGGTGGTCAAGGACGGAAAGATCATTGAGCAGGGCAGACACGACGAGCTGCTCGCCGCGCGCGGCCATTATTATCGCCTGTACACACGCCAGTATGAGGACGAAGCGACGAGCGCCTTCCTCAGCAGAAAATAACACAATCAACGGCAAAAGGCCGACCCGTTAGGGCACGCAGAATAGGGATACGGCAGCGCAAAAAAAGATATTTTCGCGCCGGGCATCGTTGAAAATGCTCGGAATATATAGCCATTATTCCTGTGCTTTTCGCCTCGCCCGACACAAAAATCTCTCTTTTTGCGTGCGAAGCAGTTTTGAGCGA
>ONSW01000062.1 GCA_900320595.1 uncultured Eubacteriales bacterium | reverse complement strand
CCGTAGCAGGCGCCGACCGTCACCTGCGGCGTTGAGATCTCCTTGCCGAGAATGTCGGCGATGATCTGCATCCACAGCGGATTCTGCGCGCCGCCGCCTACGGCGATGATCCGGTCGATACGCGCCTCGGGATGGGATTCCATGATACGGATCTGCTGGTTGACTGAGAAGCCGACCGCCTCCAGCGCGCTGCGGTAGAGATGCGCACGCGTATGCTGCAGCGTCAGGCCGAAGAGCACGCCGCGGGCGTCGGGGTCGTTGATCGGCGTCCGCTCCCCGGCAAAGTAGGGCAGCGTGATCAGCCCCTCGCTGCCGGGCGGGATCTCCGCAACGCCCTCCAACATGCGCTGATAGGCGTTTTCTCCGCCCGCGCGCTCGGCGGCAAGGGCGTCCGGAAACAGCTCGTCGCGGAACCATTTGGTCAGGCTGCCCGCCGTGTTGGTTCCGGCCGAGATATCGCATAAGCCGGGGACGATGAACTCCTCGCGCCAGAGCCGCTCGTCGTCGATCAGGCTGTCTGTGCCGAGGATCATGTAGACTGACGAGCCCAGCTGCAGCATCATTTTCCCGCTCTCCACGACGCCGCAGCTGATCGCCTCGGCGCCCGAATCGTCCGTTCCGGTGATGACCGGCGTCCCCTCGGCAAGCCCCGTCTCGGCGGCGGCCTCGGCCGTCACGGTGCCTGCGACCTCCGCCGCCTCGAGGATTTCGGCAAGCTGGTCCGGTCGGCAGACCGGCGCGCAGTACTCCGGAACCGGCTTGCGTGTCTGCGGATCATACAGCGGATTGAAGCTGGCCAGGCCGAGAAAACGGTCCACGACATAGCGGCCTGTCAGCTTGGCGGTAATGTAGCTCGATCCCGTGAGAAACTTGTGCGTCCTGGCGTAGACCTCCGGCTCCCTGCGCTTGATCCACAGGATCTTCGGCATCACGTCGCTGGAGCAGAGCGGACGGCCGTACCATTTCAGGATCTGCTCCTCCCCGTAGAGCGCGGTCAGTTCAGCCATCTCATCCGTGGCCCGCGCGTCGATGCCGTAGAGGATCGCTTTGCGAAGCGGGCGGCAATGTTCGTCCACCGGAACGCAATCTGCGCCGAGCGCGCTGATCCCGACGGCCTTGACGTCCTTCGCGTCCACGCCGCTCTTGCGCAGCAGTTCCCGACTGATCGTACAGAAATCACCCCACCAGTCGCGCTCGGCGTCATGCTCGTAGTAACCGGGCTGGGGATTTTCCATGCTGTGCTCCGTGCTGTGCAGGGCGAGAATCTCGCCCTGCTCGTCGATGAGAGCGCCCTTGCTGGAATTGGTGCCGGTATCAATGCCGACAAAATACGCTTTTCCCATCGCGCCGCCCTCACAGCGTCTCACGGAAACGATAAACCACTGCCATGAACTCCCGCACGCGCTCAAGATCGACACGGACATTTTCATGGCGGCTGTTTTCCAGCTTACCGTTTTCCTTGAAGTAGGTCCCCACGACGGCCGCGTCCCCTGCCTGCAGCTTGCGGACGATGGTGTCCGGCCGGCAGCCGGTGTTGCACAGGACGACGACCTCGGGATTTGCGGCCTTGACCGATGCGATCAGCTCCTCGTCCACATCCATGCCCGCCGCGTTGGCCGAGATACACAGCCCGTCCGGGGCGGCCTTGGACATCGTAGAAGCCGCAATATCCGCCAGCGGTCGCGTATCCAGATTGCGATCGGATTCGGGATTGATGAAGTACAGCATTTTCAGATCGTCGAGCGGCAGGGCGGCCTTGCGGCGCAGCAGGGCGGAGAAGTCATTGTTGTACAGACCTCCGTCTCCTACATAGACGCCGGAGAAGGTTCCCCGCACATAGCTTGCTCCCACCGCAGCGGCAAGCTCGAGACAGGCTGCGCCGTCGGAGATGGCGTCCACGCCGAAGGGGACGCGGATCTCACTGCGCAGCGCACCGATGATATAGGCCATCGCGGCGGGCGTGACCATGTCCATTTTGCGCTGATAGGGAAAGCTGAACTCGTTAGAGAAGATGATCCCGTCCACGCCCCCGTCCTGCAGGGCGTGCAGATCCGCGCGGGCGTGCTCCACGATCTCGCCGAGCGGAGTGCCCCTGCGAAAACGCGGATCTCCCGGGAGCGCGTCGAGATGCAGCATTGCAAGGATGGGTTTTTTGACGCCGAAGAGTTCTTCAGTCCAGAGCATGATGATAATCTTCCTTTCTATGTTGTACTACAGACTGTTGGAGGCAATGGGAAGCCCGCGTTTCCAGCGTCTGCCGCAAAAGCGGCTGAACAGCAGGAAAAACCGCGTCAGGTTGTCCGCGACCATGCAGCACCAGACGGCCTCCAGGCCGAGACCGAGTCGGAACACGCACAGCGCTGTCAGACACAGCCTCACACCCCACATGGAAAAGAGCGAGAACAGCAGCGGCGCACGCACGTCACCCACCCCACTGAAGACACCCTCGAGAATAATGACCACGGCAAAAAACGGTTCGGACACCGAGACAATGCGAAGCACCCTCGCGCCAAGCGCGATCACGTCCTCATCCGGCGTGAAGATGCGCATGAAAAAAGCGGGAAACAAAAACAGGAAAAGGCTCAGCGCGCTCATCAGAATAACCGCCAGCAGAAGAAGCGAGGCGGAATAGTCCGTCAGCCTCTTTTCATCTCCCGCGCCGTAATGAAAGCCCGCCAGCGTGGAGGCAGCCGTCTGCATGCCGTAGCCCGGCACATAAAATGCCTGCTCGGCGGTAATCGCAATCGAATGCGCAGCCACGGCCACCATGCCAAGCCGGGCGATCAGCGCCGTAAAAACCACCTGTCCGAACATGGAGATCATACGCTCGGCCGCCAGCGGCATGCCGATAGAAAGGCAGGCGCGCATGGCCGCACGGTCATAGACGGCCCGCGCGCTTCGGCATTCCTCAACACGCCAAGCGGCAAGAAACATTCCGATACCGCCGAAGACGAAGGAAGAGGCGGTGGCGATCGCCGCGCCGGGAACGCCGAGGCCCGCGCCCCAAAGCCTCAGCCCTATGCCGAAAAAGGAAATCTCTCTTGTCGGCATGATCAGAAGCGTGTTGAGCACGATGTTCATCAGGTTCATCCCCAGATGAATCCACATCGGCGTTTTGGTATCTCCCGCGGCACGCAGGACAGCGGAAAAGATGATCCCGGAAACGCGGAAGAGCATGGGCGCGCAGATGATACCGAAATACAGCGCCGCGTCCCGCCGGATCGCCGTCTCCGCCCCGAGCCAGTCCGGGAGATGGGGACTGATCGACAGCGTCAGCACCGTCATCACGACGCCGAGTATCCACACGAGCAGCTTGGCCTGCCCTGCGGCTTTTATCATCCTCTCCCGGTCTCCTGCGCCTCTGGCCTGAGAGATACAGGCCAGAATGCCGGTCGAAACCGCCCAGAGCGGCGCGTTAACAAGCCAGGTGGTCGTGGCGCTCAGTCCCACGGCTGCAGAGGCGGCTGCTCCCAGCTGGCCGACCTGCGCGGTATCCACATATTGAACGACCGTCTGCAGCGCGGTCTCTGTTATGGTGGGCCAGGCCAGACGCAGAATGTGTCTCTGCATCCCCCGGTCGCGCAGCAAAAAAAGGGGGGAACGTGCCATGCATCCTCCTAAAGCGTTTTTCTACTCTTCCGGCAGGAAGTCGCGAAGCACCTCGCAGCTGCGGCGGATCGACTCGTGCGGATCCTCCCAGTAGATCGAGTCGTTGATCTCGAGATCGAGACCGTTGGCAAAGTCGTGCTTCTCCAGGATCCGCACGTACTCCTCCAGCTTCTCACGGCCGAAATCCCCGTCGCCGAGGATCAGGTGATGGCTGTCGGAATAGTGCACCCATTCCAGCTTTTCTCCAAAACGCTGGCAATAGTCCTCCAGCCGCTCCCCGGCCACCTCCATCGCGACAAGATCGACGCAGACGCGAAGCGCAGGCGAATCCACATCCCGCAGCATCCGCGACACGTCCTCGAGCGTGATGACGAGATTGCTCTCATAGGGCTGGAGCTGTTCGAGCACGAGCAGCACGCCGCGCGCCTCAGCCTCGTCAGCAAGTGCGCGGAAGCTCTCGACCGTGCGTTTCCAGCCCTCTTCGCGCGGCAGATCGCGCGGGTGGCAGCCTGTGTTCAGGAAGACGCGGTTTGTGCCGAAGCCAAGCGCGTCGTCCATGGCGGCCTTCATAAAGTCGACCGTGCGCCCTCGCAGCCGCGTGTCCGGCGCAGAATAGCTGAAGGGATAGCCAAGCGTTTCCGGCGTGTAAATGACGACCCGCATCCCCCGATCCTCGATCTGATGCCGCAGCTCTTTAACGCGGCTGCCGGCCTCGGCCGCGGAGGAGTAGTCGAGTCGGCAGTAGTGCGGCGCTCCGCCCCAGAGATCGACCCGGCGAAGACCGCAGCGCTCCATGGAATCCAGATAGTAGTCAAAGCTGTGCTGAACATACTGCACACTCATTACGGCCACGTCCTGCATGGTAATACGGCTCATAAAACCTCTCCTTCAGCTCATCGCATTGTATACTTCTTCTCCGTCAAGCAGTGTCAGCACAACGCGCAACGTGCGCGCCGCGGACGGCGGCACTGCGAAAAGATCACCCGAGAGGACCGTTATATCCGCTTTTTTTCCCGCCTCAAGCGTACCGAGCTTGTCTTCACAAAAAAGGTTGTAGGCCCCGCCGCGCGTCCATGCCGTCAGGAGTTCGGCGGCGGTAAGCGTGTTCTGTCCGTTGAAGGGCTCGCCGCCCTCCGGGAAGAAGCCGCCCACGGCGTGATAGACGGATTCCGGGATGTCATCGATCAGCAGCGGGAGATCGGTGCCGCAGCTCAGGAGAACGCCGCTGTCGGCCATCTTGCGCCGGTTCCAGTAAAAGCGGCCGCGCTCTTCGCCGATCTTTTCGCGGATCATGGCCAGCTTGCTCTCCCGCTCAGCGATGGACTGGATCTGCGGATAGATCTCCGCAATCGCGCCGAGCGCTCCCATGCGCTCAAGATCCTCCGGGTCGCTGAACTCGAGATCCGTGATGCTGTGACGGTTGATCAGCCGCCCATTTTCGTCGCGACGGCAGCACTCATAGAGATCCAGTACCTTTGCGATCGCCGCGTCTCCCTGCGCGTGGAGGGAAAAACGGAAGCCGTTCTCGTCCGCCGTACGCAGTTCCCCGGCGATAGCGTCCCAGTCGATGGAGATCGCGCAGAGGCAGTCCGTACCGCAGTATGCTTGTTTGAGAGCGCCCTCCATCTGGCTGATCGAACCGTCGGTCATGCGGTTATAGCCTGAAAAACGCAGATAGTCGCTGTGAAAGCGAGCGCTCATCTCTTTGCCGAAAGCGAGGTCGAGCGGCCTGTCGAAAGGCTGGCTCATAAAGCTGACACGCAGCGTCAGCTCGCCCTTTTTCTCCAGCTCTTCCAGCAGCGCGGGAAAGCCGTGGAAGTCGTCAAAGCCCATTTCCTTGACGGAGGTGACACCGCGGCTGTTGAGCAGGCGCATGTAGTCGCGAAACAGCGGCAGGATCCGCTCGCGGTCGCGCAGCATGGCGTCCTGCTGCGCGCTGTTTTCGGCATCCAAACCGAGCTTCTGCGCAGCATAGCCGGTAAAAAAACAATGCACGTCGAAAAAGCCGGGACAGATCGTGCCGTCGCCGCAGTCGAGAATACGGCAGTTGTCCCTTATCAGCGCGCTCTCCGGTTCCCCGTGCCCGACGGCGAGGATATGACCGCCGCCCAGCGCAACGTAGCCGGCAAAGGGCGGCTCACCGGCTGCGGTAAAAACACAGGATGATTTCAAAATCAATTCCGCTTTCATGACGTCCTCCTTTGATGTTTGTCGTGAAAAAGTGCAAAAACCGCACCGCTTTCTAAATAAGCGGCGCGGCTTCCGGCTTTGCATCACAAGAAGAGAGAATAGAAAATGAGCTTCCGGAGCGCCTGCACACAGCGTTTCCGGATATCTGTGTTAAGCCTATCATTTTGGTCCAAAATTTTCAATAGCTTGAATGTTTTTCGTCTACTTGCTCGGAATTGCACCATCAAAACTGTCATTCCTGCTGAAAGTGGTATAAAATTCAGGCATTTTCTCCCTTCGGATCGGGATAAAACAATCAAACAGAACGAAAAATTGTTCCCCGAACTCGGTTTTTCCTCTTGACGAACAGCCCGATCCTTTTTATAATAGGACAAAAGTGGTACAAAAAACACAGTTACTCATCTGTCAAGGAGGCGGTTGCAATGAAGGCTGCCATGATCGGAGACAACTGCATCGACGTCTATCGTTTCATCGACGGAAAGGCGCTCAATCGGCGCTACCCGACCGGCAATGTGGTGGACACCGGCGTCAATCTGCGCAAGCTCGGCGTACCAACCGCGATCATCAGCACCACTGGCAGCGACGACAATGGCCGCTGGATGGTCGAGACCCTGGAAAAGGAAGGCCTTGATCTGTCTCACCTTAAGATAGGCGACGGGGCGACAGCCATCACCTATATGGATATGAACGGCACCGACCGTGTACACGGCGAATATGTGGAGGGCGTACTCGAGCACATCGTATTCGATGAGGAGGACGTCGCCTTTGCCGCGGCGCACGCGCTCTGGGGCAAGGCCGACGGTGCGCTCGGCGCGATTAAGGCGCACAATCCGGCGGTTCTCATCAGCTTTGATTACTGCGACCGCCTGAGTGATCCCATCATCGAAAGGACGCTGCCCTGGGTTGACGTCGGTTTCTTCTCCTGTCATGACGAGTCCGACGCCTTTGTGAAGCAGTTTCTGCAGGACAAGGTGCAGCGCGGCATGAAGCTCGCCGTGGCCACCTTCGGTGAAAAGGGCAGTCTCGCCTGGGACGGAAAAGTCTGGACCGCCTGCGGGATCTATCCTGCGGGCAAAGTCGTGAACACCGTCGGCGCGGGAGACAGCTATATCGCCGGCTTCCTCTCCGGTCTGCTCAGGAACGAGCCGATCGACGAATGCATGCGCATCGGCTCGCGTGTGGCGGCGCAGGTCGTATCCGTATTTGAACCCTGGGTCACGGAAGAATCTTAACATATAAAAGGAGTAAGGCCATGAAGATCGGAATGTTCACCTCCGGCTACCAGCGCAATCCGCTGGAGCACTGCTTTCAGGATGCGAAGGAATACGGCTACGATTATATCGAACTCTGGGGCGGACGGCCGCATGCCTACGCCCCTGACCTTAAGGCAGGCGAGATCACGCAGCTGCGGCGCCTGATCGACCTCTATGAGATGCCCGTCGTGGGGTATACGCCTGAGCACAACGCATATCCGTACAACTACATGATCGGCTCGGAAGCACAGCGCGAGGACGCCGTGGCCTATCTCAAGCTGTGTCTTGACATGGCCAAAGAAATGGGCGCCTCCTTCATGCTGACCAGCCCCGCCAACGGCGGGTATCTGGCCACCTATGACGAGCTGTGGCCGCGTCTGGAGAAAACCATCCGTGAGCTGGGCGACTACGCCGCAAAGTGCGAGGTCAAGCTCACGGTCGAGGCACTGACGCCCTATGAGTCCAATTTCTTCACCCGCGCCAATGATTTGGTCGAGCTGTTTCGCCGTGTCGACAATCCCTGGATCGTAGGCATGTGCGACCTTGTCCCCCCCTTTGTGCAGCACGAAAGCATCATGGCCTATTTCGACAAGCTGGGCGCGAAGATGGATCATCTGCACATCATCGACGGTGAGCAGGGCACCGACAGCCACATCCTTCCCGGCGAGGGGAGCATGCCGCTGGGCGAACTCTTCTGTGAGCTGAAGCGGATCGGCTACGAGGGCACTGCCACGCTGGAGCTGGTCACCGGTTACATCAACGAGCCGCGCTTCTACGCGCGCCGTGCCGTGAACAATGTCCGCGCCATGATGGCTGCCGCAGGGATGTGAGGTAAGGTATGACGATTGACATCCACGTCCACCCGGCCTTTTACGAGCCGATCAATGCTGACGCCGCGCGCGAGGAGCTGCGCCACCGCGAGCTGGACATTCACCGCAACGGTCTTGCGCCGCTGGAACATGTGTTCAACCAGATGCGCTGCGCCTCTCTCGACCGTCTCTGTCTGCTGGCTCAGGACTATTCAACTCAGATGGGCGAGACTCTGGTGAGCAACGAGGAAGTTGCGCAGCTCGTCTCCCTCGCGCCGGAGCGCTTCTGGGGCCTGGCCTCGGTCGACCCGCACGACGGCGATGCTCCGGGCAGGCTGGAAGACGCTTTTACGCGTCTGGGGCTCAAGGGCTTGAATCTCCATCCCGGGCGTTCCCGCTTCGACCCGGCCGATCCTGCGCTCGAGCCGCTCTGGGCCGTGTGCGAGCGCCACGACAGACCGGTGCTGTTCCATGCGGGACTCTCCTGGGAAAAAGATACGCTTGCGGAATACGGTCATCCCCTCCGCTTCGAGGCGCTGGCGCAAAAGCATCCCCGTCTGAGGATCTGCCTGGGGCACTTCGGCTGGCCCTGGATTCGGGAGACGGCGATGTTACTGCTGAAATATCCCAATGTTTACGCGGACACCGCCGCGCTCTACTTCGACAACGCGCGGGAGTTCTATACGCAGTGCTTCACCCGCGATATCCCGCTCACATGGATCGACCGGTCGCTTCGCCATCAGGTGATGTTCGGATCGGACAATCCGCGCTTTGAGCAGATCCGCATGGCTGAAGCGCTGGGCACGCTGGGGCTGCGCGAGAGTACGCTGGAACTGATCCGCGTCCTCGAGAGCGGCGTGCAGGAGGGCATGGTGACGGTTCTCACGCGCCACACGACCACCGGCGTGACCGTTAACGAAGCGCTGGAATGCCTTGAGAGCGACATCCAGACCGCGCTGGCGCTTTTTGCGCCGGAGGAGCGGCCCTACTGTCACGCACGCATGCTGCGCGACTACGGCTCGACGGCAGGCAACCCCACCGGGCATCTCAAAGCCATGCTGACCGGCAATCACTGCCATTTCCTGATCCACGGCGGCGTGCTGGAAAGAGGCGGCGCGCAGGACGTATATTTTTGCGAATTCGACGGCCCCGCACGGCGGGAGATTCTGGTCATAGTGGAGGGGGAATGACAGGAGCGTAAAGCAGCGCGAAAAGCGCTGGCCTTTCCTGCAAGAAAGCGCCTGCGCCTTTGACGGCGCCCGGCCAAAGCGGACGCCGCAGCCCCAGCATTCTGTATCATAAGAAGCAAGAGAAGACCGATGAGCTCCAATTAAGAGAGGATACGCGCGGTGTGCACAGCCGCACGAAATTCAAAGGAGGATCATCATGTCAGAATCCAACAAAGAACTGGGCCGAAAGTTAGGTCTGGGCGCGGTCATTGCCCTCGGTGTAGGCACGACCATCGGCTCCGGCATCTTCTCGTCCCTGTCCGAGGTCGCCAATGCGGCCGGAAGCTCCCTGTTCCTGTTCCTGGCTTTCATCATCGGCGGTCTGCTCCAGATCCCCGCCAACTTCTGCTATGCCGAGCTGGCCTCGGCCTTCCCGGAAGACGGCGGCCAGTATGTCTACTTCCGTGAGGCCGGTTCCCGCCCCCTGGCTTTCCTCTGCGGCTGGATCACCATCTCCATCATGGCGCTGGCGATTGTAAACCACCTTGCCTACTTCCTGCCAATCCATGGCTTTGTGCTTCGCCTGATTGCCGTAGTCTTCGTTTTGATCTTCATGTTCGTCCATCTGCGCAGTGTGGAAAACGGCGGTGCGTTTCAGACCTTCATCACCGCACTGAAGATCCTGCCTTTTGCCCTGATCATCGGCGTTGGCTTGTTCAATCTCAATGGCAGCCTGCTGCTCTCTGGTGAGCGGCTCTCCAGTGCCGCCACCGGCGGTGTTGCCGCGCTGATCGCCGGCATCGCCTCCACAACCTGGTCCTACGACGGCATGGGTGCCCCCTGCTACATGTCCGGTGAGATCCGCAATCCTCAGAAGAACATGCCCAAGGGCCTGATCCTGACCGCGGTCATCGTTCTCGCTCTCTACGGCGGGCTGACCTTTGTCGCTTCCGGCATCCTGAGCGTGGACGAGCTGGCCGCTTCCGACGCCCCGATCGCCCTTCTGGCTTCCAAGCTGCCCGGCATCGGCCACTTCGCCGGCACCGCCGTTGCGATCATGGCGATCATCGTCGTGATGGGTTCACTGTCCAGCTGCATCATGTACCAGCCCCGCATCGAATATGCCATGGCGAAGGACAATCTCTTCTTCAAGTCCTTTGCCAAGGTCCACCCCAAATTTGAGACCCCCTATTTCTCCATCATCGTCCAGTGCGCCGTGGCGATCGTCCTGATCTTCGCCACCACGCTGTCCGATCTGCTGGGCTACTTCACCATGGTGGCCCTGCTGAAGAACGTTGCCACCTTCTGCACGATCTTCGTGCTGCGCAAGAAGGAAAACTACAAGCCCAGCTACAAGATGCCCGGCGGACTGATCATGCCCATCATCGCCAGCTTTATGACCCTGACGCTCATCTGGGGCGAACTGACCTATGCCCCCATCCCGGCGATCCTCTGCGCTGTGATTGCCGTCGCCACCGGTCTGCCCGCCTTCTACTTCTGGGATCGCAAGAACAAGAAGGAGCAGCAGAGCGCCTGATCTGAGAAGATCAGAAGCAAATCAAGCAACAAGCAATACGCCCCGCCGCGGCAAGCCTTTTGCCGCGGTGGGGGGCAGAAGGAGGGAGAAGGATGAAAATGTCGCGTGTGCCCACTCCTGGCGAGTTCGCCGCGGAGTCACTGGAAGTCCTTCTCCTTTCCCTTCCCCCGCGCAGGAGGCTGCCAAGCGAGCGCCTTCTGTGCGAAAAATGGGGAGTCAGCCGCGGCACGCTGCGCACGGCGCTGCGGCGTCTTACCGCTGCGGGACGGCTCGTCGCTTTGGGCGGCTCGGGCTATACGGTGGCGCCGCCTCGTCCGGAATGGAACGCGGCGGGCAAAGAGAGTCTGTATGAAACGCTGCGCCGAAAAGCGCTGCGCCCGCACGGTGAGCTGCTGGACGACTGGGAGCATTCGCCGAAGCTCCCCCTTCCGGAAAAGGAGGGCGGCGAGTGGCTTGACGTTCGGGCGTTGTGGTGCTCGGAACGAACGCCGATCGCACTGGAGAGCCGCGTCCTGCGGTACGCTCCAGGCGAAGAATGCGATGGACGCGGCGCCGCGCTGCTCTCCGCAATGACCGCTCCCCACAGCGAAGCAGGGCCGCTTCATATAGGCATCCTGCGTGCACGGAAGGAAGAGGCTGCGCTGCTCTCTGTTCCGGAGGGGAAAGCGCTGATCCAGGTCCGCGGCTTCGGGTATGAGGACGATGGA
>ONSW01000015.1 GCA_900320595.1 uncultured Eubacteriales bacterium | reverse complement strand
CAAGACTCCCCAGCCGGTCGAATGGGTCGAGCCCGCGCCGGCAAAGCCCCGCAAAAAGATCCGCCACATGATCTGGGCGGTCGTGCTCATCGCGCTGGCGATGATGCTTGCCGGCCAGCTTCTGGGCGATCTTTCCATGAACGCGCTCGCCGCCGCTCTCCATATCACCGACGGCGCCACGCTGTTCCTCTTTATGTATCTCTCCTTCTGGGGGATCCATCTTGTCGTGCTGCTCTACACGCTGCTGTGCGAGCGGCCGATCTTCCGCTCCTTCCTGCACCTCGGCCCGAACGGCGGCAGCGGCAACACCTGGAAGCTTTTCGGTCTCGGGCTGCTCGTGGGCTTTGCGATGAATGCGCTGTGCATCCTCGCGGCGTATCTCCACGGTGATCTGGACTTTTCCGTCGGCCGCTTCGATCTGCCGTATCTGCTCGGGGCGCTCGGATGCGTCTGCGTCCAGTCCGGCGCGGAGGAGCTGCTCTGCCGCGGCTATATGTTCGGCGCGGTGCGCGAGCGCTATAACGTCTGGGTCGCCGGGATCGTCAACGCGTTTCTCTTCGGCGCGCTGCATCTGGCCAATCCCGGCGTCACGGTGCTGTCCGTCGTGAACATCGTCCTCTTCGGTCTGGCGCTGAGCGTTGCGATGGCGAAGATGGAAAGCCTCTGGTTCTGTGTCGCCGTCCATACGGCCTGGAACTTCTCCCAGAGCATCTTCTTCGGGCTGCCCAACTCCGGCATCGTGTCCCAGGGCTCGTTCCTGCATCTCGAGGCCGCGACGGACAGCGTGCTGTACAGCACCGCCTTCGGCGTGGAGGGCACGATCACGACGTCGCTCGTGCTGCTCATCCTCTCGCTGATCGTGCTGCTCTGCGCGCGCCGCAAGGCGGGCAACTGAACTTCTCTGTCAAAATACTCCGGCCTCTTCCGGCCGGAGTATTTGCATATTTTCGCAGAGAAAGCAAATTCTTTTCCCCCGGGCGGGAACTTTTTTTCTCCCGTTCCGTCTGTGAGAGTGAAAGGACAAGCAACACTTCAATGTGAGGAGGATAACAACATGAAAAAGATCACCGCTCTGTTTCTTGCCGTTCTGATGGTCTTCTCGCTCTGCGCCTGCGGCAGCAGTGCCCCCAAGGGGCAAAGCAGCTATGCCGTCGCCGCACCGCGGGAGGAATACGCCGTCTCCGATTCCGACGCTTTCGACATGGAGGCGGAGATGCCGATGGCCGCCGAGGAGGCCGCCTACGGCGGCTTCTCCGCCAATACCGCGGCCGAGCCCGGCGAGTCTGCCGACACGCCGTCCGAGGCTCCCTCCGCCGGCGACATCGCCGTGGACAAGATCATCTACTCCGCCAGCGCCACGATCGAGACGACCGACTTTGACGAAACGCTCAAAGGTCTCGACGCGCTGATCGCCTCCTACGGCGGCTTTGTCGAGTCGAGCAGCATCGGCGGCAACAACTACTACTCGACCTCGCACGGGTATGCCTCCAATCGCAGCGCGGATTACCGCATCCGCATCCCGAGCCGCGATTTCGCCGCCGTCATGAACAGTCTCTCCACGCTCGGCAACGTCCCCCACAGCAACACCTACACCGAAAACATCACGAGCCAGTATTACGACGTCCAGGCCCGCCTCAGCGCCTACCGCACCCAGGAGCAGAGCCTGCTGGAGATGATGGAGAAGGCCGAGAACGTCACCGAGCTCCTCGAGATCCAGGACTATCTCACCGACGTGCGCTATCACATCGAAAGCCTGCAGTCCTCGCTGACGAACTGGGACCGCCAGGTCAGCTACAGCACGATCTCCCTGAGCGTCGAGGAGGTCCGGGAATACACGCCGGAGGCCAAGCTCTCCTTCGGCCAGCAGCTGGCCCTCGCCCTCACGCGCGGACTCAAGGGCATCGGCGAGTTCTTCCGCGATCTGCTGCTGTGGCTCGTTGAGGCGCTGCCCGCGCTGCTGATCCTCGGCGTCGTCGTGTTCCTCGTCGTGCTGCTCATCCGCCGCATCCGCCGCGGACGCGCCGCGAGACGCGCGCGGAAGGCCGCCGCGCAGACGCAGACCCCGCCGCAGTCGTAATCCTGTTTTCTGATTAAAAGTAGACACTTTTAATCGGAGTCTAGCATAAGTTGCCAATTCCGTTTTGCCGTGGTATAGTAAAAGCAATCAAACGAACGGAGGAATGACCATGAGCAAATGGAAAGTGATCGCTCCCCTCGGCGTGCTGGCCGCCGGCGCCGCTGCGGCTGCCGTGCTGCTGAAGAAAAAGGACGGCGGGAGCGCGCCGAAGGCCGCCGCGCCTGCCGCAAAGAAGGCCGCGGAAACGGAAAAGCTGATGAAGACGGGCGAGTACAGCTTCGTCTCCGGCTTCAAAGACGCCCGCACGGTCGAGGTCAGGCTCGACTATGACGCGCTGCGCTTCGGCTTTGACGTGATCGGCGAGGACTTTTTGACCTATTCGAGCGACTCGCACGTCGCCGTCGTCTCCGGCGAGGATTTCTCGTTCCAGATGGAATACGCCTCCTTCTACAAGGGCGAGGATTTCGCGCTCATCACCGAGACCGCCGCGCAGAAATACGCCGGCTTCGCGGCCGTAAAATTCGGCGCGCTCGAGGGCTTCCGCTACCGCGAGGGCGACAGCGTCTGCTTCTGCCTGCCGGTGGACGAGTACAGCTATCTGCTGCTGACGCTCTTGAAGGCCGAGGGCTGCGACAAGACAGTGGAAGAGCTCGCGGAGAGCGACGATCTTGGTGCGATCCTTTCTACGCTGCGCGTCGAGGCAAAATAAGCACACCGAAGAAAAAGATCCCGGTTCAGGGAACCGGGATCTTTTTATGTCCTGTCAGGCTTCGCTCCGCCATTTCCGGCCGGAGCGGAAGTAATAAACTGTCAGAGCAAGCGCCGTGATCGACCAGGAGACCGGGTAGGAATAGCTGATGGTGCGGATGCCGGGATAGAGCGGCACGACGAAGGCGATCCACAGAATGCGGATCAGGCACACGCCGACCGTCACGATCAGCATCGGGCGCACCGCGTCTCCGACGCCGCGCAGCGTGTTCGACACGATCTCGATCACGATCCAGACCGCGTAATACGGCACGAAGAAACGCATGATCTGCGCGGCAAGGGTGATGACCTGCCCGTCCGCCGTCACCAGACGCAGCAGCGGTCGGGCGAAGCCGATCAGCCCCATGCTCATCACCGCCGCGGTACCGAGCGCCATCAGGAAGCACACGCGCACGCTTTTGCGCATCCGCTCGATCTTGCCGGCGCCGTAGCACTGGCCGACGAAGGCGCAGATCGCGATGCCGAAGGCGTTGCTGGTCACCCAGAAAACGCCGTCGATCTTGCTGGTGGCGGTCCAGGCGGCGACGAGCGTCGTGCCCAGATCGTTGACCGCGGCCTGGATGATGATGTTCGAGATCGAATACATGGCGCTTTGGACGCCGGCGGACACGCCGATGCCCAGCGTGCTGCGCAGCGCAGGCCAATCCAGCCGCAGCTCGCGCACGGAGATCCGGACCGGTCCTTCGGCGCGCATAAGGCAGCGCATGACGAGCACGGCGCTTAAAAGCTGGGCCAGAACCGTCGCCCACGCGACGCCCGCCACGCCCATCCGCAGCACGACGACGAACACGACGTCGAGCGCGATGTTGCTCAGACAGCAGGCGATCAAAAAACGCAGCGGCCGCCTCGAATCGCCGACCGCGCGCAGGATGCCGGAGCCGACGTTGAAGAGCATCAGCGGGATCGTGCCGACAAAATAGATGCGCAGATATAAGATCGAATCGGCCATCGTCTCGGCCGGGTTGCGCACAAGGCGCAGCGCCCACGGCGTCAGCAGGCAGGCCGCAGCGGACACGAGCGCGCCCGCGACAAGGCAGAAGCAGACGATCGTATGCGCCGTGCGCGAGAGCCGTTTGTCGTCCCGCGCGCCGAAGCACTGCGAGATGATGACCGACGCGCCCGAGGCAAGCCCCGTGAAAAAGCCGATGACCAGATTGATGATGACGCTTGCGCTGCCGCCGACGGCGGCCAGCGCCTCCGTCCCGACGAACTGGCCGACGATGATCGCGTCGGCTGTGTTGTAAAGCTGCTGAAACAGCATGCCGAAGAGGATGGGAAAGAAAAAGCCGAGCAGCTTTTTCCAGATCACGCCCTCTGTCAGGTCGCCGTCCGCAGCGGTCTTTTTTGTTCTTATCATGATGATATCCCCCGAAGCACAGCGCATTATAACGCCGCAGGGTGGGGAAATCAATCACGCGAAATTCACAAAAAAACAGCGGAAGGGAGGCTCCCTTCCGCTGTTTTGCTTTGTTTTTCAGATAAACCGGTCGCGCCGCGACAGGCGCCGCAGCAGCGCAAAGGCCGAGAGAAACACCAGCGCCACGAAGATGAGGAAGCTCTCGCCGCCCTCCTCGCTTTTCATGATCGCGATATAGTCATAGCAGCCGTGGATCGCCGCGGGCAGCAGCACGGACATGACGTGCCAGAAAACGCTTTGCTCGTGCACGCCCCGGTTTTCCTCCTGCCGCGCCAGCCCGTAGCACGCGCCCATGAACACGCCGAAGCTCGCGTGGCCGGGCATCGCCGTCAGCGCACGCGCCACCGCCGCGCCGAGACCGTACATCATCACATACCCGATGTTCTCCCACAGCGCGAAGCCGAGCGAGACGAACACCGCGTACACCACGCCGTCAAAGCGGCAGTTGAAATGCGGCGAATTCCAGGTGCGCCAGCGGAGCACGAGGTACTTGAAGCCCTCCTCCGAAAGACCCACGATCACGAAGAACATCCAGAAGCCGTAGGCCGGGTTGTCCTCGTTGCCCGGCAGGAAGAAGGCCAGCGCCGAGGCGCCGAGACTTTCCGTCACGACGGCGAGGAAGGTCGACACGATGCCCCAGAGGAGCAGCCGCACGAGCAGCGAGTTCGGCTCCTTTTCGATGTGATCCTTGCGGTAGATATAGGTCAGCAGGACAAGCGCCGGAACGACCGCCGCGGCGATCAGCAGGAGATTCGGGTTCGAGAACCGATAGGTAAAGACAAGAGTACCAAGCTCCATGTCTTATCCCTCGATCGGCAGCGACCAGTAGTGCTGGCCGAAGAGGTCGGTAAAGCGGTAGAGCATCTGCACGCCGACGCCCTCGGGCAGATACCCGTTGGTGACCTTCAGCTCGCCGTTCACCGTGAGCTGCCGGCCGAAGAGGTAGCTGTTGTCATAGGTGCCGTCATAGCTGTAATAGTCGCAGACGAAGTCGATCGTGTCGCCGTCCTTCAGCTGTCCGACCGTGCCGGTCTCCTCGGCGGGCGGCGCGGCAAAGTCGACCTCCTCGCCGGACGCGGTCATGCTCTTGGCGACGGTCTCGGTCTCGCCGTTCAGATAGACATAGCGCACGCCGGTGACGGTGCCGTAACCCTCGGCGTCAAAGCTGAGAAGAAGCTCGGCCCGCTCGCCGTTGACGAGCGCGGGCACATAGCCGGTGTCCACGCGCCCGGAGCCGCTGCCGGTCGTGTATTCGTGATAGTACGGAGCGAACTGGCCGTCGATCGTGACCCAGGCGAGCTCCTGCGGGGCGAGCAGCGCGCCGTCGTCGTCAAATTCAAAGATGTTGTCGCGACCGAGCTCGACAAAGCCCTTGCCGTCGTCAAAGAACATGTCCAGCTCCAGCTCGTTGACGAGCGCCCACTGGTCCTCGTCCAGGACAAGCACGTCCTCGCCCGCGGCGTTCTTCGTCCAGACGAGCGCGGCGGGGTCAAAGAGATTGTCCGCGATATACGCGGCGGTATCGGCGGTGTTCAGCGAGCGGCCGAAGAGAAAGTCCATCGACCCGTAGGGGGACGAGGAGGACGAAGCCGACGAGCCGCTGCCCAGGAAGGCCTCGAGCAGCGAGCCGATCAGCTCGGTGCTGTCCATCGAGGAATACGAGCCGTAACCCGACGAGCTGCCGGACGAGCTGCCATAGCCCGTCGAGCCGCTCGCGCTGCCGTAGGAGCCGTACAGGCCGTACTGGCTGAGATCGCCGAAGAGCGAGCCGTAGGGGTTCGTCCCGTAGCCGCCGGTCGAGTACTGGCCCGCGGTCTCCAGCGAGGCGAATTCGCGGATGCACTGGGAATAGCTCTCGTCAAGACCGATCGCGTCATAGGTCTTGATCGCCTTGTCGACGTTCGACAGCTTGCGGTAGGGGAAGTAGATCGAAACGCCGTAGGAGTTGTTCATATTCGAGGAGGTGCGGTTGTATTTGACCGCGCCGAGCACGGCCTGGCTCAGCGCCTTGCCCTCGGCGTTGCCGATATTGCTGGCAAAGTGGACGAGGTCGATCTGGTCGATCGCAGTCGAGCGCGCAAATTCGCGCGTGTTCGAGCGCGCGGTCGAGATCTGGGCGTACTCCTGGTCTGCGATCATGCCGCTGAGCGACTCGGAAAAGGCCTTGAAAGCGGGCGGAACGGTATAGGAGAGCTCCGCGAGGTCGACCACGGAGAGCGTGGCGGACTGGCCGGGCGTGCCCTGCGCGCAGGCCGCGACGAAATCGTCGACGATCATCTTGCCGAGATCGAGCGTGGAGATCGAGGTGTTTTTCGAAAGCGCGGTGATCCAGTTGGTATAATACCAGCCGGTGCCGGGCTCGGTCTCCTCGGAGGCGATGAGATAGTCCGCGCGGTTCGAGAGCATCAGCCCGTTTTCAAGCGTGCCCATCAGGCAGGCGTCAAAGCCGATGAAGTCAAAGGTCACCTTCGCCTTGTCGAGCGCCTGCTTGATCCCCGCGAGCGTCATCGAGCCAGAGGAAGAAAACTTCTGGTCATAGCCGTAGCCGCTGACCGAGCCGCCGCCGTGATCCCAGAAGATCAGCTCATAGCGGTTGGCCGCAAAGTTCTTCGCGCAGTAGGAAATAAAGCTCGCGAGCGTGTTCGGGTCGGTCATCGAAACGTTGCCGGCGTTGGAGTTCAGCACCTTCAGGTTGCCGCTGACGACCTGGTAGATCTGGTTTGTGCGGGTGCTGATGACGTTGTTGTTCCAGCGCGTGCAGCCGCCGGTGTAAACGATGATGTTCACGTTGTTTCCGATCGTGGCGCGCGTCATCTCCAAAAGGTCCTTGGTGGCCATGCCGCCCTTTGCCTCAAGGTCGGTGCCGCACATATAGACCATGACGGTGACGACGTCCTGGCCGTTGCCGCGGATGGTCGTGAACTTGTCACGCGCGCCGGAGGCAACGGTGGCGGAAACGGTCTGGACGTTTGCGGGCTCCTTCCAGTCGCTCTGGACCGAGCCGCCGCTGAGCCCCTGCTGAAGCAGGGCGCCGAGCCCGCTTGCGGGCGCGGGCGTCTGCACCGCGGCGCTGGGCTTGGGCGCGGGCGTGACATAGACGGTCTGCTCCTGGGTCTGCGTCGAAGAGCTTCCGCCGCCAAACAAGCCGGAGAGCGCGCCACCGCCGCCGCCGAAGAGCAGCAAGAGCAGCAGCACGATGATGCCCATGCCGCCGCCACCGCCGCGCTTGCCGCGGTAATTCCCGCCGCCGCCGTTTCCGGTGAACTGCTGCACGACCTTTTTCGGCGCAGCGCTCTGTCCCTTGCCGACCGGGCCGGTGTTCAGTCCCTCGCCGCGGCGGTACAAGCCGCTGCCGGTGCCCTCGATCCTTCTTTTTCTTCCCTCAGGACGATTGTTGTTCTGCATGTGATTGCCTCACTTTCCGTACAAAAAGCTGCCTAAAGCCGCCCGGATCCGCGCGGAGAAACATCAAACTTTATTTTATTACTATATCAGAATTTCTTCGAAATGGCTATACCTCACGCGCATTTTTTCGCCCGAGGGGGTTTTCGTGTTGCGAACGGAGGCGCCTTCTGCTATAATTCGGTCATACAGACATGAGAAAAGGCGGTGGGCGCATGGCGCTGGATCGGAATTATCTCTCCTCCCTCGGGCTGGAGATCGCAAAGAGAAAATATTATAACGCCGCAAAGGTCGAAGACGTCCTCGAGAACTTTCAGCTCAACACCGCGCGTCTTGCCCAGGAGAACAGCGTGCTCTCGCAGGACAACCGGGATCTGCGCGCCAGGCTCGAAGCGCTCTCCTACGGGCGCGAGGAGATCGGCGACGCGATCCTCTCGGCCAAGACGATCGCCCAGCAGCTGATCGCCGACGCCCAGCAGCGTGCCGATGCGCTCACGGCCGAATCGGTCGACAACGCCGACGCGCTGATCACCGCGGCCCAGGAAAAGGCCGGGCAGATCGTATCCGAAGCGCGCAAGCGCGCCGAGGCGCTTGTCGCGGACGCCGAGGCAAAGCGCGACGCGATCCTGGCGGAGAGCGAAAAGCGCGACCACGACGCGCTCGAGAGCGTGCAGGGCGTCTACCAGAAGCTCCGCACCCAGGCGCTCGAGAACGTGAAGCTGCTCGACCGCGAGTGGCAGGGCTTTCTCTGCACGCTCGGCGACGAGGAGAGCGCGCCCGACGCGGCGCTGCCGGAGGATCTGTCCGCAAAGCTCGGCGAGCTGGCCGACAGTCTCTCCGCACTCTCCGACGAGGATTGACGGCGTATATTCAAAAAGGCTGTGAAAACCAATCGGTTTTCACAGCCTTTTTTATTCCTCTTCTTCGGCCAGCTTGCCCGCCTCGCGGAAGGTCTCGCGCACGAGATTGGCATAGGGCGCGATCTCCGCGTCCGGCGGCGGCAGGATGAGACGAAAGCGCTCGCCGCGGTGCTCCAGCCCCGTCAGCACGTCCCACAGCGCGTCGAGGTTGCTGCCGTACCAGTCCTGCCATTCCATCTCCCGGCGCAGCACGGCATAGATCTCCGCCTTGTCGCGGCAGGCCGAGAGATCGAGCGTCAGCTCGCCCGAGAGCGCCGTGAGCATCGCCTCGCAGCCCTCGGTGATCTCGCGCATGGCGGTGTCAAAGTCGCGGGTGTACCACGGGTCGTCGATCTCCTCGCCGGTGCGTCCGGCATAGTCGAGCAGGTTCCTGACCTTGCCCGCCGGGTCGCCGCCGAAGAAGCGCCGTGTCCGGTCGATCGTGACCTCGTCCATGCAGACGAGCAGATCGAACGCGTCATAATCCTCCCGGCGGATCTTCCGCGCGGTCTTGCCCGCGCAGTCGATCCCTCTTTCCGCAAGCAGGCGCCGCATCGGCGGATAGACGCCGTTGCCCTCCTCCTCGTCGCTGACGCCGGCGGAGGCGGCGAAATAGCGCCCGCTCTCCCCTCTTTGCCGCGCGAGATCGGAAAATATGAATTCCGCCGCGGGGCTGCGGCAGATATTGCCCCAGCAGATAAACAGGATCTTTGTCATATGGCCAGCTCCCCTGTCGGCCTGTCCGGCCGTTTGTTTTGCGCTCTTCATCAGAACAGATTTTCTTTATCATACCAAATCGCCGCCGGAAACGCAATCCAAAAGGGCGCGCAGAGCCGGGAGGAATCGCTTGTCTTTTCCGCAGGAGGGTGATATGATTCTCTTATCCGCCGCTTTTTCACTGTATGCCTGTGAACATATTTGCGGACGAAAGGAATGATCCTTTATGAAAAATACTTTCCGTCGCTTTTCCACGCTCATCTGCGCCGTGCTGATCGCGGCGCTGCTGCTCAGTCTCGGCGGCTGTTCGTTCCGGGCGCCGGATCTCGCCCTCGCGACGCCGGAGCCCACGCCCGCGTCCACGCCGAAGCCCACGCCGAAGCCAACCCCGGAGCCTACGCCCGAGCCCACGCCCGAACCGACCCCGGAGCCTACGCCCGAGCCCACGCCCGAACCGACCCCGGAGCCCACACCCGAGCCCACGCCGGATCCGGCGCAGTTCATCGACATCGCAACGTCCTCTCTCGTCAAGATCTCCAAGCACCCCGCCGCCGAAACGGTGTACAGCGGCGCGAACATCCTGATGATCGCCCGCGCAAGCGGGGCGGTCTCGCTTGAATGGCGTTTTGTCTCGCCGGACAAGAGCCGCGAGGTGCTCTGGAACGCGAAGGATCTGCAGAAAGAATTCCCCGGTCTCGTCTGCCGCGACGGCGACAAGGAGATCTTTTACATTGACAAGGTCTGCAAAGAGCTCAACGGCTGGTATGCCGTCTGCCTCTTCACCGACAAGGACGGCGGGATGCTCGCCTCGAAGGGCGCGCTGATCACCGTGAACGGCGCCGCGCCCTATACGCCGCAGCCCACCGCAACGCCCAAGCCGGACGACGACAATACGGTCACCGTCGTGATCGGCGGCGACACGCAGCCCTCGCCCACGCCTTCGCCGACGCCGTCTGACACCACGGCAACACCGTCTCCGACGCCGTCTGACACCACGACAACTCCGTCTCCGACGCCATCTGGCACTGAGTCTACACCGTCTGACACTGCGACCCAGTCGCCGTCCCAAAGCCCAACCACAGGCGATGACCCCTGAGCACAGGGCATAATAAAAAGCAGAGAGCATTTCGCTCTCTGCTTTTTTGTATTAACACCTCAAACGCGCTCGAAGCCGCCCTCTTCCACCGCCGCCTCGGCGATCGGATCGACCTTGCGGTGGCGCAGATTCTTGATCATGATCCAGTTGTACAGCATCAGCATCCCCGCCGTGGCGAGCAGCATCAGCTGCTGACCCATGTAGCGGCCGTCCGCGAGACAGACGATCGCGAGGAAGGCGCCGAACATACAGAAGAACAGGCTGTTCCACGCGTCCGCCGAGGAATAGATGAAGCCGGCCATGCGGAAGAACGCCAGCAGGATCACACAGCAGGCGATGACCTCGATGCCATAGGCCCACAAAACGCCGTTGATCGAATTGACCTTATAGCAGGTCACAAGCCAGAACGCGTACAGCAGCATCGGCGCCAGCGAGGCGACGGAAACGATCTTGCGGCGCGGCTCTTCCATGTTCGCCTCGCCCAGGATATAGGGGAACGACGCGCCGGCAAGCAGCCCCAGCACGGCGAGCACGCGGTAGAAGCCGACGTTCTTGTCCGCCTCGCTGCTGGCGAAGAGCAGGATCGCCCCGATCGCCATCAGCGCGCCGAGGAACCAGCGCAGGATCGAAAAGAGCAGCCCGTCGTTTTCAAGCGCCTTCTGGAACGCGCCGGGGAGGTAATAGTTCCGCTCGCGCCAGCGGCGGACAAAGACAAAGAACAGTGCCCCGGCCGCCAGGATGGCCAGCGGGACGAGGACGTTGAAAAAGCTCGCATCCGGCAGTCCGTCGTCGTTAAAGGCGATCTGCGTCTGCAGCCAGCGGATAAACACGCCGAAGGCGCCCGCTCCGCCGACGTAACAGGTTTTTTCCAAAGCATCTTTTTGCATATTTTCCATCTCGCTCAAATAGAATAATACTGGGTAGATTGTACCCTTTTTTATACCCACAGTCAAGTAGCCGCCCCCGTGGGCGGACAAGCGGGAGATAAGTATGAAACGAACGATCCTCTATGCCTACATCGCGCTCATGGTCGCGGTAGGGCTGCCTTTTCTGGCCAATCTCGGCGAACAGGACGCGCAGGAGGGCGCCGGGGCGGTAAATCCGACGCCGGCGGCCGCGGTGGACGAGGCGCCGCCCTCTGTGCTTCCCCGCGCGGACGAGACGGCCGTGACGCCCGCTCCCCCGGCCGCGGCTCTCCCGGCGCCGGAGCGGCTTAGCGTGCTGCTGCCGGACGGTACGGTCACGTCGATGGACATGCAGGACTATCTCACCGGCGTCGTATCCGCCGAGATGCCGCCCGGCTTCCACGCCGAGGCGCTCAAGGCCCAGGCCGTCGCGGCCAGGACCTATGCGCTGTACTGCGCCTCGTTTTCCAAGCACGGCGAGGCGCAGGTGTGCACCGACTATCGCTGCTGCCAGGCCTGGCAGAGCGACGAGCAGCTGCGGACAAAATGGGGAGAGGATTACGATGCGGATCATGAAAAAATACGTTCAGCCGTCGATCTTACATACGGGGAGTATCTGTCTGCCGGAGGGCAGCCGGTCTTTGCCGCTTTTCACTCGTCCTCCGCCTCGGTTACGGAGAACAGCGCCGACGTGTGGAGCGCGGTGCCGTATCTCGTCAGCGTTCCGAGTCCGGAAACGGCCGACGACGTCCCGAATTATATCAGCACGCTGCGCTGCAGCCCTATTGACTTCCGTGACACGGTGCTCTCCGCGCACCCCGAGGCAGATTTCTCGGGGCCGGAGGATCAATGGATAGGCGAGCTGCGGCGCGACGGCAGCGGGCGCGTGGCCTCGGTCGTTCTCGGCGGGGTGGAGGTGGGCGGAATCGAGCTCCGTTCCCTCTTTTCCCTTCGCTCCACGGCCTTTGAGCTTACTTACGATTCCTCCGCCTTCACCTTTACCGTGACCGGCTTCGGCCACGGCGTGGGGATGAGTCAATACGGTGCGGATAAGATGGCGCGTCAAGGCGCGGATTATGTTCAGATCCTGACACATTACTATCCCGGCACGATTTTGGTGAAGTAATTTATCTGTATCGACGATAAAAGAAGCAGTGAAACCGAAAGGTCTCACTGCTTCTTGTTTTTGTGCGTCAGAACGTGAAGTTGCCGTTTTCAAACACCGCGATCTCTTCCCCGTCCGCCGTCGTGCCGATGATGGAGAGATCCCGCGTGCCGACCATGAAATCGACGTGCGTGTCCGAGTGGTTCAGCCCCGCCGCGGCCAGCTCCTCGGCCGTCATGTCCTCGCCGCCGCGCACACACTCGGGATACGCGTCGCCGAAGGCCAGATGGCAGGCGGCGTTCTCGTCAAAGAGCGTGTCGTAGAAGAGGATCTCCTGATTGCGGATCGGGCTGTCATAGGGCACGAGCGCGGCCTCGCCGAAGTGCGTGGCGCCCTCATCCACCGAGAGCTCGGCCTTCAGTACGGCCTCGCCGCTCTCGGCGTGCGCCTCGACGATCTTGCCGTCGCGGACGACAAAGCGGATCCCCTCGACGAGGTTGCCGTTGAGCACCAGCGGCATCGCGGCGCAGACCACGCCGTCGACGCCGTCGCGCAGCGGCGCGGTAAAGATCTCCTCGGTGGGCATGTTGGCGATGAAGCGCTGCCCCTCGGGCGTGGCGCTGCTGCCGCCCGCCCAGAGATGATCCTTCGGCAGACGCACGACCAGATCGGTGCCGAGCGCGTTGCGGTAGTGCAGCGACTTAAAACGCCAGGCGTTGAGCTTTTCGACGCGTGCGCGCAGCATCGCCTCGTGCGCGCGCCATTTCTCCACGGCGTCGCCCGCCCCGGTGATGCGCACGGATTTGAACACCGCGTCCCACAGCTTTTCAAGCGCCTCTTTCCCGTCCAGTCCGGGGAATACCTTTTTCGCCCAGCTCTCGACCGGGATCGCGCCGAGCGACCAGACGTTGCGGTTGGCCATCAGGCGGGAGCGGAAGGGCTCCATCGCCTTTCCGTAGGCGCGGCTGCTGCGCAGCAGGCGCGCGGGATCGACGTCCTTGAAGATCTCCGGATCGCCGCTGCTGATGGAGAGGAACAGCGCGCCGGCCTCGGCGTAGCCGTTGCTGAACATCTTTTTCCATTCCGGCACCTCGTCGAGCAGCTCGTCCGCGGCATACAGATAGTGCAGCCGCGTGCTCTGCTCGTCGCCCCAGTCCATCACGACCTCGCGCGCGCCGGCGGCATAGGCCGCCTCCTCGCACAGACGCGCAAACGGTGCGCAGTCCACCTGCGAGCGGATCACCAGCGTCTGGCCCTTCTGCAGATTCACACCCACCTCGACGAGCAGGCGCGCGTATTCACGCAGCTTTTCCTCCATGACTTTGTTCTTGTCCTTTCTTTCATACGTGCAGAAGCAGAAGCGGATCCCGTCCTCCTCCTGCCAGTCGCCCTGCGCGGCGCAGACCCAGTCGGGGTCGGCGTCGAGGTCCGGGAAGAAGCTGTCGGAGCGGGGTTTGAGATCGATCTTCGTGATCTCCACGCGGTCGAGATACGGGAAAAACTGGCGGAACACGCTCGCTCCGCCGATGACGTAGCATTTGTCGTATTTCCCGGCCAGCTCGAGCGCCTCGTCGGTCGAGCGGGCGACCTCGGCTCCCTCGATCGTGAGGTTCTGCCGCGTGACGACGATGTTGTGCCGTCCCTTCAGCGGCCGCCCGCCCGGGAAATCCTCCATCGTTTTGCGCCCCACGATCACCGCCGCGCCGGCGGTGTGTGTGCGGAAATGCGCGCGGTCGGCGTGCAGCACGACGGGCTGGGTGCCGCCGTCGCCGATGCCCCAGTCGGAATAGACCGCAACGATCGCTTCCATGCTTCCCTCTCCCCTCTTAGACCGCGACCGGGATCTTGCCGGTAAATTCGGAATACTCATAGCCCTCCATGCGGAAGCTGTCGCGCGTGAAGGCGTAAAAGTCCCTGACTTCGGGATCGATGATGAACTTCGGCGCGGGTTTCGGCTCGTGCGCGATGATCTCCTCGATGGCGGGAACGTGGCGGTCATAGATGTGCGCGTCGGCGATCACGTGGATGAACTCGCCGGGCTCAAAGCCCGCGACCTGCGCCATCATCATCGTCAGCACGGCGTACTGCACGACGTTCCAGTTGTTCGCGGCCAGCATGTCCTGGGAGCGCTGGTTCAAGATCGCGTTGAGCTTATTTCCGCTGACGTTGAAGGTCATCGAATACGCGCAGGGGTAAAGCGCCATTTCGCTGAGGTCCGCGAAGGTGTAGATGTTCGTCATGATCCGGCGCGAGGCGGGGTTGTGCTTCAAATCCCAGATGACCTTGTCGACCTGGTCCATGTCGCCCTCGGGATAGTGGTGCTTCACGCCCAGCTGATAGCCGTAGGCCTTGCCGATCGAGCCGTTTTCGTCCGCCCAGGCGTCCCACACGCGGGTGCGAAGATCGTGGACGTTGTTGCTCTTCTGCTGCCAGATCCACAAAAGCTCGTCGATCGCGCTCTTCCAATAGGTGCGGCGCAGCGTCAGGATCGGGAACTCCTCCGAGAGATCATAACGGTTGACGATGCCGAATTTCTTGACGGTGTGGGCGGGGGCGCCGTCCTCCCAGCGGGGGCGAACCTCGCGGTCGGTGTCCCAGACGCCGTTGTCCAGTATATCCCTGCAGTTGGCGATAAAGATCTCGTCTGCTCTGCTCATATGCGCACGACCTTTCCTGTTTTTCCATTTTAATTTACCATAGGCGGTGCGAAAAGGCAACAAAGAAACACCCCGCCGCGGCGGGCGGAATACAATGAGGTGCGGAGGTGATGCGATTGAAATTTGCGATCGTCGGCGGGGATGCGCGGCTTGTCTTTCTCGCCGGACTGCTGTGGCGGGACGGCCACCGGGTCTGTACATACGCGCTCGAGCGCGCCGAGCTGCCGCGGGAGATCCCCAAGGCGGGCTGCATCCAGGGCTGCGTCTACGGCGCGGACTGCGTGGTGCTGCCGACGCCAGCGGAGTCGGGCGGTTTTCTCCGGACGCCGCTCTCCGGCGAGCAGCTGCGGACCGAGGAGCTCGTCTCCTCGCTCTGGCAGGGGCAGCGGCTGTTCGGGGGGAGGCTTGGCGACACGCTCTGCCTCTCGGCGCTGCGCCAGGGGCTGAGCGTCGTGGATCTGACGCGGCGGGCGGACTTTGCCGCGCTCAACGCGGCCGTCACGGCCGAGGGCGCGATCGGCGAGCTGATGGCGAACAGCGACAAAACGCTCTGGCGCAGCCGTGTGCTCGTCTGCGGCTGGGGGCGGATCGCAAAGCTGCTCACGCTGCGGCTGCTGAGCCTTGGCGCCGCGGTTTGCGTGGCGGCGCGGCGGGCGGACGCGCGCGCCACGGCCCGCGCCCTCGGGGCGGAGAGCTGTGATTTCACCGAGCTTGAGGGGCTTCTCGGCGGCTTTGATTTCATCGTGAACACCGTGCCGGCGCGCGTGCTCGACGGCGGGCTCCTGTGCGCTGCGGCGGAGGACGCGCTCGTGCTGGAGCTGGCCTCGGCGCCGGGCGGCTTTGACAGGACGCTTGCCGAAAACATCGGGCTGCGCGTGCTCGCCGCGCCGGGGCTGCCCGGCCGCTATGCGCCGCGCCGCGCCGCCGAGATTATGTGCGAGGCGATCTACGCCGCGCTGGAAGAGGAGGAATAACGATGGAAAAGAAAAAGCTGGGGCTCGCGCTGTGCGGCTCGTACTGTACGTATGAAAAGCTCTTTGCAAACGCCGAAGCGCTTGCGGCGGACTATGCGCTCTATCCGATCATGAGCGACACCGCGGCCGAAACAGACACGCGCTTCGGCACGGCGGCGGAGCATATCCGGCGGCTGATGGCGCTCTGCGGCGGGCGGAAGGTCGTCACGACGATCGCGGAGGCCGAGCCGCTCGGGCCGAAGCTGGGGCTCGACGCGCTGCTGATCGCGCCGTGCACGGGCAATACGCTCTCCAAGCTCGCCTGCGGCATCACCGACAGCGCCGTCACGATGGCGGCCAAGGCGCATCTGCGAAACGGTCGGCCGCTTGTCATCGCGTTTTCGACGAACGACGCGCTCTCCGGCTCGGCCGAGTCGATCGCGCGGCTGTTAAACCGCAAAAACGTCTACTTTGTGCCCTTTTTCCAGGACGATCCGGCCGCAAAGCCCTGCTCGCTGCAGGCGGATTTTTCGCTGCTCGGCGAGACGGTGGCCGCCGCGCTGGAGGGGCGGCAGCTCCAGCCGCTGCTGCGCTGAAAAACAGCAACACCCCCGGGATAACCCGGGGGTGTTGTTGCCTGAGGCGGCGGCCGCAGAGGGACCCGATCGCTTCACTTGCCGGAGTGACGCCATTAGGAAACGGCCGGACGTCTCAAGCGCCGCTCATTATAGCACAATATTTTTTCCGGACACGCCGCATGTCAAAACTGGCAGCTTTCCTGTCATGAAATGCACGTCACGCCGTCAGGGCCGCAGCGGTCTTTGCCGCGAGGGCGGCGTTGTTCAGCACGAGGCGGATATTGCTCTCGAGACTCTCTCCGCCGGTCAGCTCGACGACGCGCGCCAGCAGGAAGGGCGTGGTCTCCTTGCCGTGGACGCCCTGCTCTTCGCACTCGCGCAGCGCCTGCTCAATGGCGGCGTCGATCACGGTCTTGTCCATGGCGTACTGCTCCGGGATCGGGTTGGTGACCAGCATGCCGCCGCGGTAGCCCAGCTCGCGCTGCGCGCGGAACATGGCGGCCAGCTCCTCCGGGCTGTCGACGCGGTAGTCCACGCCGAAGCCGCTCTTCCGGGTGTAGAAGGCGGGCAGCTCGTCCGTGCCGTAGCCGATCACGGGCACGCCCTTGGTCTCGAGATATTCCAGCGTCAGCCCCAGATCGAGGATCGACTTGGCTCCCGCGCAGACGACCATCACCGGTGTCTGGGCGAGCTCTTCCAGGTCGGCGGAGATGTCCATCGTCGTCTCGGCGCCGCGGTGTACGCCGCCGATGCCGCCGGTGGCAAAGATCCTGATGCCGGCCATGTGGGCAATGATCATCGTGGTCGTCACGGTGGTGGCGCCGTCGGCCTTTCGCGCGACGAGCGCGGGCAGATCGCGGCGGCTGGCCTTGGTGACGGCACGCCCGGCCTTGCCGAGATGCTCGATCTCCTCATGGCTGAGCCCGGCCTTGAGCCGTCCGCCGATCACGGCGATCGTCGCGGGAACGGCGCCGTTGTCGCGGATCGTCTGCTCGACGCGCAGCGCAGTCTCGACGTTTTTCGGATAGGGCATGCCGTGGGAGATGATCGTGCTCTCGAGCGCGACGACCGGCTTCCCGGCCTCCAACGCGGCTTTGACCTCGGGTGCGATATCAAGATACATGTTCATGTAAATCGTCCTCCTAGTTTTATGCTTGACCATTATAATGATTATATGATGGCGAAACCCGGGCCGCTTTTCGCCGCGCCGTTTTTGCGGCGCAGCAAAACAGCACGGCTGTTTTGCCATATATTCATTGCAATGAGCATCGGGCGAATGATTCAAAGAATCATTCGCTGCCAAATCTGACATTTGGCAGCGAAATCAATCGAGTCCCCGATCGATTTCGCTGTCCGATGGTCATTATACCCCCCGAAAGGGGAAAGTCAAGAAAAACGGACAGGTGAAACCTGCCCGTTTTCTTTGCCGGAAATCAGCGGCTTCCCTTGTCGTAGGGGATGCCTTCCGCCTTCGGCGCGCGGGAGCCCTTGGATGTAAACGCAAGCACCAGCAGCGTGATGATATACGGCAGCATCCGGTAGAGATGGGAGCTGATGCCGATCTGCGAGAGCATATACACGCCGTCTCCGTTGATGTCCAGGCTTGAATACGCAGCCGCGATGCACTTGAACAGGCCGAACAGCAAGCTTGCTGCGGCAATGTTCAGCGGCTTCCAGTTGCCGAAGATCATAACGGCCAGAGCCAGGAAGCCGAAGCCCGCGACGTCGCCGTTTGAGGTGCAGTTGGCCGTCGTGAGCGAATAGACGAAGCCGCCCATGCCCGCGAGCGCGCCGGAGATCGAAACGCCGGCATAGCGCATCTTGTACACGTTGATGCCGAGACTGTCCGCCGCCTGCGGGTTTTCGCCGCAGGAACGCAGACGCAGTCCGAAGCGCGTCTTATACAGGATGATCGAAAGCACGACGAAGATCAGAATGCAGAGATAGGTCGCAAGATAGACCTTGTTGAGCAGCGTGTTGCCCAAAAAGCCCAGATCTGCGTTCTTTTCAAAGCCGAGCGTGCTCTTTTTGATCATGAACCAGCTCGCCGAGTCGCCCGTGGCCATCTGCAGCGTGTTCTGGTTTGCGATCATGCGGATAAAGAACAGCACCAGCGCCGGCGCCATCAGGTTCAGCGCCGTACCGCCGATGGTCTGGTCGGCGCGCAGGTTGATGGACGCAAAGCTCAGCAGCAGCGAGAACAGCGCGCCCATCGCCGCCGCCACCAGCATGGCAAGGATCTCAAAGCCCTGCAGCGCAAGCCAGTTGCCCGCGGCCTTGGCCTCGACAAACCAGCCGGCCGTCTGCGCAAGGTTGACAAACAAAACGCCCATAAACGCGCCGAAGATCATGATGCCTTCCAGCGCCAGGTTGATGATGCCGCTTCGCTCGGAGAAAACGCCCGCGAGCGCAACGATCATCAGGGGAACGGCATAGATCAGAGTCTGCTGAATGAGAAATGTCATGCGTTTTCCCCTCCTTTCGCGCTCTCCGCCTTGTCTCCGGCGGCTTTGTCCTCCGGGGGCGCGGGCGGAGCCGCTTTGTCCTCCGCGCGTTTCTCTCTCTTTTTCCTCTTGCCGGAGATCAGCATGCGGATCGCCAGCGAGAAAGCAGAGAGATACACGATCACGGCGATAATGACGTTGGTGATGTATTCGTTATAGGCCGTGAGATTCGTCAGCTGCAGTCCGACGACGTCAAGCATGGCCATGAAGATGGCCGAGAAGATCACGCCGAGGGGATTGTTGAGCGCAAGCAGCGCAACGGGGATCCCGTTGAAGCCTGCGGCGGGAAGCGACTGATATGTGGACCAGAAGAACTCCGTATTGCCGGAGAGGAAATACAGCGAAGCGCCGGCCGCTGCCAGGCCGCCGGAGAGCGCCATGGACAGCACGATGTTGCGCTTGTCGTGGATACCGGCATAGCGCGCCGCGTGGCGGTTTGCGCCGCACGCCTTCAGCTCATAGCCGAGCGTCGTCTTGCTGATGAGGATGTACACCCCGACGGCAAGCAGAATTGCCACCAGGATGCCCGCGTTGATCTGCGAGCCGGGAAAGATCTTGTTGAGGCCGAGCTTTGTCGTCGCGACGCCCGCGCCGTCCACATAGGTGCCGTCCACGAGGCCGTAGGTCGTCTTGTAGATATAGCCAGACTTCGTTCCTTCCACCATGTTTTTCAGCTTGCTGACGTCAAAAGCCCATGTGACAAGGTTTGCCGCGATCCAGTTGGTCATGATGCAGGCCAGCACCTCGTTGATGTTCAGAAAAGCCTTAACAAGCCCCGGGATCGCGCCCCAGAGCATGCCGGCCAGGATGCCGCCGAGGAAAGCCAGCAGCCAGATCAGCCAGCCGGGCAGCGCGCCGGAGGGGATGCTCAGCGCGATAAAGAGCGTGGCGAGCGTGCCCATGAGATACTGTCCGGGCGCGCCGATGTTGAACAGACCCGTTTTGAACGCCAGCGCGACCGAAAGACCGGTCATGACAAGCGGCGTCGCACGGAAGAGCATATTGCCGATGCTCGCAGGGTTAAAGCCCCAGGTCAGCGCGCCTTTTGCGTCGCGTCCCGTGGAAAGGATGCCGATGAAAATCAGGCGGATGCCTTCCCATGCCCCTTTAAGAGAGATGCTCTTGTTGAAAATGCCGACGATCAGAACAACGATCGCACCGACGACCAGACCGATCAGGATGGAAATGAGCGAGGCGAGGACTTTTTGCGTGCTCTCTTTTTTCCAGAAACTCATGCCTGCTCTCCTCCCTTCTCGCTGCGCTTGGCGCCGGCCATATACAGGCCGAGCTCCTGCGCCGTGGTCTTCTTCGGATCCAGCTCGCCGACGATCTCGCCCTCATACATGACGAGGATCCGGTCGGAGAGGCTCAACACCTCGTCGAGCTCCAGCGAGACGAGCAGGATCGCTTTTCCCTCGTCGCGCTGGGCGACAAGCTGGCTGTGGATGTACTCGATCGCGCCGACGTCGAGACCTCGTGTGGGCTGCACGGCAACGACGAGCGGCCGGTTGCGGTCCAGCTCGCGGGCGATGATGGCCTTTTGCTGGTTGCCGCCGGACATGCTGCGTGCCACCGTGATCGGGCCCTGTCCGGAACGGACGTCAAACTTTTCGATCAGTCCCTCGGCGTACTTGCGAACTTCGTCAAAACGGATAAAGCCGCCGTGCTGGAAATCGGGCTCCTGATAGCGCTGGAGGACCATGTTCTGCTCAAGCGTGAAATCCAGCACCAGGCCGTGCTTATGACGGTCCTCGGGGATGTGGCTCATATATTCGCCGCGCTGGCGGACGGAGGATTTGGAAATATCCTCGCCGCAAAGCTCGATCTTGCCGCCCGAAAGCGGCTCCAACCCGGTAAGACCAAAGACGAACTCCGTCTGTCCGTTGCCGTCGATACCGGCGATGCAGACGATCTCGCCCGCGCGCACATCAAAGGAGACATTGTTGACGGCGTTGCGCTTGTGCAGCTTGGAGGCGACGCACATGTCTTCCACGTGCAGCACGACTTCCTTCGGCTGGGCCGGGGCTTTTACGACCTCCAGCTGGACGGGCCGGCCGACCATCATGTTCGATAGTTCCTGCTTGTTGGTGTCCTTTGTGTTTACCGTGCCGACATATTTGCCCTTTCGCAGGACCGTAACGCGGTCGGCCACCTCCATGATCTCGTTGAGCTTGTGGGAGATGAAGAGGATCGACTTGCCCTCTTTGGCAAGGTTCTTCATGATCTGCATCAGCTCGTCGATCTCCTGCGGCGTCAGAACGGCCGTCGGCTCGTCGAAGATCAGGATCTCGTTGTCGCGGTACAGCATCTTCAGGATCTCGGTGCGCTGCTGCATACCGACGGTGATGTCCTCTACCTTTGCGTCGAGATCGACGAGAAGTCCGTACTTGTTCATCAGCTCCTCGACCTTTTTGCGCGCCTGCTTCTTCTGCAGGAAGCCGAGCTTTGTGTCCTCGGCGCCGAGGATGATATTGTCCAGCACCGTGAACACCTCAACGAGTTTGAAGTGCTGGTGTACCATTCCGATATGGAGCGCCGTCGCGTCGTTGGGGTTGTTGATCTGGACCGTCTTTCCGTCCTTGCGGATCTCGCCGGCCTCCGGCTGATACAATCCGAAAAGGACACTCATCAATGTGGATTTTCCTGCGCCGTTTTCACCCAGGAGCGCGTGGATCTCGCCTTTTTTCAGCTGCAGGGTGATGTCGTCATTCGCTTTGATGCCGGGGAATTCCTTGGTGATGTGAAGCATCTCAATGACATATTGATTTGCCTCGTTCATAAGCGCCACCTGCTTTCTTTCCCGAATTCTGCTGAAATCTACAGTAACTCAATTATATTTGAACCAGCGCGTAATTGCAAGATTTTTGCTCCTCACCGCAACAAAAAAAGGAAAGCCCGAAAGCTTTCCTTTTTTTGCGAATGATTGAAATTACTCGATCACGTTCAGCGTGAGGGAATCGGTACCGGCGAGGTTCTCATAGTTGTCGTCGATAACGATCTTGCCGTCGATGATGTCCTGGAGCATCTGCTGATACTCTTCAACCGTCCAGCCCTTGAGGGACCAGGTGGCAACAGGCAGGCCGACAGCGTTCTCTTTGGCGCCGAGGCTGGTGGCAACGCCGCCGATCTCTTCCCAAGTGCCGTCATAGGCCTTGGTCAGAGCCCACACGACAGAGTCGGACAGACCCTTCATCGCAGAGGTGATGACCGTGTCGGACTCGAAGGACTGGTCAACGTCAACGCCGATGACCGCGCCGTCGTTGGCGGAAGCGGCAGCAGCGACGGAGGCGAACATGGAGCCGCCGCAGGCAAAGATTGCCTCGGTGCCGGCCTCATACCAGCCGTTCGCAAGAGTCTGCAGTTCGGGAGAAGCGGAGAAGGAAGCGCCATACAGCCAGGAGTAGTTCATGTCAACGGAAACGCCCATCTCTTTGGCAGCCGCAGCAGCGCCCTGGACGAAGCCGTAGCCGTAACGGCAGCAGGCCGGGTTGGTTCCGCCGCCGCCGCCGCAGAAGCCGAGCTTGGTGAAGCCTTCCTTGACGGTCGCATAACCGGCAAGGTAGCCGCACTGCTCTTCCTTGAAGGCGATACCGGCGATGTTGTCAAGGCCGTCGAATGCCCAGCCGTCAACGAAGACGAACTTGACATCGGTGAACTCGGCAGCAGCCTTGGCAAGGGCATTGCCCTGCATGAAGCCGGCGCAGACAATGACCTTCGCGCCGTTGTCGGCAGCAGCCTTCATGGCGTCGTAACGGTCGTCGTCGGTGGCCTGGTCGCCGTTGGCGGGCTGGTAGTACTTGTAGCTCAGACCGTTGGCGCTGGCGTACAGCTTAACGCCGTCGAAAGTGCCCTGGTTGAAGGACTTGTCCTTGAGCTGGCCGACGTCGGTGACGAAGGCGATTTCGTACTTGCCGTCGGCGGAGGTCATCTCGTCGCTGATGTCATCAGCGGAGAGAGCGGCCTCTTCGGCGGGAGCGGCTTCCTCGGCGGGAGCAGCCTCTTCGGCGGGAGCGGCTTCCTCAGCGGGAGCAGCTTCCTCGGCAGGCTTCTCGGCAGCAGGAGCAGCGCTCTGGCCGCAGGCGGCGAGGGCGAAGATCATGCACAGTGCGAGGACGAGTGCGAGAATCTTTTTCATGTTTGTTCCTCCATACGTATTTTTTTATTTGTCCTATCCGGCGTGTTTCTCACACGCTGGATGATATTATACCATTTGTCGGAAGCTAAATCAAGTGGAAAGCTTGTGTTTCGGCCATTTTGTATGCCTTCGGCGTCGCTGTGAACGAAAGAACTGCCCGCAGGCCGTTCCGGTCTGCGGGCTCCGCTCCTGTTTTCTTATTTCAGCTCCGCCATCTTTACGGCGGTGTCGAGAGCAATTTCCATCATCTGGGTAAAGGAGGTCTGGCGCTCCTCGGCCGAGAGATACTGCTCCTTGTACAGATGGTCCGAGATCGTGCAGATGCACAGCGCGCGCTTTTTGGCATAGGCCGCGTTGGCATACAGCCCCGCCGCCTCCATCTCGATCGCGAGCACGCCCATCCGCTTCCAGAGGTCGTTGGCGTTCTGCCCCTCGGCGGCATAGAAGTTGTCGGACGAGAGGATGTTGCCGACCTTGAATTTGGCCCCGTGCTCCTTGGCTGCCTCGACGGCCTTTTCCATCAGCTCCCAGTCTGCGATCGGCGCGTAGGCGCCGGGGGTGCCGAAGGTGCTCGGCAGGACGGAGTTGGTGCAGGCGCCCTGGCCGATGACGATGTCCATGACGTCAAGATCGTCGCTCAGCGCGCCGGCCGAGCCGATGCGGATGATGTTGTCGACGTCGTAATAATGGAACAGCTCCCAGCTGTAAATGCTGATCGCCGGGATGCCCATGCCGGAGGCCATGACTGTGACCGGCACGCCCTTCCACGTTCCGGTGTGGCCCTGGACGCCGCGGACGTTGTTGACGAGCCTGGGGTCGGTCAGGAACGTGTCGGCGATAAACTTGGCGCGCAGCGGGTCGCCCGGCATCAGCACGGTCTTGGCGATCTCGCCGGCCTTGGCGTTGATGTGAGGGGTGGGGATAGACATGTTTTCTGCCTCCTTGAAAATGATTGTCCGTTGTTTTCTTCGATTATATAAGGAGAAAAAGCAAAAGTCAAATTGAAACGGCGCGCGTTCTATGGTAGAATGGAGCGGAAAGAGAAAACATGCGCGGAGGAGAGAAGATATGAGCGACGTCATGATCATCGGTCTCGCCGGCGGGACCGGCAGCGGCAAGACCACGATCACCAGGCGGCTGATGCAGCGCTTCGGCGCCGACGTGTCCGTCATCTACCACGACAACTATTACAAAGAACACCACAACATGCCCTATGAGGAGCGCGCCAAGCTGAACTATGACCACCCGGACGCGTTTGACAACGAGCTGTTCATCCGTGCGATCCGCGATCTCAAGGCCGGGAAGGACGTCGTCTGCCCGGTGTACGACTATTCCATCCACGACCGCAGCGACAAGACGATCGTCGTCAAAAGCGCCAAGGTCGTCATCGTCGAGGGCATTCTGATCTATGCCTCGAAGGAGCTGCGCGACCTGATGGACATCAAGCTCTTTGTCGACACGGACGCCGACGTGCGCATCCTGCGCCGCATCAAGCGCGACGTGCGCGACCGCGGCCGCAGCCTCGAGAGCGTGATCGACCAGTATCTCACGACCGTCAAGCCCATGCACGAGCAGTTCGTCGAGCCGAGCAAGCGCTATGCCGACCTCATCATCCCCGAGGGCGGGCACAACAAGGTCGCGATGCGCATGGTCGTCGCGCGCGTCCAGTCGCACATTTACGGAGAGGAAGAATAACGCCCTATGGCCAAGCTTTATTTCAAATACGGCGCGATGGGCTCGTCCAAGTCCGCCCAGGCGCTGATCACCAAATTCAATTATGAAGAGAAGGGCATGAGCGTGTGGCTCATCAAGCCCAGCGTCGACACGCGCGACGGCGCCGACGTCATCCGCAGCCGCATCGGGCTCGAGGCGCACGCCCAGATCATCACGCCCGAGGAGGACATCATTCAGGCTTACCGCGCCGCCGGCCGCCACGACGTGATCATCACCGACGAGGCCCAGTTCTTTACCCCCGCGCAGATCGACCAGCTGCGCGCCCTCGTCGACGAGGAGGATCTCCCCGTGCTGTGCTTCGGGCTGCGTACCGATTTCCTGACGCATTTCTTCCCCGGCTCGGCGCGGCTGATGGAGCTGGCCGACTCGCTGACCGAGATCAAGACCGTCTGCTCCTGCGGGCGCAAGGCCACGGTCAACGCCCGCATCGACGCAAACGGCCGCGTCGTCACCGAGGGCGGGCAGATCCTGCTCGGCGGCAACGACAGCTATGTCGCGATGTGCCACCGCTGCTGGATGAAAAAGATCCGCGAGCAGGAAGGGCAGTACGAGGTCGAGGGCTATTGACCCCTCCCCGCGCCGTATAAAAAAGCAAGGAAAGCATGCGCTTTCCTTGCTTTTTCTTTTATGTATTTACTCCCCGCAGGCGGCCGCGCGTCCGGCGCGGTAGGCCTTGAGGTTCAGCTCGAGGAATTTCGGCGGCACGGTCTCGCGGATGACCGACTCCCAGTCGATCTCCTCGAGGCCGAGAGCGTGGGTCATCGCGCCGAAGAGCACGATGTTCATGCACTTGGGGTTGCCGAGCTCCGCGGCGATCTTCGCCGCGTCGAGGGTATAGCAGCGGAAGTTGTCCTCCATCGCCTCGAGGCAGCCCGCCGGATATTCGGCCAGTCCCGCCGCCGTCGTGGCGGAGGACATCTCGAAATCGTTGATGACAGCGACGCCGTCCGGCTTTAAGAAGTCGGCGTAGCGAACGGCCTCCATCTTTTCAAACGCGACGAGGATATCCGCCGCGCCCTTGCCGATGATCGGGGAATAGACCTTTTCGCCCCAGTGGACCTGGGTCGAAACGCTTCCGCCCCGCTGGCTCATGCCGTGGACCTCGGACATCTTGACGTCATAGCCCGCCTTCATCAGTCCGCCGACGAGAACCTTGGCCGTCAGGATCGCGCCCTGGCCGCCGACGCCGACGAGGATCGCATGTTTTGTGGCCATTACTTGCTCTCCTTTCTCGTGATCGCGCCTACCGGGCAGACCTGCGCGCAGACCGTGCAGCCCACGCACTGATCGGGGTCGATCGAGGATTTGCCGTCCCGGATGCTCACGGCCGGGCAGCCGACCTTCAGGCACTTTTTGCAGCCGATGCACTTTTCGCGGTCGACCTCGCACAGGCCGATATCGTGGCGGATGCGCTTGATGAGCAGGCAGGGCCGGCGGCAGATGATCGCCGCGGGCACCGCGGAGGCCAGCGCGTCATCCACAGCCTTCTGCATGGCCGTGAGATCCTGCGGGTCGACGATGATGACGTTTTCATAGCCGAAGGCGTGCAGCACGTCCTCGATCTTGATCGCGGCCGCGATCTCTCCCTGCAGCGTATAGCCGGAGCCGGGGTTGTCCTGGTGGCCGGTCATGCCGGTGATGTGGTTGTCGAGCACGACGGGGATGACCGCGCCCTTGTTGTACAAAATCTCGGCCGCGCCGGTCATGCCGGAGTGGAAGAAGGTCGAGTCGCCCACGACGCCGAAGACCTTTTTCTGCTGGCCCGTCGCAGCAAAAGCCTTGGACATGCCCATCGCGACGGAGAAGCCGCCGCCCATGCACACGCAGGTGTCCATCGCGCCCAAAGGCGCGGCGCCGCCGAGCGTATAGCAGCCGATATCGCCGCCGATGACGAAGTTTTTGCCCTTCGACATCGTCAAAGCACCGGCGGGCGCGGCACGGCCTTGACGGGGAGCTCTTTGATTTCGGGCTTGACGCCGAAGAGCATCTCGCGCAGCCGCTCGGGGTTGAGCTCATAGAGATTGCTGACCTTTTCCTTGCCGATGCAGGGGATGCCGGCGGCGCGGATCTGATCCTCCATAAAGCCCTCGAGCTCCTCGATGACATAAAGCGTCTCGACCTTCGAGGCAAATTCGCGGATCAGCCCCATCGGCAGCGGGTAGGTGAGCCCGAGCTTCAAAAAGGAGGTGTCTTCGGGGAAGACGTCCTTCGCGATCTCATAGGCGATCGAGGCCGTGATGACGCCGACCTTGCCGCCGCGGTACTCGACCTTGTTGAGCGGGCAGGTCTCGCCGTATTCCGCAAGCGCCTTCAGATTTGCCTCCACCTTGGGGTGGTTGCGGTAGGCGTTGGCCGGAGCGCAGTTATACTTGCGCTGGTTGCGCTCATAGACGAAGGGCTCGGCCTCCTGGCGCTCAGAGAAGGTGCACAGGCTCTTGGAATGGGAGATGTTCGTGGTCGTGCGGAAGAGGACGGGCATGTCGAACTTTTCCGAGATGCGGTAGGCCTCCTTCATAAAGTCGATGCACTCCTGCGAGTCGCTCGGCTCTACGAGCGCGACCTTGGCGCTTCTGGCATAGTAGCGGTTGTCCTGCTCGTTCTGGGACGAATGCATGCTCGGATCGTCGGCCGTGACGATGACGAAGCCGCGGTTGACGCCGTTGTAGGCGGCGGTAAAGAGCGGGTCGGCCGCGACGTTGAGGCCGACGTGCTTCATCGCGCACAGACTTCTCGCCCCGCCGATCGCCGCGCCGTAGGCCACCTCGACGGCGACCTTTTCGTTGGGCGCCCATTCACAGTACAGCTCGTCCTTGTACTGCGGCAGGTTTTCAAAGATCTCCGTGCTCGGCGTGCCCGGGTAGGCGGAGCAGACCCTGACGCCCGCCTCATACGCCCCGCGTGCGATCGCCTCGTTGCCGGAGAGCAGATGCTTTCCCATGAAACTCAATTCCCTCCTCAAAAGCAAATAGCCGGAAATATCTGGTTATTTCTATTGTATATAAATTCTTGTCGAAAAACAAGACCTGTGATACGATAGGTTTATAAATCCTATTCTCCGGGGAGGGGAGCGCCATGCTTGCCGAAAAGAAAAAGATAAAACTGCTCATCGGTCTGATCGTGCTTGTCGTCGTGCTGATCGCCGTGCTGATCATCGTGCACGCCGTACGTGCCTCCGGCAAGGCCGACGCCCTTCCGCCCGTCACGCCGCGGCCGTCTGCCGAGGTCGTCGTGCGGGAGAAGGAGGTCGAAAAGATCGTCACCGTCGAAAAGGAGATCACCGCCGAGATCGTGCAGGACTCGCTGCGCGATGCGGGCTTCCTCGTCACGGAGGAATACTATTTTACCGAGGTCGTGAGCTATTCAAGCATCAAAAAGCTGTGGAACATCGATCTCGGCATCACCGAGTCGAGCTATCTCGCGAGCTATGACGGCGTCGTGACCGCGGGCGTGGATCTGACAAAGGCGCAGGTCGAAAAGGACGAGGAGAAAAAGCTCGTCACCGTCACGCTGCCCGCCGCCGTGATCGAAAACATCGACATCGACCCGGAGAGCTTCGTGCTCTATTCGGAAAAGGCGGGGCTCGGCAACCGGCTGTCTGCGGCGGATTTCAACAACTCCCTGATCGAATTGGAACAGACCGCGCGCGAAAAAGCCGTCGAACGCGGCGTACTCGAGCGCGCGGAGAAAAACGCGCGCACGCTCATCGGCGGGCTCGTCGGCTCGCTTGTCGACACGACGGAATACCGCGTCGAGCTGAAATTCGCATAAGGGAGGGGACCGGAATGGAAAAGAACCTGCAAAAACTTCTTATCGCGGCGCTGCTCGTGCTGCTGGCCGTCTTCTCGTTCCTCTTTCTCGGCGACCGGGCCAGCACGCCCGCGACGCACGCCTCCACCGTCGCCGTGATCGACGAAAAGACCGAGGACGTCCTGAAGCTGACGGCCTCGGCGTCTCTTGCTTCGTTCGGCGTGTCAGCCATCCCCGGCGACACCGCGACGCCGATTGCGGGAAAGCTGGCGGATTTTTCAGAATATTTTCTGCTGATCCTGACGGTGCTCTATGCCGAAAAGTTTTTGATCACGATCATCGGCGCGGGCGTCTTCCGGATCCTGATCCCCTGCGCCTGCGTGCTCGCCATCATCTCGCTCTATCGCCATCCGGTGCTGTTCCGCCGTCTTGCGCTCAGGCTCACGGCAGTGGGCCTCGCGCTTTATCTGCTGATCCCGCTGAGCTTTAAGGTCTCGGATCTTGTCTACGGCGCTTACCGCGAATCGATCGACGGCACGATCAGCGCGGCCGAGACGCTCTCGGACGAGACGGCCCCGCTTGCCGACGCGGCGGAGGACAAGGGCGTCATCCAGTCGATCCTCGACCGTCTTTCCGAGACGACCGCCTCGCTGACCGACAAGGCCGTGGACGCCGTCAACCGCTTTGTCGAGACGCTTGCCGTAATGATCGTGACGGCCTGCGTGATCCCGCTGCTGGTGCTGCTGTTTTTCCTGTGGATCGTCAAGCAGCTCACGGGGCTGGATCTCTCCGCCTCGCTGCCGCGTCCGCGCGGCGTACGCCGTCCGGACGATCGCCGGGAGCAGAAAGGGCAGACGGAGAGCTGATCACGCCCCCCTCACGAAAAAAAGATGCAGACCATACGGTCTGCATCTTTTTTTCTGTTTTTTCAGTTTTTGCTCAGAAGCGTCTGGTCGGTCTCGAGCTGATAGCCGGCCGACTGGGCAAAGCGGTCGATCAGCTCGCGCTTGGTCAGCTTTTTCTTTGCCTCGCCGGAGATGTCGAGGATGATGTGCCCCTCGTCCATCATGATCAGCCGGTTGCCGTGGCGGATCGCGTCGGACATGTTGTGGGTGATCATCAGCGCCGTCAGATGCGCCTCGGAGACGATGCGGTCGGACAGCTCCAGCACCTTCGCGGCGGTGGCCGGGTCGAGCGCGGCGGTGTGCTCGTCAAGCAGCAGGAGCTTGGGCCGGCGCAGCGCCGCCATCAGCAGCGTGACCGCCTGGCGCTGGCCGCCGGAGAGCAGGCCCACCTTCGCCGTCAGCCGGTCCTCGAGCCCCAGGCCGAGGTCGGCGAGCAGCGCGCGGTAATCCTCGCGCTCAAGCTTCGTCACGCCCCATTTGAGGCCGCGCTTCTGTCCGCGGCGCAGCGCGAGCGCCAGATTTTCCTCCAGCTGCATGTTCGGCGCGGTGCCCATCATCGGGTCCTGGAACACGCGGCCGATGTGCACGGCGCGCCTGTGCTCCGGCAGAGCGGTGATGTCCTCGCCGTCGAGCAGGATGCGGCCGCTGTCGACCGGCCACACGCCCGCCACGGCGTTTAAGAGCGTGGACTTGCCCGCGCCGTTGCCGCCGATGACCGTGACGAAATCGCCCGGCGCAAGATGCAGGCTGAGGTCGCTCAGCGCCTTTTTCTCGTTGATCGTGCCGGGGTTGAAGGTCTTGGAAACATGCTGCAGTTCAAGCATTCTCCCCGCCTCCTTTCTTCCTCAGCCGCGCGAAGGAGCTCTTACGCTGTCCGCGCAGATAAGGCACGGCCAGGAACAGCCCCACGACCACGGCGGTAAAGAGCTTGAGGTCGTTGGTGTTGAGCTTGAGCCAGAGCACGACGACGATGACGAGATAGTACAGCACGCCGCCGACCACGACAAAGCTCAGCGTGCCGTAGAAGTTGCGCCGCTTGCCCAGCAGCGCTCCGCCGACGACCTCGCCGATGATCACGGCGGCAAGCCCGATGACGATCGCGCCGCGGCCCATGTTGACGTCGGCAAAGCCCTGGAACTGGGCCATCAGGCCGCCGGAGAGGGCGACCATGCCGTTGGAGAGCGCAAGGCCGATGAGCTTCATGTTGTCGATGTTGATGCCGAGCGCGCGGCTCATGGCCGGGTTGTTGCCCGTGGCGCGGATGGCCGAGCCCTGCTCGGTGCCGAAATACCAGTACAGAATGCTCACGAGCGCGAGCGCGATGAGCGCGCCTGTCAAAATCGCGGAGGGGACATAGCGCAGCGACAGCACGAGATCGTACTTGTCCACGCTCACGGCCTTGTTCGCCGCCATGCCCATGATGTGCAGGTTGACGGAGAAGAGCGCCAGCTGCGTCAGGATCCCGGCAAGGATCGCGGGGATGCCGAGCTTGGTGTGCAAAAGCCCCGTGACGAGGCCGGCCAGCAGCCCGGCGAGCGTCGCGATGACGAGCGCCGCCCAGGCGGGCCAGCCCGCGAGGATCAGCATGACCGTGACGGCGCCGCCCGTGGTGAACGAGCCGTCCACCGTGAGGTCGGCCACGTCGAGCAGCCGGAACGTGATATAGATGCCCAGCGCCATGATGCCCCAGATCAGGCCCTGCGCGATGCCGCCCGGCAGGTTTTTCACCAGCTTGAGCAGGCTCAGCGAAGAGAAATATGCGGAAACACTCACAAACTTACACCTCAGTCGTATGCCCCGGCGGGTTTCCCCGCCGGGGCGCAAAAGTCAGCGGGACAGGAGAGATCAGCCGATGGCCGTAAAGTCGTCGGGGACCTCGATGCCGAGCGTCTTGCAGATGTCGGCGTTGAACATCTTGGTGAAGACGGGCGCGTAGGCGATCTCCATCGTGGAGACGTCGGCGCCGTTGACGAGAATGTCAAAGGCCATCTCGGCGGTCTTCACGCCGATGTCGTAGTAGTCGATGGACAGCGTCGCCACGCCGCAGCCGGAGCAGAGGCCGGACTCGCCGGCGATGATCGGCACGCCGGCCGGCAGCGCCACGTTGTTGATCGCCTCGGCGCAGGAGGCGGCGGTGTTGTCGGTGGGGATGTAGAGCGCGTCGCACTCGCCCACGGCGCTGGTCGTGACGGCGGCGACGTCGTTGGAGTCGGAGAACTCAAAGGTCTTCACGGTGTAGCCAAAGCCCTCGAGCAGCGGGGTGATGGTCTCGACCTGGAAGCGGGAGTTGGCCTCGGCGTTGCAGTAGAGGATGCCGACGGTCTTGGCGTCCGGGAAGAAATCGTGCAGCATGGCGGCCTGCTCGTCGAGCGGAGCGAGGTCGGAGGTGCCGGAGACGTTGAGCGCAACGCTGCGGCCTTCCCACTCGTCGATCTCAAAGGCGGCGGCATAGGCCGTGATGGACGTGCCGAGGACGGGGATTGTGTTTGTGGCGCCGGCCGCGGCGATCAGCGCGGGCGTGGCGTTGGCCATGATGAGGTCGACCTCGTCGGAGACGAACTGGCTTGCGATGACGGCGCAGCTGGGCTGGTCGCCCGCGCCGTTCTGGACGGTGATGTTCACCTTGTCGCCGAGAAGCTCTGTGAGCTTGTCGCAGAAGCCCTGGGTGGCCGCGTCAAGCGCGGGGTGCTGCACGAGCTGGCAGACACCGACGTTGAACACCTTGTCGGCGGCGGGGGCGGCGGAAGAGGCGGGCGCGCTCTGGCCGCAGGCGGCGAGCGCGAAGAGCATCGCGAGAGCAAGGATCAGAGCCATAAACTTTTTCATTTTCTTTTCCTCCAATCAAATTCTTCCCGGCAAAAAAGAAAGCCGCACAGTCATCTGTGCGGCTCAAGTCAGCTTTCCGTTCGATCAGCGACGTTCCTTCTGCAGCACAAACGACCCCTATTTCTTCTTGAAATAGCGGTAATAGCCGTATGCATATGCAAAACGAACCTGCTTCATGGAAACCCCTCCGTGGAAGATGGCCCTACTTTAGCACCACAAATCGCAAAAGTCAACGCCTTTTTCGTTTTTTGTGAAAAAGGGGGAAAGCCTTGCCCGCTCTCCCCCGTCTTTTCGGTCATTTTGTTTCCTTTTGTGCGCTCTTCTCCGTCTTTTTGGCGGACTTTCGGCGCGCCCTCCGCCGTCTCGATGCCGCTCGCACAACGACCAGCAGCACCAGCAGCGCCCCGCCGCCGATCAGGGCAAAAAGCCGCAGATCCGGCCGCTCGGGCTGCTGCGAAACGGCAAAGCTCCCGCCGTTTTCAAGCGCGAAGACGAGATAGCGCCCGTCCCACTCGCTCGGCGCCTCGGCATAGCCTCCGTCCGCGCCGCGCACAAGGATCGCCGCGCCGCTCTCGCTGCGCATGCGCACCGTCAGCGTGCCCTCAAAGCCGCCGACGCGCAGCGTATAGCCCGCAAGCGTCCCGCCGCTTTCGTCGGGAACGGTGATGGGCAGCACCTCGAGGCTCTGATCCTCATAGAACTCGCCCTCGACCAGGAACTGTGGGATGTCCTCTCCGGAGGAGAGCGTGTGCGTCGGGGCGAGATACCGGCCCGTTACGTCGGTGTCGGCATAGACATGCCCCAGATCGAGGCTGTCCCAGACCCAGTAGGCGCTCCCCTTGTTTTCGACCGCGGGCAGCGTCTCCACCGCCCCGCCGAAGGGCAGGCGCAGCGTCCGCACAGCCTCGCCGTCGACGAGGAAGCGCACCGTGACGGTCTCGAGCTCCGCCGGCACGTCCTCCAGCGCAAGCAGCTCCGTCTCCGTCAGCGCCTCGGCCTGGCCGATGCGGCTGACGCCGTCGACGCCCTCCGGCCACGAGTCGGCATAGAGATTGCCGCTGACCTCGCCGTCGGCCCAGCCGGCCACGGCGCCGCGGTATTCCGTGCCGCGTCCGATATGCGTCCAGGCGCGGCAGTCGGCGATGCTCCCGCCGCTGCCCGCGATGCCGCCGATGTACTTGCCGCCCGCGAGCGAGCAGCGCGACCAGCAGTGTGAAAGCGAGCCCTTGCTGATGCCCGCCACGCCGCCGACATAGTCGCCGTTTTGCGACGCGACAGCCCCGACGCTGACGCAGTCCACGACCGCCCCGACGTCCATCCGCCCGGCGACGCCGCCGACGCCGTCGGCGCGGCTTTCGACCCGGCCGCGGTTTTCACACGCGCGCACCGCCGCGAAGAGGATCCGCTCGGCCTCCGTCGGCAGGAAGTTCGACGAGCCGAGCGTGTCCTCCATGTCGAACGACAGCTCGAAGGCAACCGAGCCCACGACGCCGCCGACGTTGGTCTCGCCGTGGACGCTGCCGCGGTTTTCGCATTTGGCGATCGCGCCCTCGTCGTGGTCATAGGCCTCTTCGAGCGAGAGGTCGCGCGTCGAGATGAGGTCGCCCGCGCTGATGTCGCGGATCAGGGAGAAGAGCAGATTGAACACATAGCCCATCTGCCCGGTGATGTCTTTCAGATCCTCGGCCGTATCGCCGATCACGCCGTCCATCTTGCCGGTCAGCACGACGGACTGGGCGAGGAGATTGTTCAGCGCCGCCGTCAGCGCCGTGGTGTCGGCCGCGCCGGGATCGAAGTCCGGCAGCGTGATCTCGCCCGTCTCCGGGTCGACCGTGATGCCGTCGAGATAGTGCGACGTCTGGTCGGCGTTCGCGGTGAGGAGCTGGGAGATCGCGCCGAGCGCCTGGCTGCTGGAGCCGCTCATCGCGTGCAGCGCGGCCGTGACGTCTTCGCTGGCGTCGTCGACCTTCTTGGCCGCCGCGCCGAGCATGCCGGAGAGCGCAGCGATCGCGCGTGCGAGCTCCTCCAGCTTGTCCTCGGACAGCTCCCAGGCCGCGTAGGGGATGCTCTGGCCCACGATGCCGCCCACGTCGCGCCGTCCCTCGACGGCACCGGAGAAGCGGCAGTTGTCCACAAAGCCGCTGTTCTTCCCGACGATGCCGCCGACGTTATAGCCCGTGTAGGGATAGCCCACATCGCCCGAGCAGCGGCAGAAGCGCAGCGCGCCGGTGTTCTCCCCGGCCACGCCGCCGATGTTGCTGAGATCGACAAAATCCTCCTGCGAGAGGGCGGAGAGGTCAAAGCGCCGCTCGCCGCCGGGGATGATCTCCTCGTTGTTGACTTTGCCCGTGTTTTCACAGCTGAACACGACGCCCGCGTTCGTCCCGATGACGCCGCCGACCTGGTGCTCGCCCGCGGCGGTGCCGGAAAAGCGGCAGCCTGACATGGTGCCCGTATTCTTTCCGACCACGCCGCCGACGTCCTGTACGCCGCGCACCTCGCCGGTGAAGCAGCAGTTGCGGATCGTGCCCTCGTTGAGACCGGCGATCCCGCCGATCTCGGTCCGGGTGCCGGTGGGCAGCACGCTGCCCTCGACATTGAGATCGTGTACCGAGGCGTTCGGCGCGATCTGGCGGAAAAGCCCGAGACGCGAGCCCGCCGCCGTGATCGCAAGGCCGCGGATCGTGTGGCCGCCGCCGTCGAATTCGCCGGCGAAGTAACCCGCGCTTTCGATTGCGACGTCGCTTTCGGAAAGGTCGATGTCCGCGGTCAGCACGAAGCGCACGCCGTAGGAATAGCTCTCCCGCGCGCAGGCGCGCGTAAAGCCCGCAAGCTCCCGCGCGGAGGAGATCCTTCGCTCGACAACGTCCGTCCCGGCCGTCCCGTCTTCCGCCGCCAGCGCCGCGGGGGAAAGAGAAAGAAGCATCAGCGCCGCAAGCAGCGCGCAGAAAAAGCGTTTCATGTTTCCTCCTCCTGCAGGCTCAGACGGAAGCGCGTCTTTTCCACCGCCCCGTCCAGCAGCACCAGCAGCTGGGGCAGCACCGTCAGCACCAGGATGACCGAGCAGAACGCCCCGCGCCCGACGGCAAGGCCGATATGGCTGACGTACACATCGCTGACGCGCACGCCGATGAGCACGCCCGCGATCGTCATGATCGAGCCGGAGGTCAGCACGGTGGCAAAGCTCTCCCTGACCGCGCGGGCCATGGCCTCCCGGATCGGCAGCTCGCCGCGCAGGGACTGATAGCGGTTCATCAGCACGATGGCATAGTCGATCGTCGCGCCCATCTGGATGGCCGAGACGATCATGTTGGTGACGAACGAGGGGCTGACATGCTGGAGATAGGGGAAGGAGAAGTTGATCCAGATGCTGCCCTGGATGACGAAGACCAGGATCATCGCGCCGACGACCGTGCGGAACGTGACGAGCAGGATCGTGAAGACGAAGCCGATCGTGAGCAGGCTGATGAGCAGCGAGTCGCCGGTGTAGGAATCGCCGAGATCGCGCGCGCTCGTGATGTCGCCGACGATCAGCACCTCGCCCTGGGGATAGTACGGCGCGGCGATGGCGCGCAGCTCCTCGACAAAGGCGCGGCTCTCCTCGCCCTCGACCGGCAGGTCGACGGAGAGGAGCATGCGGTTATAGCTCTCGCCCCGCAGCTGGTCGAGCGCGAAATCAAGCGTCCGGCGCAGCTCGCCGAGCCGCTCGGTCTGCTCGGCGTCGAGCGTGACGACGCCGTGGTCGATCATATCAAAAAGAAATCCGAAGAGATCCACCAGCGGCACGCGGTAGTTCTCGCGGCCGCCGAAGAGGACCTGGTATTCCTCGTGGCGCACGCCGTAGGCCTGGAAGAGGAGGTCGGCCTCCTCCTGCTGCAGATCGAGGAGCTCGGCGAACATGCGGGAGGAATACGAATCGGTCAGCACACGGCCGCTCTCGACCTCGATGTTCGCAAGACCCATCGCGCTCTTGACCTGCGGCAGCGCCGAGACCTGCTCGAGGATCTCCTTTTCCGCGGTGAAATCCTCGCTCGGGACGAGCATCACGACGCTCGTCGAGCGGGCGAAGGTGCTTTCGATCTTGCGCATGGCCGCGCGGGATTCGGAATAGACGAGCTCCGTCACCGAGCTGTCGGCGAAGGCATAGTTCACCTGGCGCGAGCAGTAGAACGCCGCGGGCACGAGCAGCAGAAAGATCCACACGAAGCAGCTGCGCGAGCGCATCAGAAAGCGGCCCCAGGGCGTGATGTCCGGGATCAGGCTGCGGTGCGCCGTGCGGCGGATGGCCTTCGGGAAGAGCAGGATCAACCCCGGCATCAGCAGGAAAACCGTCAGCAGGCTGCACACGATGCTCTTGGCCAGCACCATGCCGAGGTCATAGCCGAGACGGAACTCCATCAGCATCAGCGCGACGAGGCCGGAGATCGTCGTAAGGCTCGACGAGCTGATCTCGACGATCGACTTTGCAAGCGCCTCCGTCAGCGCGGCCTTGGCGCTTTCAAAGCGCTCGCACTCGTCCTGGTAGCGGTGGGCGAAGATGATGGCATAGTCGATCGCGAGCGCAAGCTGCATGATGATCGCGATCGAATGGGTGATCATCGAGATCTCCCCGAGCCAGAAGTTGGTGCCCATGTTCAGAAGCGCGGCGAACACGAACACGATGATGAAGATCACGACCTCGAAATAGCTGCGCGAGGTGAAGAGCAAAATCACCACGATCACCGCCGCCGCAATCGCGACGACGCCGACCATCTCGCCGGCAAGCTGTTTGGAGTAGTTCTTGATGTCCATCGAATAGGTATAGCTGTCATAGGGCTCGAGCAGCGCGCGGATCCGCTCCTTGGCCGCATCGACCCCCGCGTCCCCGTCGACGCCGTCAAAGGCGATCGAAAGCAGCGCCGCGGAGCTGGTATAGTGCGCCTCGGTGTCGTCAAAGGTCACGGAGAACACGTGGTCAAAGCCGCGGATCTCCTCGGCGAGCGCCTCCGCCCGCTCATAGGTCAGGTTGGCGACCATCACGTCCTCGGAGGCATAGGTGATGAAGTTGTCCTCCATGATCGTGATGCCGCGGCGCGTCTCCGTGTCGCCGGAGAGGAAAAACGTCAGGTCCGAATTGACGCGCACCCGCCCGATCGACAGCGCGCAGTAGACCGCGGCGACGAGAAACAGCAGGATAAAAAGCCCCCGCCATCTCACGATGGCCGCGGCTGTTTCATACATGATATCCCGTTTTTTCGTCTCGTTCACGTCACGGGCGCCTTTCTTGACAAGTGTTGAATTTTAGCTTATAGTTCAATTATATTCACCGGTTAGCTTCTGTCAACCGATAATCCGGCGCAAATTGATGAACAATCAACAGTTTTGGCAAAACTGTTGAAAGGAGGATACGGCATGAACAGGTCCGGCCAGGAGAACCGCAGCGTCCGCAACACCAAGCGCCGTCTGCGCGAGGGGCTGCTGCAGCTGATGGAGGAAAAGCCGATCAACGAGATCTCGGTCAAGGAGCTGACCGACCTTGTGGACGTCAACCGCGGCACCTTTTATTTTCACTATCAGGACATCTACGATCTGCTGCGCGCGATGGAGGACGAGTTTTTTGCCCAGTTCGACCGCACGCTGACCGAGCGCAAGCCCTTTTCCGACCCCGGGACCGATCCGGGCGCCGGCACGGCGGTGTCGCCCTATCTGCACGCGATCTTCTCCTTCCTCGACGAGAACCGCAGCTTTTGCCGCATCATGCTCTCGCCTCACGGCGACATGCAGTTCGTCGACCGCGTCAAGACGCGCGTGGACAACCAGTGCCGCTATTTCTGGCAGATCCTCGCCCCCGGCGCGGACGAGCTGCGCTACGGCATGTACAACGCCTTTATCATCAACGGCTGCATCGGGCTGATCCAGGAGTGGGTCAACGACCGGCGCGACCTCACGGTCGAGAGCATCTCGGAGCTGACGGCAACGCTCATCCTCGCGAGCGTGGGGCCGTGTATTTCTTAAGGCTCTCCGTCTTGTTTTTTTATCGGGCTGGGACTATAGTGTAACCGAAAGCACATTCCCGGGAGGATGCGACTTATGGCACGTTATTGTGAATCCTGCGGCTCCGCGCTCAGTGACGGCAGCTTTTTCTGCCAGAACTGCGGCGCGCCCGTCGCCCAAAGCGGTGCCGCCGCCGAAGCCGCGCAGGCGCCCTATGAGCGCCGCCGCGTCACCACGCCGCGCACGATCGCCGAGCTCGAGGCCTTCTGCGACCGGCACGAGCTGCCGCTGGCCAAGATGCGCTTTTTCATCGGGCTCGACTACCCGGGGGCAAAGGCCTTCGGTATCTACCGCGACGGCGACGGCAACTTCGTCGTCTATAAAAACAAGGCCGACGGCAGCCGCGCCGTGCGTTACCGCGGGCCGGACGAGGCCTATGCCGTCAAGGAGATCTTTGACAAGCTCAAGGAGGAGGCCACGAACCAGCGCCGCCGCGTCGCCGCTGCGCGCACGCCGGGCTATGCCGGCAGCGAGGCCCAGGGGCGCAACCCCTATAACAGCACCGAACAGTTCAGCACGCAGTGCACACAGCAGCGCACGAAGAAGAAACGGCACGTGATCCTCGGCGTGATCATCGCCGTCGCGGCGGCGGTCACGATCGTCCGCACGTCCTTTGCCTTCCGCCCGCACCATCACCGCCCCGCGACCGGCTATTACAACTACGGCGGGAACTATTATTACAGCCAGAACAGCAACTGGTATCTCTATGACGACGACGGCTGGTACCCGATCAGCGTGGCGGACGAACTGCTTGACAACGCCGAGGACTATTACGCCTCGTATTCCTATTCCGACGACTACGGCGTGTCGGACTTTGCCGACAGCGACTACTACACCAGCTACAGCGATTACAGCAGTTCGTCGTACGATGACAGCGGGAGCTGGGACGACAATGACGACTGGGACTGGGACGACGATGACGACTGGGATTCCGGCAGCGACTGGGATTGGGACACCGACTGGGACAGCGGCTCGACCGACTGGGACTCCGACTGGTAAAAACACCGGGGCGGAAGGCTTTGCCTTCCGCCCCGGTGTTTTAGTTTCTAGTTTCTAGTGCTTAGTTTCTAGAAACTAGAAACTAGATACTAGATACTAGGCCCTCCGGGCCTTTGCGCTGAGATTCACGGCGCGCAGACGGATGACGGCGACGCCCTCCGCCATTTCCGGCGTGATCGCAAAGTCCCGTCCGGTCTGCGTTTTCATCAGGATCTGCAGCGCGCGCTGCTTTTCCCCGCCCGCGGGGAGAAGCTCGGCCTCGGCGTCGCACATGACGCTCTCGAACACCGCGCCGTAGCGGCAGGGCGTCTCCCCGCCCGGGACGAGCGCGCCCGCGGCGTCGATCTCGACAAAGACGCGGCCGTCGCGGCGCAGGAGATCTAGCTTGCGTCCCTCCTTTGCCCCGTGGACATAGAAGACGGGCAGCTCCTCGGCCCATTCGACGCCGTAGTGCAGCGGCACGACATACGGCCGCCCTTCATCGTTCAGTCCGAGATGGAGTATCTTTGCGCGCTCCACGATCGCGCGGATCTCGCCGCGGTCGGTGATCTCACGGTCTTGTCTTCTCATTTTCCCGCCTCCTTTTTTATCTGTCCCAAGCATAGCGCACCGCGCTGCGGAGGGCAAGAAAAAGTTTTCTCCCGCGACCGCCGCCGATTTACAAGAGGAGCGCTTTGTGATAAAATAAAAGGCTGAAAAGCAAGCGAAAACGGAGGCTGCGCCGGGAGACCCGCGCCGCCCTGAAGCCGGAGCGGAGAAAGGGTTCGAACAATGGATGTTGTACAGCTTTGCGAGATCGGCATGCTGGTAGCCTTCGGCTTCTCCTGGCCGTTCAATATCGCCAAATCCTGGCGCTCGCGCACGGCGAGGGGCAAGAGTGTGATGTTTGAATTCATCGTCATTTTCGGCTATCTCGTCGGGCTTGTGGGCAAGCTGATCACTTACAGCCGCACCGGCGTGTGGCCCTATTCGATTTGGTTCTACTTTGCGGACATCGCCATGGTCGCGACCGATATCGTGCTGTATTTCCGCAACACCGCGCTCGACCGGCGCGCCGAGGGCAGATAAGCCCTCACGCTCCCCTGCTGAGAGAGGAGCAAAGACGACCCTGATTTCCGGAGGTGCTCCATGTACAAACCCCTTGCGGACGAGATCCGCCCGAAGAGTCTGGACGACGTCGTCGGCCAGCGGCATATCCTCGGCGAAAACGGGATGCTGCGCCGCATCGTCGAGTCCGGGCAGATCCCCAATATGATCTTCTACGGTCCCTCCGGCACGGGCAAGACGACCGTCGCGCGCATCATCGCGGAAAAGACGAACCGCACGCTGCGCAAGCTCAACGCCACGACGGCCGGCATCGCGGACATCAAGCAGATCATCTCCGAGCTCGACACCCTGCTCACGCCGGGCGGCGTGCTGCTGTATCTCGATGAGATCCAGTATTTCAACAAAAAGCAGCAGCAGAGCCTGCTGGAGTTTATCGAGGACGGCCGCATCACGCTGATCGCCTCGACGACCGAAAACCCCTATTTCTGCGTGTTCGGCGCGGTTTTGAGCCGCTCGACGGTCTTTGAGTTCAAGCCCGTCCCGGCCGCCGACGTCGCCCGCGCGGCCGAAAGGGCGATCGCGCTGGCAAACGAGCGCCGCGGCGAGCCCGTCCGCTTTGCCGCGGGCGTGACCGACTATATCGCCGCCTCCTGCGGAGGCGACGTGCGCAAGGCGATGAACGCGCTGGAGCTGCTCTTCTCCGCCGCCCCGGCGGAGGGAGAGATCACGCTCGACGACGCCAAAGCCATCACCCAGCGCAGCGCGATGCGCTATGACCGCGACGGCGACGAGCACTTCGACTGCCTCTCCGCGCTGATGAAATCCCTGCGCGGGTCCGATCCCGACGCGGCGATGCACTATCTCGCGCGGCTGCTCGAGGTGGGCGATCTCATCGGCGCGTGCCGGCGCATCCTCTGCTCGGCGAGCGAGGACATCGGCCTTGCCTATCCCCAGGCCGTGCCGGTCGTCAAGGCCTGCGTCGACAGCGCGCTGCAGCTCGGTCTGCCCGAGGCGCGGCTGCCGCTGGCCGAGGCCTGCATCTTCCTTGCGACGCTGCCGAAATCCAACACCGCCTGCATGGCCATCGACGCCGCGCTCGCGGACGTGCGCGCCGGGCACGTCGGGTCGATCCCGCGCGAGCTGCAGAACGTCCACGCCGACGGCGCGGGCTTCGAGCGCGAGCAGGGCTATCTCTATCCGCACGACTTCCCCCACCGCTGGGTGAAGCAGCAGTATCTGCCCGACGAGCTGAAGGATCGCCGTTACTACGAATACGGCGACAACAAGACCGAGCAGGCCGCGAAGCGCTACTGGGAGGAGATCAAGACATAATGGACATCCGTGTCGGTGACGTTCTCGTCATGAAAAAGCCCCACCCCTGCGGCAGCGTCGAGTGGGACGTGCTGCGCGTCGGGGCGGATTTCCGTCTGCGCTGCCGCGGCTGCGGCCACGAGGTCATGGGCGCGCGCGGCAAATTTGAGAAAAACGTCCGGCAGGTCAGGCGGGCGGAATGAATTACGCCTATCTGGTGCGCTGCCGCGACGGCAGTCTGTACGCCGGTTGGACGAACGACCTCGGCGCGCGCGTAAAAGCCCACAACGCCGGCGAGGGCGCCAAGTATACCCGCTCGCGCCGCCCGGTGGAGCTCGTCTACTTTGAAGCGTTTGATACCCGCGAGGAGGCCATGAGCCGCGAATGGCACCTCAAGCGTCTGTCGCGACAGGAAAAACTGGCGCTGATTTCACAAAACCGTAACCAAACGGGGAAAGACGGCGCTATCATGGAAGCAGGAACATCGAATATCGCAGGGAGGGATCCGGAATGAAACAGACCAAAAAACTGCTGAGTCTGCTGCTTGTGCTCGTGCTGGCGCTGTCGCTGATGACGGCGGCCGCCTTTGCCGACGAGGGCGACGACGAGGCCGAAGCGCCCGCCGGGACCGCGGAAGCCGTTGAGGAAGAGACCGCGGAAGCAGAAGCGTCCGCCGAAGAGGACGCGGAAGATCCGGCCGAAGGAGAGCCGGAGACGCCCGACAGCGGCGACCCCCGGCCCCTCGTCTGCGGCGAGGGCGAGCGCATGAGCGTTTCGGAGGGCGTCGTGCTCTGTGAAGAGGGCGGCGTCGTGTACAACAACGGCGCGGTCGTCTACAACAACGGCGGCACCGTGTACAACAACTTCGGCATCGTCTACAACAACCAGGGCACGGCCTACAACAACAGCGGCACCGTGTACGTCAACGGCGGGCTCGTCTATAACAACGCCGGCAACGTGTTTGCAAACGGCGGCGAGCTCCGGGACAACAGCGCCGCCGCGGCCGATGAGGAGGCGGAGGCGCCTGTAGAAGAGCCCGGGGACGCGGCGGAGGCCGAGAGCGAAGAGGCCGCCGAAGCGGTCGAGGAGACCGTCGGGGAGACCGCCGAAGAGGCCGCCGAGGAGGCCGAAGCCGTGACCGGGGCCGAAGCGGAAGATGAAGCGCCCGCCGAAGACGCGGCGGAGGCCGAAGAAGAGGCGCCCGCAGAGGAGCCGTCGGACGAGGAAGCCCCCGCAGAAGAGAGCGCTGAAGAAGCGGACGAAGAGAGCGCCGAAGAGGAAGATCCGCTTGCGGTCTATGTCGTGACCGCGCCGGAGTTTGAGCCGCTGAAGGCCGGGTATCGGCGCGACGCGCTCACCGCCGTGTCCGCCTCTCTCACGAACGAGAGCGAAGAGCCCGTCGTGATCCGCGCCGCGCGGCTGAACGGAAGGAGCTCCGGCTGCTTTGTCCTCAAGGCCGAAAAGAACGTCACGATCGAGCCCGGCGAGACGAACGACACGGCCTGGCCGATCACGCCGAAAGCCAATCTGCCCGTGGGAGAATACAGCGCCAGGATCGTTCTGATCCTCGAGAGCGGCGAGACGCTCGAGGTGCCCTTTACCTTCACGGTCGAGGCCGCGGGCTGACCGAATCAAAAAAGACATCCCGTCAAGCAGTACTTCGCAGAGAATTTGCTTTGAGGCGGAAACCATCAGCAAAAATGAAAATGACGCCGGCGTGACCGCAAATGAAGTGAACCCCAAAAGTTAGACAAAAATAAAATTAAGCGACCTGAAGGGTCTGGTATCTGTGTTGAGCAGGTGTCAGGCCCTTTAGTTTTAGCTTGA